>JABEUM010000162.1 GCA_013044475.1 Acidimicrobiaceae bacterium | reverse complement strand
GCCGTAGAGTTAATTCCCTAACCTGAGAATCGCTCGCACCTTTTTGTGGTCCAAACTCCTTGGCTGCATCCAAGAACTTCGTTCGAGTATCAACGAGGGCTCTTAGAGCCACCCCTTGGAACTGCCCAAGGGGCTCCATAGCCGCTAAGGCTCCGACTCCTCCGTCAATCGTCGCAGAGCCTCCACAACCCACAAGAACCTCTTCTGCGCCCCTTTGAACCGCCTTGACGATCAGCTGACCGGTTCCCTTGGTAGTCGCTCTCATCGGATCATTCTGTTCCGCCCCGCCCACCAATGAGAGTCCAGAGGCCCTGGCCATCTCGATGACCGCAGTCTTGTCCCGCATCGACCATTTTGCATAGACTTCCCTACCCAAGGGTGAAGTGACCAAATCTTCAAAGATCTCCCCGCCAATTGCGTCAAGCAGACCCTCTCCACCGTCGGACATTGCGAAACTGACGGTCTGCTGTCCCAATTCTTTGGCGACTTCTTCGCACCAGCGCGCCACCTCAAGTGCTGAAGCCGTCCCTTTGAACTTGTCGGGGGCTATAACTAGCAACGGCTGGTCGCCTCTCTTGATTGGACAGTATGCCAACTATTCATTCCGCTTGGCAAAGAACCTTCCACCCAAAGACGGCGCTAGCCGGTAGCAAATACCGAGAGGTCTGGACCGACAACTACCGTAATGTCCTCTTCTGGAAGGTTAAGGGGAACCGAAGTCGAATAAGGGGCGACCGAGGCCTGACTCAGGGCCAAGTCCTGGGCCAAAGTGATCGCTTGGTATTGGAATCCAGAAGAGTAGTAGACCATCGAAGCCGATGCCTGAGCGTTCGCATTCACCGGGGCAACTACGTCATATCCCTTTGAGGCGAGATAGTTGGTGATCTTGCCCGCTAATCCGGGTACTTGAGTTCCATTGGCAACCCTCACCGTCACGCTTGAATAGGCGTTGGTGGTAGAGGGAGACAGGACGACTGTGGTAGTTGTCGAAGAGGTAGTCGACGGTGGGACTGGAACGGTAGTCGACGTCGTTGTAGGCGCAACGGTCGTCGTTGAGGACAGGGCAGGGACCGTAGAGGAGGTAGTAACCGAGGTAGAACTCGTAGTGCTAAGCGCCGCCGAGACGGTCGAATTGGCGGAAGCCGAGCTAAGCAGCGCGTAGCCAATTCCTACCTGTGCAAGTACCAGAATGAGACCGACCAGGGCCCGTCGGCCCTTCACTTTTCACCACTGATCCCAGAATCAAAGCACATATAGAGGTTAAGTGGCGACAAAAGATAAAAAGTTCGACCGAAAATCACTATTCGGATCATATAGCCAAAAGTGGAGCTATCGACTCAAATCGAGCCAGCCAAAACTTGAGTCTCTATCTATCAACTTTTCTGAGTTTTCTGAAATAATCTTTTCTGAGTTAGGTTAAGCTAGTCGTAAGAACTGAGTGGAGTCCATAGAAAAGGAGCACACAATGCTGATGAAGATCGATCCAATGAGGCACTTTGAGGGTTTAGCGAGCGCAATGCTATCCGACTCCTTTAGCACTTCAGGAATCGACGCATACCGAGATGGTGACGTCTACATCGTCGATATCGATCTACCAGGATTTGACCCAGAGCAGATCGAGGTCGTGGTCGAAAATGATATCCTCTCCGTGAGCGCCGTTCGGACCAGCCCCAGGCGCAACGGGACCGAAGTGCTGCTTTCTGGTCGCTATCACGGAAAGTATCAGCGATCAATCCGGCTCGCAGAACACCTCGACACCCAAGCCGTCACCGCAAGGTACGACTCTGGGGTACTACAAGTTCGAGTTCCGATCCTAGCTTCGGCTAAAGCCAGGAAGATTCAGGTCGAGGTTGCGGAACATCTCGACGGGTCAGTTATGGCCCAGGAGTCTCTAAATCCGCAAGAGGCAACACTTTAGCCCGATAGATGTGAGACAAAGACTCAAAGGCGATTAGATTCGTTGAGTCGGCCGGTGTGGCGCAGCTGGTAGCGCAGGCGATTTGTAATCGTCAGGTCGTCGGTTCGAGTCCGACCACCGGCTCTGTTTCGAGAAAGTTGGCGCGCTTTTAGCTAAAGCCGGGTCGGGTCGCGTCTTTTTTGACAGAACACCTGCCGAGCAGCTCCGTCTCATGAGCACTTCGATGAAAGTCGCTAGCAGGCAGAACAAGGCCAGGTTGGCAATCGGACGCTCGATTTAAGTTCCAGGCGAGCTTTTGTTCGAATGATGCTTCCGACAAAGGGCTCCAACCCTCGACTCGGCGGAGTAGAACTGCCATATCGAATTGGCGCCCATCTATCGAGTCGGCAATTTGATCTGCTGGGAACTGGCACGGGTGCGTACGGGCTACCCACGGGTAGAAGCCGACAAAGAGCGCAACAGGTATTTACGCCGACTCGTAGCGAATTCGAACTGACGGGTCAAATGGCGGCAGTTATACGCCGACAGCCACCACAAGCTATGGTCCTAGATCGGTCCTAAGCAAAATGTGCGCTTTTCCTATCAATCCAGCTAATAAAATTGGCCTGAGTGAGCGTGATTTACTTCGGGAGCGTCTTTTCTGCCATTTCGCCCTAATAAACAGGTGACATAGGTCCCTACCTCGATGTTAACCTCGTCGGTTTATTTCCAACCTGGGTGTTTATGCGGTATCCCGCTAGGTAGTTCTCCCGTGTTACCTAGCCACCTATTGCGTCCCCTAGGTGGAATTGCCCCCGCGCTGTAGGTGCTACTCGGGTTGGACACAATAAAGTCCAGCGGCATAATAACCCCGTGGTAGGACCCTTGAGTGTTGTTGCGGCCGTGGCTGTTGCGGTCAGTCTGATCGGTATCTTTGCGGTATCGGCGGTGGTTATTCTGTTGATCTTCTCCGCCCTGACCTACGGGTCAACGACGAAAAGAGCGAAGATCCGGGCACACAAGATGCTCGAAGAGAAGCTGTTGCGACTCCTTCGCCGAGACCTAAAGATCCTCGAGACCGAAGAGGTCGTGTGGGAGTTCCTGAAAGACACCTCGAGCCGATAGTTCCCGCTCTCCTTGGAGCCTACATCGCTGGCTCTCGAGTATCAGATACTTTTAAAGGCGCCTTCAATGAGTTCCAGCTTCGCCATGGTATCTCGGACGAGGGGGATCTGTGCGACGACGGTCGTGCCCGCGCCCAGCCGCGACTCTATGGATACTTCACCACCGATCGAAGTAACCCGCTCTCTCATACCTACTAGACCAAGATGGCCCTCGGAAATTCCTTCCACCGCCTCCCAATCAAAGCCCCCACCGTCGTCGGTAATGGTAAGTCGAAGCCACGCATCGCAGAACTCAACCTCAACGAAGAGGTTATTGGCGTTAGCGTGCCGGACCGTGTTGTTTATCGACTCCTGCACGACTCTAAAAGCTACGAGTTCCAAGGTTTGGGCTAGGCGAACTTGAGTTCCGACTACCTTTAGGCTTCCTTTGAAGTTGAACTGGTCTTCGGAATCGGCGATCAAACCCGAGAGTGCGGGAACAAGTCCGAGCTGATCTAGGGCTGGCGGCCGCAGATTTCTGGCCATGTTCCTCAGGCTGTTCGCCGCTTGCAAGGCTTGATTCCTCGTCTCGGAAAGGGCATCAACGACACCAGCCGGTACTCCTTGGGTCTCCCCCAAAAGCTCAAGACGCCTCGCCAAGTGCAGAAATAGCTGCAAAGGCTCATCGTGAAGCTCCCGAGAAAGCTGTTTTCTCTGCTCCTCCTCCGCTTCCACCACTAGCTCGGCATACTTACGGATCCTCAGCCTTTCCCTCCGCTCAGCGGTCACGTCTTCCAGTACCACTTGAATCAGTTCCTCACCCGAGTTATCTCCTAAAGCCGCAAGATCTACCCGATACTCCTTACCGTCGCCGGGGGAGACGATGGTATCTTTTGCCATATCGAGTCCGCATTTAGTTGCCAAAAGTTCCTCCACCGAGGAGCCAATGACGCTATCCCCAAATATCTTCTTGGCGGCTGGATTGATGTCCCGAACAGCGCACTCGGAATCAAAGACGAGAATCGGGGAGGCATTGGCATTGAAAAGCTGCCGGTATCTCGCCTCGGCCAATAGCCTCTCCAGCGTCGCATTCTCCACCCTGGAGTGGGTCTCCCTCTCGGCTTCGACCCTCTGTCCGACGATAAAGGCGACCACTTCGACAAGAATTAGGCTCAATAGGTCAGATCCAGCGTGTCCCTTGTCGTGGGGTAGCAGTAGATCGGGAAGCCACAAGACCATCGCCCAAAGCCCAGTAGCGGCTGAACCTGAGAGTCCAAAGTGTAAGGCGGCATAGCCGACCGGCAGTATCAAGAGCGCTACCGGTATACCGTCTGGGAAGCCCGACAGCTTGGAGTAGTTTATGTCGACGTAGAGGTGGGTCAGGGCGATGAAAATCACCATCAGCTGCACCACCCAGAACCTAAAGTCAGCGGTTGGTGGGTGACTGACCTTTTTAGCGATGAGCCGCCACTCGTCTTTACGACTCTGAGTCGCCATAGTCATCGGGTAGTAGGTGGTTTGCGATTGCATACAGCGCCGCCTCTGTCCTCGAGGAGACACCCAGTTTGGTCAAGACGTTCGAAACATACCCCTCTACCGTCCGGAGGGAAAGCCCGAGTTGGTTTGCGATCGACTTATTGGTAGATCCACGAGCGATCTGGCCCAAGACATCGGCCTCCCTCGGGGTGAGAACTGAGTTGGGCGCAACCGGATCGCCTCCTCTGCGTTTTGCCAACCTCAACGAAATCGACCCTCCAAGGACGAACGATCCATCCGCTACCGTCCTTACCGCGTCGACAAGCTCCCTCCCGGAGGCGGTCTTGAGGAGGTATCCAGCGACACCGACTTCAAGGGCTTCGGCAACATAGGCGTAATCGTCGTAGGCACTGACGATCAAAATGCGAACCTTCGGGTTCTTGGCAGCCGCCAGCTTGGCGACCTCGAGGCCGCTAATACCTGGCAGATTGACATCGACTAGGGCTACATCGACCTTGAGTTGGCTCATCAAGGCCAAGCCTTGTTCGCCAGTTGAGGCCTGGCCAACCACCTCGATATCTTCGAATCGTTCGAAGAGTTGGGCGGTTCCGTCACGCAATAGCGCGTGATCGTCTACCAACAGCACCCGAATTCGGTCTCTAGCTCTAGAAGAACTCTCCAACGTTATATTCCTAAGGGTAGAACTCTGGGCACCCACAAACCCCAGCCTTTCATACTCAGACACCACCATGGCCGTCTAATTTGTGCCTGGTACTCTGGCTTACCTCGCTGAGTCGGACCACCCGAAACAGTTCCACCGTCATTCATCGACCTTCTCCGTCCGCCGAAGGGCTCCCTCGGCAAGTCCAGAAATTGACAAGGAGGCTAGACAACAGTATCTAACAAATTAGACAAACCTAACCATCAATGGATACATGGTCAAAGTCCTTTTGCTAAGGGTCGAAAATCCCTATTTTGTATCTAAAAGTCTAGATCAGGCTTCCGCGGGCCCTTGCCACCTCATAAACGGCCAAAGTCGCAGCCGCCGAGACGTTTAGTGACTCGACCCTTCCAAACTGTGGGATCTTCGCCAGAAGGTCACACCTGGCTTTGGTCAACTTCGAAAGACCCTTCCCTTCTGCCCCAAGGACCAGGGCTACCGGCGAAGTCAGCAAGTTGATTTGAGAAAGATTTGCCTCAGCGTCCATATCGAGCCCTACCGACCATATCCCCAAGGTCTTGAGGTCAGATAGTACGCCTGGAATAGAACTTGCCAGCGAGAAACTCAGGTATTCGATGGCACCAGCGGCGGTCTTTGTCGCCGAAGGAGTGAGCCTGCACGCACGATGTTCGGGAATGATCACCCCCGTGACCCCGGCGCATTCGGCACTCCGCAGAATCGCCCCTAGGTTCCTAGGGTCGGTAATGTGATCCAGTACTAACAAATTCGCAATCTTTGAATTCGAAGTGACGATCTCTTCAAGATCTAAGGCCCTAATCGAAGCGGCCATCGCCACCACACCTTGATGAAGCTCTGAACCTGCGATATGGGAGAACCTTGACGACGAGATACTTTGAATCGGCACCCTCTGGTTGAAGGCGAGATCTGCGATCTGCTTTACTATCCCAGAACGATCGATCCCCTCCTCGAAGTAGATGGTCTGGACCTTTCTCCTATTCGCCTTCAAAAGCTCATAGACCGCCCTGTGCCCCTCGACCTGATCTCCTCCGAGATTATGGGCCCTTGAGGAATGGTACTCGTTGGTTCTTTGGTCGAACTGTCTGCGATGGCCCGATCTTTGGTTAGGTCTTGGGCCATTTGAGTGACCACCTGGCTGTCTGACGGGCATCAAAGCTCCTTTTTTGGATTCGAAGAGTAGAGAAGGGCAGAGGCTATCGCCGCCGCCCCCTTTTGGCGGCCGAGATCACCGAGTCCCTCCGGCCGCTTGGCCTTCACGACTACCGGAGCCCCAAGAATCCTAGATAGTCTCTCGGTCATCTCAGCTCTCACCGGTGCAATCTTAGGAATCTCGGAGATAATCGTAAGATCGACATTGAGGATCACAAAGCCTCGGCCCGAGGTGATAGCGACCACATCTTTTAGCAGCTCTATTGAGTCGGCTCCTTTATTCTTCGGGTCGGTATCTAGAAATACGTCACCAATCCCACCCACCCCGCAAGCTCCAAGGAGTGCGTCAGAAATAGCGTGCGCCCCCACGTCGCCATCGGAATGTCCCTCCAGTCCGGGTCCGTCAAAAAGTTGACCGCAAATCAAAAGCGGGCGTAGCGGGTCACTTGAAAAGGGGTGGATGTCGAAACCCACCGCTACTCGAAGGCCAGAGAGAACTCCCTTTATGAGATCTGAGGACGAAGCCTCCTCGTCAGAGTTCATTCTGTCCGTCGCCTTTACGGTCACTTGATTTCCGGTCCAACAGGACCAGTTCGGCGACCCGAAGATCGAATCGATGGGTCAGTTTGAAGTTATTAGGATCGCCTTCGATCCTCCTAGTCTCCAAACCGAGCGCCTCGACTAGGGCAACGTCGTCGGTAGCGTCTTCGCCTTTGGCATGGGCCATGGTTATGGTCTCAAAGCTAAATCCCTGTGGGGTCTGTGCGGTATGGAATCCGGTTCTATCGATCGACCTGACGACCTGCGAACCCTCTACGAGTTTCAGACTCTCGGTTACTGCGAGGGTAGGCAGAACCGAGACGGCACCAGAATTAAGGGCACCAACCACGCCCAGGAAGAGTTCCCTAGTCGCCAACGGACGAGCGGCATCATGAACCAGCACCAAGTCCCGGGGTTCCGCTCCCATTTTAGCTATCGCCTCTAGGCCATTTCGGACCGACGCCGATCTGGTCGCACCACCAATTGCGACTAGATCTCCGGGATAACTCGCCGGATCCGAACTCGGCTTAACCGTCACTACTACGTCAGATACCGATTTGGCGACCCCATAGCTCCAATCGATCACCCGACGATCGACTAGCCATTCGAGCTGTTTCCTTGCACCATAACGAGAGCCGGTTCCCCCGGCAACGATGATGGTCCAGACTCTACCAGGGGACAAGTCGCCTCCTAAGAGAGGGCAGCGTCTAGCTTCGCTTCAGCCTCTGACTCGGGAACCTCGAGCGCAAATGAGAGCTCCGATACCAATATCTGGCGGGCCTTTGAAAGCATACGCTTCTCTCCTGCGGAGAGACCTTTGTCCTTGTCGCGCAGCGAAAGGTTCCTTACTACCTCGGCAACCTGGTAGATATCTCCTGACTTCAATTTCTCTACGTGATTCTTGAACCGCCTCGACCAGTTGGTAGGCATGCGAGCCTCCTTCTTGCGTAAAACGGCAAACACCTCCTCGACCTCTTCGTCGTTGATGACCTCCCTGAGGCCAACCTCGTCTGTATTGTCCGCCGGGACCATCAGGGTCAGGTCTCCATACGCCAGTCGCAGCACCAGATATTCCCTGGTCTCACCAAAAGCTTCCCTGGTCTCGCGCTTCTCGATGATCGCCGCACCGTGATGCGGATAGACCACCTTGTCTCCTACGTCGAACCCCACCTAAACCTACTCTCGCTATTTCCGCACTTTTCCCGTTAACTAGGGTAAGGCAAAGTGCAAAGGATCTATTCTATTGCATAGAAGAAGGCCTGAGGGGCTTAAAATGCGATCTGAAAAGAGTACAGGACAGTCCAGCTACGTGGATGCTCGGTCTCTGCTTCTAAAAACCGAGTTTATGAAGGCCCTCGACTCGTTGGCAATTGACGATGTGATCAAGGCACATCGGCGATCGACCTATCTGAGGGGTCAGGATGTCTTTATCGAAGGCGAAGCTTCATCGGACCTATTTATCGTGGCAACTGGTCGGGTCGCGATGCAAAAGAGCGCTTCTGGGGGAAAGGACTCACTAGTCGCTTTGATGGAGCCGGGGGACCTCTTTGGAGAGATGGGCCTCTTCGACGACCAGGGTAGGTCGGCGACCGCTCGATGCCTCGAGCGCACAGAAGTACTCAGGATTCCCTACTCGGTCTTGAGGCTCATACTCCACCAGAGGCCCGGCTTACTGTGGGGGATGCTCGAACTGCTAGCTAAGCGGCTAAGAAATACCGATGATGCGCTGGCTGACGCGATGTTTCTGGACGTGCCGGGGCGGACCGCCAAAAGAATCCTCGAGATTTCCCACGACAGCGACGAATTCACTCTTCCACTCACCCAGGAAGAGCTAGCCGGACTGGTCGGTGCGTCGAGGGAGCGGGTGAATAAGGCGCTCGCGGCGCTGATGCGTAGCGGGGTGATCGAAATCCAGGACCGGAAGTACAAGATCGCCGACAGGGAAGAATTGACAAGACTCGCTGGCGGCGACGATTAATTCTCCAGCCGCGCTTTTAGGACCGATAAATCCCGTCTTTTATTGCCCTTGTCCAGCGCGCGTCCAAAGGATCACTCTCCTCCGGTTCGTCCTCTGAAGGCTCTAGTATCGGCCTCAGCCCGCCAAATGTCTCCTTCAATGCATCCTTGACGTACTGAGGAACCTGGGGGGTCGAGTTCACCTGACGCGAACCACGGGACTCCATAGTCGCCTCAAGATAGGAAGGAGAGTCTAAGCGAGAGATCCACGGACAGCAGGAATGCTTCTTGACACCTTCTGCAAGTCGATCCAGGTCCAGCAGCTCGGCCATCGGCACTTCTGCGAGATAGCTGACAAGTTCGGCCGCTTCATCCCTGGTCGTGATCTCTAAAAAATCCTGAATCACGGACAGGTAGTTGGTCTCAAATCCCAGATAAACCTCATCCAGCTGCAGCGCTAAGAGTCTTCCATCAGAACCTAGTTCCAGGAGATACCAGGCAATCTCCTCTGAAATCCTCCTAACCAGTTCGCCACGTTGCAACACTGTGACTACGTCTTTGAATCGGGCCGACTTCGCCACCTCGAGATTGTCTAGGTTAGCTAAGACGCCGTCGAGCCTCTCCTTGTAGCGCTCAAGGGTCGCAAGCGCCTGATTTGCTCGATTAAAGATGGTATGGGTCGGCTTGAGCTGGTGCTTGAAGGTATCGCGGTAGACGGTAATCACCGATAGTTCTTCTGATACCGCTACCACCGTCACGGGCACACTCTTTGCGACTCGCTCCGCAGAGCGATGCCTAGTTCCAGTCTCCGAAGTTGAGATACTCGAATCTGGAACAAGGTGAACGTTGGCCCTAGCTATCCTCATCCGGTCTCCGGACAGGATGATCGCTCCGTCCATCTTTGCGAGTTCAAATAGCCTCTGCGGCGAGAACTCCGAATCGATGAGAAATCCGCCAGAGCAGATCGAGAGCACGTCAGGGCCGTCACCAATGACTAAAAGAGCTCCCATCCGAGCTTGGAGTATCCTGTCGAGCCCCTCCCGCAGGCCGGTTCCGGGTGCTACCCTTCGAAGGGTATCAACGAGCTGAAGCGAACTTTTGGTCTCCATTTAACCATCATAGGGGCAGAGCTGGCCAGCTGGGATTGCTTCGATAATCGAAACAAAGACTAAACAATGCTTTAGTCCGCATAGGACACTCTGGGAGTCCTTGAACTCTAAAAACGTCTCGCCGACTTAGCTGCCTTAGAAACCACCATTGCTAGCGCTTCACCACGGGAATGGTTCCCAGGAGTTATCGGCACTTCACGGGGCGAAAAAGACGACCCCACCTTCGTGGGGTCGTCTGCTAATTCAACTCTAAAAAGATACTCCCCGGATCCTTACTCCGATCCGGTACCAGCCATCTCAACCGGCGGTGGTTCAAGTCCTTCAACTGTCCTGAAGACGATTTCGCCATCAACCACGTCGACAACTACAGTCTCACCAACCCTGAACTCTTTCCAGAGGAGCTTCTCCGAAATTGGATCCTCGATCATCCTCTGAATAGTTCTCCTCAGCGGTCTAGCTCCAAGCTGCGGATCGTAACCCTTGACCGCCAACAATGTCTTCGCCTCAGGAGTCAACTCAAGAGAGATTCCCATCGCCGATAGCTGCTTCTGAACCCTCGTCATCAGCAGGTCTACGATCTCGGTCACCTCTTCACGAGATAGCTCGTGGAAGACGATCACTTCGTCAATCCTGTTTAAGAACTCCGGCTTGAAGTGTGACTTGAGCGCCTCAGAAACCTTGAGCTTCATCCGCTCGTAAGTCACCGCCTCGGTCGTCTTTGCGAATCCGACCGATGCCTTCCTGAGATCGGCTGTCCCGAGGTTTGAAGTCATGATCAGCACCGTGTTTTTGAAGTCGACCGACCTGCCCTGAGCATCGGTAAGGCGTCCGTCCTCCAGAATCTGCAGCAAAGTGTTGAAGATATCGGGATGGGCCTTTTCGATCTCGTCAAAGAGCACCACCGAGAAGGGCTTGCGCCTTACCGCCTCGGTCAACTGACCACCCTCGTCGTAGCCCACGTAACCGGGAGGTGAACCAACGAGCCTAGAAACCGTATGCTTCTCCATGTACTCGCTCATGTCGAGCTGAATAAGCGCAGACTCGTCACCGAAAAGAAACGCCGCTAGCGTCTTTGCCAGCTCGGTCTTTCCGACGCCGGTTGGTCCGAGGAAAATAAAGGAACCCGAAGGTCTCTTTGGATCCTTCAAACCCGCTCTGGTTCTCCTTATCGCCCGGGAAAGTCCAGCGATCGCCTCTTCTTGACCGATAACCCTCTGATGGAGTTCGTCCTCCATCCTCAAGAGCTTGGATGTCTCCTCTTCGGTCAACTTGTAGACCGGTATGCCGGTCCAGTTAGCGAGCACCTCAGCGATGACTTCCTCGTCGACAATGTCGAAGAGTTCCTTACCCTGTGCCTTCCAGGTACTCTCTAGCGCACTCTTCTGGTCGAGCTTGTCCTTCTCCTTTGCCACCAGCCGCTTGGCTTCATCGAAATTCTGCCTTTCGATAGCGGCGTCCTTCTCTTTCCTGATCTTGGCGAGCTCTTGATCTATCCCGTTCAGTTCAGGTGGTGAAGTCATTCGTCTAATTCTCAGCCTCGAACCCGCCTCATCGATAAGGTCGATGGCCTTATCCGGGAGTTGGCGGTCGGAGATATAGCGATCCGCGAGGTTTGCCGCAGCAACTAGTGCCTGGTCGGTAATCGTCACACCGTGGTGCGTCTCATAGCGATCCCTTAAGCCCTTGAGTATCTCTATCGTGTGCTCCAAAGATGGCGGCTCAACCTTTATCGGCTGGAACCTCCGCTCCAAAGCGGCATCCTTCTCAAGGTGCTTGCGATACTCGTCTAGGGTAGTCGCACCAATCGTCTGCAGTTCTCCCCTTGCCAGCATTGGCTTGAGGATAGAGGCAGCGTCTATTGCTCCCTCGGCGGCACCCGCTCCGACCAGAGTGTGCAGCTCATCGATGAAAAGTATGATGTCGCCCCTCGTGCGCACTTCTTTGAGCACCTTTTTCAGGCGCTCCTCAAAGTCCCCTCGGTATCTGCTCCCAGCTACCAAAGCTCCGAGATCCAGGGTGTAAAGCTGCTTACCTCGTAGGGTGTCGGGGACGTCGTTAGCGACGATCTTCTGGGCTAGCCCCTCGACGATTGCGGTCTTGCCGACCCCAGGTTCACCGATTAGAACCGGGTTATTCTTGGTCCTCCTAGAGAGGACCTGCATAACCCTTTCGATCTCTCGCTCCCGTCCTACGACCGGATCGAGCTTTTTCTCCCTCGCCGTCTGAGTAAGGTTCCGGCCGAACTGATCCAGTACCGGTGAGCCACCGGACTGTTGCTCAGGTCCAGAAGACTGTCCGACTCCAGCATTTGCGGTCTCTCGACCTTGCGAACTCGAAAGGATCTGGATCACCTGCTGGCGAACCCTAGAAAGGTCCGCTCCAAGGCTGATCAGGACTCCCGCGGCCACTCCCTCGCCCTCACGGACAAGTCCGAGCAACATGTGCTCTGTACCTATATAATTATGACCGAGCTGAAGTGCCTCTCGCAGCGACAGTTCAAGAACCCTCTTTGCCCTAGGGGTAAACGGAGGGGACCCAGTGGTAGTACCGCTGGGTGGACCAATAGTCTCCTCAACCTTTTCCCTCACTGCTTCGAGCGAGATACCCAAGGACTCGAGGGCCTTGGCCGCTACGCCTTCGCCCTCGTGAATCAGTCCAAGCAGGATATGCTCGGTGCCAATGAAGTTATGGTTCAGACCCTTGGCTTCTTCCTGAGCCAAGACTAGAACCCTTCTGGCCCGATCAGTGAAGCGTTCAAACAAGCCTCCGCCTCCCTTTTTGGAGTAGCCAACTATTCAACATTCTAATGGGGATCAAACCAAATTTCGGGAATCTCCCTCTTTTGGGTCTCTTATCGGTATAAACACCTAAGTCCTCCCGAAACTTCCCAGCTCAAATCCTTGGGACTGAAGACAGTCCCGTGTCTCTCTTATCGGCACCTCGGCCCCTGTACTTAGCTATTTGACGGGCCAAATCACAAGATAGTTGTGGAACCTTGGGAAAAACCTAATCTCAATGTCGCTTCCTCAGCGGAGCAGTTCCGACCTTACCCTATCGACATGCAGATAACCCATATGCGCCGAGTGCCACCAGGGTGACTTCATCTGCGAGGCTTAGCTCCGCCCGCTGGGATCGAAGGCATTTTGGAGCCCGGCTTCAACAGCCACTAGCGCATTGAATCCGACGGGCTTTTAACCGGTGACGAACACATCTGCTATACGACATGGGTGTGGCCCATTTCAAGTGACCTCCGTTGGGGCTTACGCCGCCCGAGGGATGAGGGAGTTCCGATCGGCGAGTGCCCACGCCGCTGCGCCAAATCTGATGGCACGAAGAAATCGGTCGTTCGAAATAGTGAGGTAGCGTAGGTAGGCACCCGAGCCTTGGGGGTGCTGATATAGCGAAAACGCCCGATGAGTTCATCCCAGGTGGCAGAGTCGGAGCGGGTATCGACCCTAACAAACGAGACAGAGCCGAACTCTCCAAGCCAACAGGCCAGCTCAGATCCTTCCGCGATCGTTGCCTGGTGGCATCAGTCGTGTAGCACGGGCGTGTAGGAGATGCCGATGATTGCGCCCTCTGGTGACTGCAGCCGGTTCGACAGCAGTGGCATCGGCAACGTCGAACTCGATGCTGACCTGCGGATCTGGCCGCTCTACGGGCCACTGGTCGGTTCCGAAGCACGCCTGAGCGGCCTGCGAGAGCGGCCAGATCCCGAACGACTTGCAGCCGGTGATCTGCTCGCTGTGGTAATACCCGTCACCTTCGCCCTGTAGCGGGAGGCGCAGCACCCCGGCATACAGGTTGCAGCTGCTGATCGGATCGGGAGCTATCACGGCTAGGGTCGCGAGGAATTTGATGTTCATGGCGTCTCCTCCCCGCCCTGGTTGATTCCCAAGGCGTCGCGGATATGCTTCGGAACGGTCAAAGGCTGTCGGCCCATAAATCCGAGGAAACGGTCCAGCAGTGGAGCACTTTCGGTAACATCGACGATATGGCCGAATGGCTTGCCTTCACCCCGATACTGCTCCCCAAGCGTAGCGCTTGCTCGCTCAAGAACAAGTGCTATCTCCTCCTCGCTGAAGGGCACTGCTTGGTCCGTGGCAACCGCTAGATCACATCCGTGAGTTAGGTACTCTGTCAATGTCATGGACATGACCATTTTGCCGGGTAGGTCAGAATTACCCAGGCGAACCGTCCGTTCTATCCCACCTTTACTCCAACCAGCGAGGAGTCCTGCGGAGGCATTTCGGAAGTCGTTGACGGGGTTGCTGCTAACGAACTTGCCCGGGTCACCGTCAAAGGTGCGGCCGTTGACGCCTGATTCAAACCTCTGGAGCCAGCCAATTATGTGATTGACAAGCATGTTGACGTCATATTCCGGACATGGAGTTGGCAAATGCAGCTGCTGCGGACCGACATTCTCAATAAGGATTAGATCCTTATCTAGTACACTCTCCAGCACTTCGAAATCGGCCATCGATTTTCCCCCTAAAAGCTCGATTCTAATTCTCTGCACAAACTGGTTCAACTGACGCCGGACTCTGAGTCATTCGACCGACACTTACCTACAAAGTCGAGCGTGCTGGGATACAGGTAGGTACTGTAGATCGATTCTTCCCATCATCTCGGTTCCATCATGGTTGTGGAGGCAGACTAATTGGAGCAAGGCTCGCTAAGAGACTTACCTGCAAGCAGTGCTTTAGCGAAGTTGATAGAGACGAGAACGCTGCAACGAATATCCGCGACCGGTTGGATACCAATCCTGGCCCAGTTGAGGCCAGCGTCCTGTTCGTTCCTGGGCCATTTGGTACGGACGACAGTTCAGATGATGGGTTGACTCATCACCCACAAAGAGCAGATCAGTCCGGTGCTTACGCGCTGGCAACGCTTGGTGAGGAGAGAACAGATCTATCGCGATTGACCCATTATGCGTGATAGAGGAGAACCCCGCAGGTGGACGCGAGTGAGATGCCCACTAAAAGTCACTCGGGAGTAACGGCTGCCCGGCCGAGCGAGCCATTCGGTGAACTAACCGCCCACCGGGAGCGCAATCCTAGAGATTAGATCTACCTCACTACGGTCGGACCCAGCAACTCTGTGGCGGTCTTTGACGCTAAAGCGCCTTTTCCAAATTGCTCGACAAGGTTGTGGATGAAAAATATCGCCGGGCTCCATGTCCCTGCCAGAACTCCCCCGGAGGACAAAGACACCTCATACTGCCTGGTCAAGCCGGCCTCAAAGATGTCAGCGAGAACTCGCCTCAAAGCAGGACACTCCTTTTAGAGCATGGTTTCATCGGTGGTATTTAGCACAAATCCTCGCGTTTGCCCTAGTGTTTATTGAAGTGCAGCCGATAAATTTGAACACAGTTAGGGTCCCGGGGGAAGACCTCGAGAAAATAGAGGCGGAGCTTCGTCTCTCCGTCGAGACTTCAGACCCAGTCCTCTCAGAAGTCGCAACCCATCTAATCGAAGCCGGCGGCAAGAGAATCAGGCCGATTCTAGCCCTTGCGGCCGCTCGGGCCGTTGCCAAAGACGCCCCGATCGGAGTGATTCGTGGCGCATCCGCAGTCGAACTCGTCCATCTAGCCTCCCTTTACCATGACGACGTCATGGATGAGGCGAACGAGCGAAGAGGCGTAGTCTCGGTCAATGCTCGCTGGGGAAACCTAATCGCAGTAGTCAGCGGAGACTTCCTTCTCGCAAGGGCAGCGGGGATAGCGGCCCGACTGGGTTCGGAAATCGCTGAGCTTTTGGCCGACACCCTCGCCGAGATGTGCGAGGGTCAGATCGCTGAGGTTAAAGCCGGATTCAACCCGGACCGCACCAAAGAGGAGTACTTCCACGCTATATCGGGCAAGACGGCTTCTTTGATGGCAACCTCGGCGAGAATCGGGGCCCTAACCGCGCAAGGAGAACGTAGTCGGGTCGACCTCTTGACCGAAATTGGGCACAACTTCGGAATGCTCTTTCAGATCAGGGACGACGTTTTAGATATAGCCGCAAACAGACAGGAACTCGGCAAGCTACCTGGGCAAGACCTGATCGAAGGGGTCTACAACCTTCCAGTGATCCTGGCGTTGGAGTCATCCGACGTCGGTGCTGAACTAAGAGCCATCCTCAACGACAAGGTGCAGGAAGAGACCCTGCCGCTGGCTACAAAGTTGATAATCAAGTCTAAATCGATAGATGGTTGCTACGAAATCGCAGCAGGGTACTACCAAAAGACCAAGGAGTTAGCCTCAGACCTGGCCGATCCTTACTCCACCTCGATCGCAGAACTCTGCCTAGGACTTTTGGGATCCATCGCAGAATTCAGATCCACCGGCACAGCCGCTCGAAGCTAGCCCTGCTCGGGACGGAGTGCTGGGAAAGCTACCACTTCGCGAATCTGCGCTTCGTCACACAAGAGCATAGCCAGGCGGTCTATCCCTATTCCTAGCCCGCCAGTAGGAGGCATGCCGTATTCAAGGGCTCGTATGTAGTCCTGGTCGAGACCCATCGCCTCTTCATCTCCGGCCTCTTTCGCCCTGACCTGGTCTTCAAAGCGTCTCCTCTGCTCGTCCGGGTCGGCGAGTTCCGAAAATGCATTGGCGAGTTCCCTTCCGGCGATAAAAGCCTCAAATCTCTCGACGAACTTGGGCCTAGTCCTGTGATCTCTAGCAAGAGGAGAGATTTCGACCGGATGATCATATACGAAGGTCGGTTGGATGAGACCTTCCTCTGCGACCAGCTCAAAGAGTTCCAGTAACAGCTTTCCTTCTCCAAAGGAGTCTGCGGCATTGCCATTTCGCTCTTTCACCAGCGACGCTAGCTTCTCACGCCCCATATCCATACGAACCTCGAAACCGATCGCCTCAGAGATGGCCTCCTCCATTGTCACCCTCCTCCAAGGTGGTGAGAGGTCGATGGTCATGCCCTGATAGGTAATGATCGGACTGCCCAAGGTTCCGATTGCTGCCTGAGCCACCAGTTCCTCGGTCAGTTCCATAATCGAGGAAAAATCCACATAGGCCTGGTAGAGCTCCAACATGGTAAATTCGGGATTATGTCTGGGCGAAATTCCTTCGTTCCTGAAGCTCCTACCTATTTCATAGACCTTTTCAAAACCACCGACAATCAGCCTCTTGAGGTATAGCTCTGGGGCGACCCTCAGATAGAGGTCCATCGAGAGGGCATTGTGGTGGGTAACGAACGGCTTCGCAGTAGCTCCAGACGCGATCGGGTGCAAAAGCGGTGTCTCTACTTCGATAAAATCCCTCTCGGCGAGGAACTTCCTGATCTCCGAAACGGTCTTGAATCGGATCTTCAGATTCTCCCGAGACTTCTCGTTGACCCAGAGATCTGCATAACGCTGGCGGTAGCGAAGGTCCGGATCGGAAATCCCATGATACTTGTCTCCAAAACCTCGCCTATTTTCCGCTAGCAGTACCCAGCTTGCGGCCATTATTGAGAGCTCACCACGCCTTGAAGTAATTACTTCACCCTCAATGCCGACCCAATCACCCAAGGAGAGAGAGAAGAAGGCTTCGAAGTCCCGGGTCTCGCTCTCCGACGCCATGATCTGCAGCTTTGCGCTCTCGTCGTGCAATTCGACAAAGCAGAGTCGTCCCTGCCTTCTGATTAGCATCGCCCTTCCGGCGACCCTAAGGGTGACCCCAGACCTCACATCGACGGCTAAATCGGAAAATCTCTCCCTGACCTCGGCCAACTTCGTCGTCCCGGCAAAGGAGTAGGGGATCTCCAACGAGGCGGCCTTCGGCATAGATTCTGTCATCTGCTAACTCTTTTTCTCTAACTTGTCTGTAAATATATTTTTCTCGTAGATGATCCTCAGGCCGTGCAGGGTAAGCCAGGGCTCCTGATGTTCGATCTTCTTGGTGTATGGACTTACCACGGAGCACAGCCCACCCGTCCCGATAATGTGGGACTTCCCTAGTATCTCTTCAAAGAGCCCACAGATTGCGTCGGTTTGGCCCGCAAATCCCCAAAGAGCACCCGACTGAATCGACTCAGTAGTACTCCTTCCGATGACCGATCTCGGGGCCACCAGCTCTACCTTCTTGAGCGCAGCGGCATTTCGATACAACGCATCAAGGGATATCTCTATACCTGGAGCTATCGAGCCACCTAAGTATTCGCCTTTTTGGTTGATGGCATCAAAAGTCGTAGCAGTGCCGAAGTCCACCACAATGGCTGGTCCGCCGTATAGGTCGAGAGCCGCAACTGCGTCTGCGATTCGATCGGCACCTACCTCCTTCGGGTTGTCGTAGAGGATCGGCATTGAAGTCTTAATCCCCGGTTCAACAACCACTGGCTCCAGCTTGAGCCACCTGTTTACCATGTTTCGCAATGAAAATGTGACGTTAGGCGCAGATGACGAGATCACGGCGCCGCTGAATGAGTTCTCGGCGTCTATCCCGCTCATCGAGAGCAACTGCCACAAAAGTAGCGCGTGCTCGTCGGGCGTCCGATCGGTGCGGGTCGCAATTCGGAAGTGGTGGGTCAATCCCTGAAGAGCGGTTCTTTGGGCTGCGGGATCAATTCCCCCAGGGATCTTCAGGCTGTCCCTCGAGTAGATACCAAAGACCGTCTGGGTATTACCAACGTCGATCGTCAACAGCACTAACCGTCACCACCCTTTATCGCTCTTGTGCATCTATCGCTCCGACAGCCGAGTTATCTATCAATCGAACCAGGCCGATATTCGCCGCCACAAGGATCCTAGAATCGTCCTCGGCAAACTCCAAGAGGTCTAGGGTAGCCGGATTTACGACATGGAGGTAATCAAGGCTGAAAAGCGGCTCCTTGGCCAGCTCGGTTTTAGCTAACTGGACGAGCCTTTCCACCCTTCGCTCACCCGAAGCATACCCCCGCCTAAGTACCTCGATCGAGCTGTGAAGCGCCGGCGCAGCCGCCCTCTCCTCTTCGCTTAACAGGCTATTTCTTGAGGACATCGCTAGACCATCTGCTTCCCTCACTATCGCCACTCCGATCACCGCTATCGGGAGATGAAACTCCACTACCATCCTTTTGATGATCGCTAGCTGCTGAAAGTCTTTTTCTCCGAAGTAAGCACGCCCCTCAGAGAGTATATGAAAAAGCTTCATCACAACGGTGGCGACGCCAGCGAAATGACCCGGCCTAGACGCTCCTTCAAGCAGATCTGAAAGGCCCGATGGCACCACTTGGAACTGAATAGGCTCGGGGTGCATCTCGGTGTCCGACGGAAGGATGACCATATCGACACCCTTCGCTGCGAGCAGATCTAGGTCTGCTTGTACCGTCCTTGGGTACCTTTCGTGGTCGCCCTTGTCGTTGAACTGCATCGCATTTACAAAGATCGAGACCGCTAAAAAGTCGCATTCGGAACGCGCTATATCGACGAGTCGAAGGTGTCCTTGATGCAGAGCACCCATCGTGGGGACGAGTCCGCATATTTTTCGATCCATTCGGACATCCCTGAATAGCTGGTACGCCTCATCGAGCTGATTAACTACCCGCAAATCGACTCCTCACCTCGCGCCTATCTGCAACAAACTAGCCAAGATTTGCTACCAGACTTTCGTACTAGCTGCTCGGGAATGCTACTGAAGGTGCTGTCCCAGAAAGACGACACCGTCGGCCACCTCTCTACCGATAGCTTTCTCTCGCCTGACGATTGAGTCCGCCAACTTGGGCGAGATGGAGAATGCCAGCACCGGATCGACGTCCAGCAGTGGCGCTATAACAAATGCCCTCTCGGCCATTCGAGGGTGTGGAAGGATCAACTTTTCTGTCTTTGAGCTAAATCCGTAGACGTACAAGATGTCAAGATCAAGGGTCCTGGCGGCATTTATCTCACCCCTGACCCTCTGGTTTTTTGCTTCAATATCGAGCAGGTAGTCGATCAGGGCATCCGGATCGAGCGTGGTCACGAGCAAAGCCACGAGATTCAGGTACTTCCCCTGCTCGCCTAGCGTGCCAACGGGAGCTGTCTCATAAAGATTCGAGATCATAAAAAAGGAGGAGATCCCCTCCAATTCAGCTATCGCCACCTTGACGTAGGCGTCCCTGTCGCCAAGATTAGAACCAATTGCGACGAGACAGCGATAAATCTTCTCGCTACTCATCTGGTAGTTTTGCTAGCTTTAGCCTCGCAGACACCGACCGCAACTCGAATGGGACCGGCGGGAGCAATTTGGTCACTGCGACCTCCACTCGCTCCACCTTGGGCAGGGCTAAACACCTCCGAGCGATGTCGTTAGCCAGTGTCTCTAGAAGCTTTCTTTTTGGTCCCGTCCCAACTAGCTCATCGACAATCTCCAAAACCGCCACATAGTCGACGCTAGAAGAAAGCTCGTCCAAAGGGTCGTTACGATTTTCGAGGCTGGTCTCGAGGGTCAATACGACGTCAAACCTTATCGGCTGCGCTTCTGACCTCTCTTGTTCGCCGACGCCGATATGTACCATCATCTCAAGATCGTTGATCTCGATTTGAATACTCGTGGTTCTCTCAGTCATTTGGGCGCTTAAATGAGAAACCGAAATGTCGTACATGCTCAGGCATTATCGGCCTCATAGAGGGAATCCAATGCGGCTTTGGTCGCCTTGACGTCGTGCACTCTGACTATCCCTGCTCCGCCTTTCACTGCCATTAGCGCAGCTTGGACGCTCTCTGAGACTCTCTCTTTAGGAAGAGGGGGGGATAATCGGATCTCTGGCTCCATAAACTCAGTCAAAAATCCCTTCCTAGAGGCCCCAATGAGAACGGGAACTCCGAGTTCAACGAAGCGCCGAGTTGCCCGAAGAAGGGCCATATTTTGCTCTTTAGTCTTGCCAAAACCAAGGCCGGGATCTATCCAAGTCTCGCTAACGCCGATTGATCTTGCCCACTCGAGCTTGGCAGCGAGATAATCTCTCACCTCTCCGACGACCTCTTCATAGTGCGGGTCTAGCTGCATCGTCTTGGGTTCACCCTGCATGTGCATTGCTATCCACACAGCGCCGGTATCCCTCGCTACCTCCGCGAGGCTCGCCGAGATATCGTTTATAATCGTCGCTCCGTTTTCGACCGCCAAGGACGCAACCTCGGCCTTCTTGGTGTCGATTGAGACCACAGCAAATGAGGAGATCTCCTTTATGACCGGCAGTACCCTCCTCAACTCCTCTTCAACGTCGATCGAGTCGGATCCAGGTCGTGTCGACTCCCCGCCTACATCGATGATGTCTGCACCCTCGCGTATCAGCTCGTGAGCTCGGATAACGGCCGTCTCCGCCTTCAGGTAGTTCCCCCCATCGGAAAAAGAGTCTGGGGTGACGTTCAAGATTCCCATGATCTTTGCCCTTTGGATCACGGCATCCCCCATCCACGTTCCCTACCGATGAGTTGTAGAGCCTCAGATCTCGTCAAGGGGTCCTTCCTAAACCTTCCCCTTACGCTCGAGGTAACCACCTTAGAGCCGGGTGACTTTACTCCCCTTATCGCCATACAGAGGTGCTCGGCCTCGACTACCACCATTACTCCCTGAGGTTTTAGCTGCGCTACGATGCTCTCCGCTATCTCCTTAGTCATCCTCTCTTGGACCTGGAGCCTCATTGCAAGGGCTTCTACCAACTTGGCCAACTTCGAGATGCCAACTATGCGCCCAGAGAGGTTTGGAATATAAGCGACGTGCGCCACCCCAAAGAAGGGAAGCAGGTGATGCTCGCACATCGAGCTAAATCTGATCCCGCTAACCATAACCATCTCATCGTGATCGGCTTCATAGGTCTCGGCCAGGATATCAGCGGGGTCTACATTCCTTCCCGAAAGGATCTCCTCGTACATCTCAGCCACCCTCTTAGGGGTGGCCTTTAGCTCTATGGACTCGGGGTCCTCACCGATGAGTTCTATCAGTTTTCTAATAGTGGCCTCTAGCTCGACCCGGTCAAAGTTACGATTGGGTGAAGCTGACACCTACTCCTCCGATCCGATGTACTCGGCGATAAATGGGAGATTCCTGTATCTCTCGGAGACGTCAAGGCCGTAGCCCACTACGAACTCCGGCGGGATTTCGAAGCCTACATACTTGAGATCTAGCGGAGCGTATTGAATACCGACCTTCACCAGCAGTGCTACGACGCCCAATGACGCTGGCCCCCTTTGAGAGAGATTTCGCATAAGGTAGCTCAGGGTCAGTCCGGAATCGACTATGTCCTCGACGATCAACACGTGCTTTCCGCTTAGATCCGCGTCTAAGTCCTTAATGATCCTGACTACTCCGGAGGTCTTTGTCGAGCTGCCATAGGACGAGACCGCCATGAAGTCGAACTCTACCGGAACGGTGATCGCCCTTGCGAGATCGGAAATGAACATGATTGCGCCTTTTAGGACTCCAATCAACAGGACCGTCTTACCGCTGTAATCAATCGAGATCTGCGCCGCTAGCTGTTCCACCCTCTCATTAAGCTGTTTTTCGTCTATCACGACCTTGCCAAGCGATGGATCGTCCTGCCAGCCCAATTTTCCGCCTCCGTAGTTCGCAAATAACCTTTTACAGAGTACGCCGCCAAATGGGACGAGCCCACGGGTGATATACCTGTTACGTCTCTAAACTTATTCCGCGTCCCCGATTGTCGAGACCAGAATTCCCCGCTCATTTAGAATCTCGAACCTCTTTTGTCGGCGCCTAAAGATAAATCCACCGGGAAGGTTTGCACTCCGATTCTCTCCGACAATTACGCTTAGCACCCTCTCCGTTGTCGCTTGGTCCAGTCGAAGGTTGCATATCCTCTCGATTTCTTGGCGAATATAACGGCGTAATAGGACTATATCCTGGGACTTCAAATCGGCTGGCTTTAGCCTCGACAAGGACTTAGCGGTGGAGGCCAAGTAGGCGTCTTCTGAACGAAATAGTCTCGACTGCCGGACGATAATGGACGAGACGTCCCTATTGGCTATCTCGGCCATCAAGGGGAGGAGTTCGTGCCTAACCCTATTCCTTAGAAATCTGGGATCTTGGTTGGAAGGATCGATGATCGGCTCGATGCCGATCGCTTCACAGACCGCCCCTGTCTGAAATCTTCGAAGTCCCAAGAGGGGTTTTTGATATGAGGGCTCCATCGCCGAGAGTCCCTTTAGTCCGGCGCCCCGGAGAAGGTTTATCATCATCGTCTCGGCTTGATCGTCCAGTGTGTGGCCGGTTGCCACGCCTTCTGGGAGGACTCGGCGTCTCATCTCACGAGCACGTTCTTCGAGGTTAGGGCCCTCTTCAACCTTAATTTTGTAGCAGAAAACCGGGATATCAAACGGAAGGAGCATCTCTTTTAAAAGGAGACCTTCTGAAGAGGATCCCTCTCTGATTCCGTGGTCGACATGGAGAGCACGCGGAGCCAGACCCCTGAGCTTTGCCAGAATTACCAGGCTCAGCGAGTCCTGTCCACCCGACACCGCGCAGTCGTAGTACTGCGCCGAAGCGCCGTTTTCACCCTTGCTAGGCGGGAAGTTGCAACGGCCAAGGATATCCAAGATATCTATACCAGCCCGGCCGAGGCCCCGATTGAGAACCGACCACAGGGGTTCTTCAGATGGGCGAACACCGAACATACTCACCAGCTTCTATCCGCCCTTACAACCAGCCGGGTACCGGCGGTTATTTGAGCCCAACCCCTTTTACTCTAGAAAGCCAAAGAGTAGGTTCTGCTAGCTCGGCCAAAGTCGGGAGATTCTCTCTAGACTCGAAAAGGTCATCAATCGCCCCCGGTCTCTGGCCCTCGATGGCCTCGATAAATTTCTCTCCAACCTCGTACTGTTTCATCTTCGCCTCGAGCCCCAAAAGCTGACCCAATACCTTGGCAACTCCGCTCGCCGATGTGCGCCTCGTAGAGAGGAGCGAATGAAAACGATAGGCCTCTGGAATCTCCTCCTTGGCGGCCCGATTCATCACCCAATCCCCGTGTCCTTCAGCTATTGACATAAGCACTGTTATCTTCTCAAGCGCGTCTGCCTGCTCTTTTGAAGCCAGAAGCTCGGCTAGCCCACCAGGCGGAATCGGATTCTTGCCGTCCTTTATCGAGTCGAAGACCCGAATTGCTACGTTGATAAAGTCTGACGGCGTCGGGGTCTTTACCTCCAGCATCGTCGAAACGAGCTCGGAAAATGTCGGCTTCAGCCAACTTATTGCTTCGAATTGGAAGCGATGGGTCATCTCGTGCAGGGCGACCCACAGGCGAAACTGTTTCTTAGGAAAACCGAAGTTTCTTTCTAAGGCGACGAGATTAGACCCGACAAAATAGATTGAGCCTCCCGTTTCGGCCTCGGAGGAGCCAAATATCAGATCGTACTGGCCGAGCACCCTTGAGGATATATAACCGATTAGCGCGCCGACCTGAGCTCCAGCGACATAGTCCATCCCGACGATTGGTGCCTCGTTGAGAATCCCGCCCTTGACCGATTCCAAGATCCGCTGGTAACTCTTGAGGTTGGCGTCTATCCAACCCGACCTCTCCACCACCAGGGCCTTGGCGGCAAAAGGCGAAGTCAAGCCGGTTAACTCCGAGACTAGCGATTCGGCCTGCGGAACAAGCTCTTCAAAGTCGTCCTTGAGTTCGGCCAACTCATAGCTAGTTATTGAGGGGAACCTCTTCGCTATCTGCTTAGCTACCGCAGACGCCGTGGACCAAGAGACTGATTGAGCCAACTTACCTCCCTGGCACTAAGCCTACAAGGAGCCTAGGCTATCTTCCTACCCCTAGTCCTCGGGATACTCAGCGGTTCATGGTGATAACAGTATTTGCCACGATTGTAGATCGAAAGCTTGGTACCACAGCTTGGTTCGTTGCAAGTCCGATCTTTAGCGTATGCTTTAGATGGTCGCCCAGATCCGGTAAGCACCGTACCTCCGACCACATCTCCATTCGTATTCATATTGATGCTAACTCACGCTTAATCAGAAATATTCCCGGGACGGGGCGGCAAGCGGAGCTGAAATATTCAAAGGGTGAATCCGAAAGAAAACGGCTTACTCCGAAGCCAGAGCCTTTCTGATCTTCTCTTTCAACTCGAGGGGAACGCCCTCTTTTCTCAAGCGAGACCTGATCATAGACTTCAGTTCTGCTTCAAATTCAAAGGCTTCTAAGCACGGTGAGCAGTGCTCAATGTGTCTTTTAATCGCAGCCTGATCGGCCGAACAGAGTTCGTTATCCAAAAACTCATATAACCGGGCTATTGACTCTCTACAGTCCACCCCAGAAAAATTCGTCTGTTCCATATGCCGATCCACTACCTCGACCCTGTGACTAACCTGCGTCGCATACCTAGGTCAACTAACGCTTTCTGGAGCGCTCTTCTTCCACGATGTAGCCTACTCATTACAGTTCCTAGAGGAACTTCGGTAATTTCCGAAATCTCTTTGTAGGAAAAGCCCTCCACGTCTGAGAGTAAGACTGCGATTCGGAACTGGTCCGGAAGTGCCTCAATTGCGTCCTTCACGTCCTGATCAGTGAACGAGTCGAGCACCTCTTCCTCGGCAGATCGTCCATAAGAGGCCGCTTCGAGCCCACCGAGACGCCTGTACATATACAGGTCCTCGACGTCTTCCAGATTTGACTCTTCGGGCCTGCGCTTCTTGGCCCGGTAGATGTTGATATAGGTGTTGGTTAGGATCCGATAGAGCCAGGCCTTCAAATTTGTGCCGTCCTGGAAGGATCCATATCCCCTGTAGGCCTTTAGAAACGTCTCCTGGAGGAGATCTTCCGCATCGGAGTGACTTCGCGTCATCCTAAGCGCGGCTGCGTACAAGGCATCGACGTACACCATGGCCTGTTCTTGAAACTTACTCTGATCTGCCACTTGGGACTAGCTCCCCCTGAGTCAGCGGCGCACTTCACCACTTAGGCTGGAGCCCGAGAGGGGATTCGAACCCCTGACCTGCTCATTACGAATGAGCTGCTCTACCACTGAGCTACTCGGGCACAACGCATTAAAAGAATAGACTGCTCAAACCAAAAACAAGAGCGCGTATCAAGACAGTCTCATTACCATTCCTTTTAAGTTGGGAGGAGGCAGTTAGAATTAGCTCCTCCACCCCGCCTACTATCTCTGAAGTGACTTCACCTGATCCACCCTTTACCACTACGCTCTTGAGGATCGATTCGAGACCCGCCCTCATTACGTCACTGCGCAGTCTCCGCTCTGAGCGGATTAATTGGGCCTCTTGATCCTTGGAAAGGACCTGGCTAACACCGTCCTTGTCTAGCTGGAGTTTGGCCGAGTTCCTCTTGTGGGTGCGCGCCCGAGCCGTCGGATTTGTAGGCAGTGTCGACTCGAGTTCGCCGCAAAGTACCGCTAGCTCTGTTGGATTGTCGCTGAGGCGGTCGATCACCGAGCTCCAGAGAGAAATCGCCCGCTGGGCATCGGTCGAAGCCGCAAAGGCATACGCCCTATCGAGCCTGTTCGGAGATATCGACGTCGCCAATTCCGCCGCTTTTGACTCGATTCCCAGACCCAGTAGGTAGCTAAATACCTCCTGCTTCCTTGGAAGCGGCACTTCGATTCTCACACACCTTGACGCTAAAGGAACGATATTTGTGGGAATCGACTCAGCGCTCAGCAGGAAGATAGTACTGGTGGTCGCCTCTTCGAGGGTCTTCAGAAGGACCGGGGCGGCCCGCTCAAAGAGATGTGCCTCTGGAAGGATAATGACCCGGTGATCAGAAACCGCGGGCGCGATAGAGGCGGCCGAGACGACCGACCTTGCCTCCTCAACGCTAAGGGTCGCACCGGCCCTGGTGACGACTGTGCAGTCCGGATGACTCCCGTCCTCTACCGAAACACAGATTCCACAGATTCCACAGCCCCCCATTGGACAAAGGATCCCCTTCGCCATCGCCTTGGCGGCGAAGAACTTACCCGAACCCGAAGGACCCACGAACAGGTAGGACTGTCCTAGGCGCCCTAGGTGCATTCTGAGGTCACTTGCGAGGTTCTCGCGATCGAGCAGCAGATCCTCGAATGAATGGCCTTTGGCGAGCACTGGCGGGTTGTTCGCTGGCATCTAGCCCTTCGACCCGGCCTTCTCAAGGATTCGACCGATAATCGCCTCAGTAATATCCGCTAGTTCCATCTCGGCATCGATAGTGAACCACCCGAATCTTTTGGCCAGCTCGCGGTAACCGTCACGAACCGCAAACCAGAAGGCTTCACCTCTTTTTTCAAAGGTACTTTGATCGCTAATTCTCCTAGGATTTTCCAGGTCTAACAGGATGACTAAGTCTGGGTCTATCACCTCATCAGATAGCTGATTCAGCTTATAGATCTCCTCGACGTCGATTCCGTTGACGATCCCCTGGTAGACCAGAGAGGAACCCAGATATCGATCCGATATCACCATTTCGCCCCTCGCAAGTGCCGGGCGGATGGTAGTCCTGCAGTGTTCGATCCGAGAAGCCGCCATAACCATCGCCTCGGCCCAGGGATCTAACTTGTCCTGATCCAAAATCAAGCTCCGAAGTGACTCGGCAAAGTCGCAGCCACCCGGTTCACGAGTGGCCATAACCAGCACTCCCTCTCTTCTAAGAAGCTGCGTTACCCTTTCGACCTGGGTCGACTTACCCGATCCGTCTACACCTTCGAATACGACAAAATTACTCCTTGGGATCACGTCCGCCTCTTGGTTGTCGTCCTTTTTGTTCCGGATCGAGTCGTAGATCGTCTCGCTTTGGGCTTCTCATCGTCCGCGGTCTCTGCCAATTTCGCCCTTCGAATCTCCAAGAGATCCAAGGCGGCCTCAAGGGTCAATGTCTCGGGGTTCGTCCCCCGCGGGATCGAAGCGTTGACCGAGCCGTCGGTCACATAGGGGCCGAAACGCCCGGCCTTCAATGAGACATCCTTCTCGGTTACCGGCGAGACACCTAAGATGTTTGCCGGCTGGGCTTGGGAGCGTTGTCGCCTGTTCTCCTTGGGCTTGGAGAAGAGCTCCAACGCCTCCTCGATTGTCACGGTGAAGAGGGATCTCTCATCGGTTAGCGAGCGGGAGTCTTTGCCCTTCGTGAGGTATGGGCCAAAACGCCCGTTCTGGGCGATGATCTCCTCTTTGGATTCGGGATCTTCTCCTACTACCCTGGGTAGCTCCAAAAGCTCCAGAGCGTCTTGTAGGGTTATCGTTTCGATCGACATGTCCGAAAAAAGCGAAGCGGTCTTTGCCTTTGCTTTCGAGTCCGGATCGGGATCCTGCAGCTGGACATAGGGGCCAAAGCGTCCGGCCTTAGCGATGACTAAAAACCCGGTCTTCGGATCGATCCCGACCTCTCGATCCTGCTTCTTGGAGTTGAGCAGCTCCATCGCTTTCTCTACGGTTAGCTCGTCTGGAGCCAGGTCGTCGGGAACCGGGGCGGTCTCTTCACCGACCTTGAGGTAGGTGCCAAACTTCCCAATCCTCGCGTAGATAGTCTCACCGTTTTCGGCGACACCCACTTCTAAAGTATTTATCTCCCTAGCGTCAATTTCAGAGAGCTGATCTTGCACCAAGTTCTTCAGCCCGTTCTTGCCGTCACCAAAGTAGAAGTGAGCGAGGTAGTCCTTAGGGGTTAGGTTCCCGTCGGCTATCTGGTCCAAGTCGTCCTCTAAAGAGGCGGTGAATCCGAAGTCCACGAGGGTGGAGAAGTACTTCTCCAAAAGTCCAACCACAGAAAATGCGACGTAGGAGGGGACAAGTGCTTGGCCTTTTCGCCACGCATAGCCCCGGTCCATAATCGTCTGGATAATCGAAGCGTAGGTGGAAGGTCTTCCGACACCTAGCTCCTCGAGTGCTTTGACCAGTGAGGCCTCGGTATATCGCGAAGGCGGCTGGGTCTCATGTGACTCTGGGGTCAGCCCCAAAAGGTCGAGTCGGTCTCCGATCTCGAGAATCGGCAGTCTCGCCGAATTTGAGTCCTTTTCCGAAGGCTCGTCAGTATCCTCGACGTAAACCTTCAAGAAACCGAAGAAGGTTATCTGGGTCCCGGAAGCCGAAAAGGTCGCCAAAGATCCCCGCGAAAAGGCTGGAGCGGAATCGTCTCCTTGGGGATGAATGTCTGCGGTTAGCGGAGCCGTCATCTTTACAGTTGCCGTCGATCCGACGGCATCCTTCATCTGCGAAGCGACCGTTCGCCTCCAGATCAGTTCGTAGAGCTTGTTTTCATCCGACCCGAGCTCCCTAGCTAATTGTTCTGGAGTTCTCCAGCTCTCTCCGGATGGCCGAATCGCCTCGTGAGCCTCCTGGGCATTTTTGACCTTTTTGGTGTAGCTCCTCGGGGATGTGGGTACGTAGCTAGCGCCATACAGCGAAGATGCAATCCGCCTGGCCTCGGTAATCGCGACTTCGGCGAGGTTTGTCGAATCGGTTCGCATGTAGGTTATGTAACCGTTTTCGTAGAGCCGTTGGGCTACGCTCATGGTCCTTTGAGAAGAAAATCTGAGCTTTCTCCCCGCTTCTTGCTGGAGGGTAGAGGTGATAAACGGAGCGGCAGGCGACCTCTTGTAGGGCTTGGTCTCGGTATCGGAAACTGCGAATTCAGAGTTCCCGAGGGCGGCAATAAGGGATGCCGACATCTCTTGGTCGATGACAATTGTCTCTGACTTTGAGGTCTTTTTTATGAGATTGCCATCGGGGCCAAAGTCTCTACCGGTAGCAACCCTTCGAGCATTTACCATGGTCAGCTTTGCGTCGAAGGACTCTTTTTGCTTTGACAAGCTCGCAATGACGTCAAAATAGCCCGCCGAACGGAAAGCGATCCGATCCCGCTCCCGCTGGACAAGTATCCGACAAGCTACCGACTGAACCCTCCCGGCGGAGAGCCCTTGCTGGACCTTTCGCCAGAGTACCGGGGATATCTCGTAGCCATAGAGGCGGTCTAGTATCCGGCGGGCCTCCTGCGCTTCGACGAGGTTTCGGTCTAGATCCCTCGGGTTTGAGATAGCGTCATGTATCGCACCCTCGGTAATTTCGTGAAAAACCATCCGCTTCACCGGAACTTTAGGGGATAACACCTCCAGCAGGTGCCATGCTATCGACTCTCCCTCGCGGTCTTCGTCTGTCGCTAGGTAAAGCTCAGACGCAGAAGCGAGGAGTTCCTTGAGCTTCTTTACCTGGTTCTTCTTGTCCTTAGAAACGATATATAGGGGTTTGAAACCGTTATCGGTATCAACTCCTATCCTCGACCAAGGCAGCGACTTATAGGCAGCAGGAACTTCAGATGCGTTTCGAGGGAGATCCCTGATATGACCAATTGAGGGTTCAACCAAGAACTCCGAACCCAAAAAACGCGAAATCGTCTTCGCCTTTGCCGGAGATTCAACGATTACCAGGGGTTTTGCCATCTGCTCCAAACCATTTCCATGGACCTAGTCAACTAACCGGTCCCGTCCATCCAACCTAGGGTACGCAGAAAACTTCATTGGAACTGTGAATTCCACTAAGACTACGGCGAAAATAAAAATTCCCTTTATCCAACCGGTCTTGTTATTCGCCGTCCTCTTCCGAATCGGGCCCGACCAGAAACTCATACTTCGGGTTGAGCATAGCGAGGTGCCCGCCGACCTCTCCAACCATTCCCTCAACTAACAGCCTTCGCCCCGGAGTAATACCTGGAACGGCCCGTCTTCCAGCAAAAACCAGCACAATTCCACCGGTGGAGTCCTCGATCCTCGCAGCGAAGGCTGGTACCGAGTCCCACGACTGAACCCTGACGAGCTTCACGCGGCCCGCAACCTTTGCCTTTGTTCTATAGGTGACACTCCCGATTGGTACCGCTCCAGGAACTATGAGATGGATATCGGTTTCGCCATCGGCCGGCTGAGTCGCTGTTTGCGGCCCGGACTCAACAGAGGAAGGCTTCTTGGATTTAAACCTAACCAGCGAAGTTTTCTTCGTCCCGAGTTCGAATGGAATAATCGTCGCGTTGACGTGGGGGATTTGCGACACGACCTCAGCTATGGAATCCGCAGTTCGGTCATGCAGCACCCTACTCCAAACCCTCGAGTACCCTCGCCTAGGCAGCAGCACGGTAACTTCCGTCTCCCCATCTGCGGTGTATTCGGTGACGAGTTCTAAAGAAACGCTCCGTATCCTTCGATCAGGGCACTCTATTACCTCTAGCTCGATTCGGCCGAGACCCCTTTTACCCCACTCCTCCTCTAGCTCCCTCGCCTGTCTCACATCCAAGATAAAATGGATCGCTTTGAGGTCGTCTGGATTGATCGCTCGAGCATATTGAATTGCCCTGGCAGTCGCTAGGTCGAGTCGATCGACGAATACGAGCACGGTATGGCTCTTGAGGATCGGAGCGTCACAAGCCGCGGCTACTCCAGATTCGAGCTCGCTCTCTTCCTCCACATAGACCTTGTTTAGCCTGATAAACAGGATGACTAATACCGGCATCATTACCAAGACCACCCAGGCTCCCCTGGTGAACTTGGTGTAGGCAAAGATGAAGTCGACGATGAAGGATAAGACGGCTGCGGATCCGTTGACCGCAATTCTCCACCTATAACCGGGTTCCTTCACCTTTAAATGGTGCTTTACCATCCCTGCGCCGGCCATGGTAAATCCGGTGAAGACACCGATTGCGTACATCGCTATCAAGGCGGTGACCCGGGCCTTAGTCGCGATCAGCAGGATCTCCGCCAGGACTGCCAGGACGATAATCCCATTGGAGAATACGAGCCTGTGCCCACGCTTGGTGAACTGCCTCGGCAAAAAGGAGTCGGCCGCGGTAAAGGAGGCTAAGAAGGGGAAACCCGTGAAGGAGGTGTTGGCCGCCAACACCAAGATCATCGTCGTAGATATCTGCAGAAACAGGTAGAGGAAACGACCGATGGGTCCAGTTCCATAGACATAGGTCGCTATCTGTGAGATCAAGGTCGGAGTACCTGACAGCATCGGAACAGCGTGGGTAAAGACCGCTAATAAGGAGACTCCAAGGAACATTGTCCCCAAAATCAAGCTCATCGCCAAAAGGGTCTTGCGTGCGTTTCTTTCTTGAGGTGACTTGAAGATTCCGACACCGTTAGATATCGCCTCGGTACCCGTCAATGCAGTGCCACCACTCGCAAAAGCCTGTAGCACAATGAACAGGGAGGCCCCCATGAGTAGGCCCGACCCGCCTAAACCGGCGTGATACGCGCCCACCTGATGAATGCTGTGGGTGGGGAGGTGCCCAAATATGACCCTGAATAGTCCGAGAAAAATCATTATCCCCATGTTGGCGATAAAGAGGAAGGTCGGAATTGCGAAACTTTTGCCGGCTTCCCTGATACCCCTTAGGTTGCCGTAGGCCAATAGCGCAACAAAAAAGACCGATATCTCGACGTTATAGGGAGTCAGCGTGGGCACCGCCGAGGTCAGAGCGTCGACCCCCGCAGATACCGAAACCGCCACAGTGAGGGTGTAATCGATCAGAAGTGCCGCAGCCGCCAATTGAGCTAACTTCAGTCCGAATGTCTCTCGGGTCACTACGTAAGCGCCACCGGCCTTCGGGAAGGCCCTGATTACTTGGAGATAGGACGCAGTAACAAAAGCCAGCACGATCAGGATCAGCGCAGTTATCGGAATGACGAGCCCATATGCAGCTACACCGATAATCGGGATCAAAACAACGAGAATCTGTTCCGTAGCATAAGCAGAAGACGACATGACGTCCGAGCTCAACACTGCGAGTGCGGTCGGCTTGCCTAGTCTCTCCCCAGAAAGCGACTCGTTGACGAGCGGCTTGCCCAGTAACTTATTCTTCAGCCGATAAGAGAGCTTCTCTGGCAGTTCATAACTCCCAGACCTTGGCAAGGCTCCCGGGGCTCTTGAGACTCTTCCTCCGGTCGAAAATCTCCCGGGTTCGACGATGGGAGTCCCTTCATTTACATCCGTCACTACGGTTCCATCCCTATCATCCGAACAAGCGCCAATGTGTGGCCAAAGAATCCTCCACGATACCTAGACCTCGGTTAAAACCCAAAAGCGCTCAACCAAACCAACATAGACCCAAAAGCACTTCGGCGCTGCAAGATGAAACCCTTCTAGTACACGCCATCGTCTCACAATGTCCACTCACTTGAAGTCATCCGCGCAATTCAGCATGGGTCTAAAAGCCTCTGAAGCCAGCCCAAAGCGAGACCGCTCCTCGGCTTGCTCCTCACCAACTGGGTCCGTGCTCTCAGTCAAGTCCAAAAATTCAACCATTTTGGACTTGATTTTAATTCACTTTTCAGATGCGACTTTGAGCAAGACTGGAGGTATTTCTGAACTTTATATATCTTTATTGGCTCAATTGGCAGCAAAAGGGTAGCGGAGCGTATTGCATAGATGCTGTGCACGTAATAGTTGTTGGATGCGGAAGAGTCGGGTCAGAGTTAGCGACTCGACTAGATCAGGCTGGCCACAAGGTGGTAGTGATTGACAAGGAAGCGGGGAGCTTCAAGAGGCTCTCCGACACATATCGGGGCCGCACCGTGGTCGGCTTCGGCTTTGACCGCGATACCCTGGCAGAAGCAGAAGTAGAGCATGCTGATGCTCTAGCTGCGGTCACCTCCGGCGATAACTCGAATATCTTGACGGCGAGGATCGCTAGAGAGAACTTCGAGATCGAACACGTCGTGGCGAGGATATACGATCCGAGAAGGGCCCTGATCTATCAGCGTCTCGGGATACAGACGGTGGCCACCGTAACGTGGACAACTGATCAGGTCATGCGAAGGCTCTCGCCAGAGGACTATACCGAAGAGTGGTCGACCCCCAACGGTGAGCTAGTCCTGACCGAGGTGTTACTACCTGATAATTGGGCAGGGAAGAGGCTTTCCGGAATCGAAGCTCAGGGAGAAATACGCATAGTCGCTATCTCAAGAGCCGAGAAGTCCACAATACCAACTCATGATTCGGTTGGCCAAGAGGGCGACCTGCTTCATATAGCCGTCAAGAGGAATAATTTGGCGAAGCTGGCGGAGGTTCTAAATGGAGAAGGGGCGAAGAAGTGAAGGTAGTTATAGCCGGAGCTGGAAACGTCGGCTCCTTCATCGCAGAGGACTTGCATAAAGCTGGTCACGACGTGCTTGCGATCGAGCAGGATGCCAACTTAGTTGCGAAGCTGAAAGAACATATCCCAGTCAGATGGTTCGTAGCGGATGCTTGCGAGGTTTCCCAGTTGACCAAGGCGGGAGTAGAGGGTGCCGACGTTATGGTCGCAGCCACCGGTGACGACGAGGACAATCTCGTTATCTCACTCCTCGCAAAACAGGAATTCATGATCCCTAGGGTCGTAGCAAGGGTCAACCACCCCAAGAACCACTGGCTCTTCAACAAGACGTGGGGTATCGACGTGGCGGTATCGACACCACATCTGCTTAGCTCGCTGGTCGAGGAGGCGGTATCGGTTGGGACTTTGGTCAGACTCCTTCAGTTCGAGCAGTCGGGCGCGCGGCTCGTGGAAGTTACTCTCGCGGAGAACTCTCCCGCATGTGACGTTGAGATCGCCCAATTAGGACTGCCAAGAGGAGCATCCATAGTCGCAGTAGTCAGATCTAGAAACGTAGTAGTGCCTCGGGGTGATACCATTCTGCGCACCGGCGATGAAGTCTTGGCATTGGTTACAACCGAAGCCGAAGAGGTCTTTAAAGAGATCCTCGTCAATCGTTAAATCGGCGACACATTTTCAGCTCTAACTTCGTTAAATCGAAAAACACCTCTGCAGAGGCTCCTGTCAATCAAAGATTAATCTTTTGCCCCTAAGGTAGAACCATGGAGGCAGCATTTTTCGATCTAGACAAGACAGTAATTGCGAAGGCTTCCATGCTCGCCTTTGGAAGGAAGTTCTTCAAAGAGGGGATGATCTCAAGACGGAGCCTGCTAAGGAGTGCCTACGCCCAGCTGGTCTATAGGTACCTTGGAGCCAACGAAAAGAGACTGCTGAAGCTGAGAAAATCGGTTCTTTCGCTCACCGCCGGGTGGGACCAATCTTTGGTAAGGAAGATAATCTCTGAAGGTCTAATAGAAATTGTCGAGCCCTTGCTCTATCGAGAGGCAATTGACTTAATCGAAGAGCATCGCTTGGCCGGTCGACTCGTCTATTTAGTCTCGGCCGCACCCTACGAAATTGTTTCTCCGCTCGCAGACCACCTAGGTGTTGATGGCGCGCTGGCTTCGCGCCCGACGATCAACGAACAAGGTCTATACACCGGAGAGATGGACTTCTACAACTACGGCCCTTACAAAGTCTCAGCGATGGAAGAACTCGCCGAAGCGAATGATATAGACCTCAACGAGAGCTATGCCTATTCTGACTCCTACACCGACATCCCGATGTTGGAGACGGTGGGCCACCCCTACGCCGTGAACCCGGACAAGGTCCTCGCAAAGATATCCAAGGAGCGGGATTGGCCTACCTTGGAATTCAAAGACCGGGTACTGCTATCAGACCCTTCAAGAAGAGCGAGGCCATTTCTCGTCGCCCTCGCTGCGACGTCAGCGGTTGCGGTAGCCGCGACTGCCGGCGGCATGGCAGCAAAGAAGCGTCATTCTGTTTGAGTCGCCCCTTAGTGCCAAAAGGCGACTCAAACTGGCCATCGCTTTCAATTACGAATTAGTTGCCCTGAGCTTCTTAGCCGCTACGGCGACTAACGCCCCGATGATCATAAGTAGTAGTAGTTTCTTCATTAGCAAAAACCTAGTCGATTATACGAACAGTTCGTTGAATCGACCAAGCGAGGGGTAACAAACAATTCTGGCCTCACACAAAACCAATACCTCAGCTCGCTAAAAGCTCGTTAAGCCGACAACTAACCCGATAGCTAGCGGAACCAACAGACCCACCCGTCGACCACCTCGGTTAATTCATCCAAATCTGTCTGTACTACGGTTCGTGTGGAACGCGGGATCGATGGAAAATTTATCTCCTCGATTCCTAGCATTGGCTGCTGACTTCGACTAAGTTCACCACTTAAGATGAGTTCACTGGATCTGACCTGGCCACTTTGACGAGTTGATTTAGCATTTCTCAAATACTTTAGATCGCGCGCTTTTGGGAAGAGTGTCTTTTCAAACGGCCCACTGACCAAGACTGGAACATAAGAACCTTTGGACTTTAAATTCTTCACTCAGGTTTTCGTAACGCTCCTGGTCATTATGGACCCACTTGGAAATGTCCCGATCTTTTTGTCATTGACGAAAGACGTCGAAGCTAAAGCTCAGAGACACCTCGCACTCCAGGCGGTCTTGGTCGCTGGGGCGGTGATTGCCTCTTTCGCCCTGTTCGGACAGGAGATCCTCTCCTATCTCGGCATCTCCATTCCGGCGCTGCAAGGATCTGGTGGCCTGCTTCTACTGCTGGTCTCGCTCAAGTTTCTGACCGGCGACAGCGAGAAGCACGCCCAGGTGGGAGATGTGTCGGTAGCACTAGTGCCCCTTGGGACACCGCTGATTGCCGGACCGGGTGCGATCGCCGCGACGATAGTCTTCGCCAAGCAGTCTCACTCCATCGACAGATACTCAGCGATTGCAGCTGCCCTAGCCTTAGTGCTAATCCTCCTCTGGATTACCCTTAGGTACTCCTTGGCGCTGATCCGGCTGCTAAAAGAGGGTGGAATCACCCTTTTGACCCGAATCTTTGGGCTGCTACTGGCGGCAATCTCGGTTCAACTGATAGCGCAAGCAGTGCGGGGGTTCGTCAAGGGTTAGCGCTAGCCCTCTCGGCCAAGCTATTGCCACGTCGCACGGACCACAACGCAGTGCGACCGATCCGTGGTCGGCGATCGTCCTATGTGGGCTTTTCTGGACCGCCATAGTTTCGGGCAGTACTGAGAGTCCTCATGTCGATCTTTGGAACACAACGATCGCAAGCAAACAGCTGTGGCGCTGTACCAACTCAGATTTTAAAAGAGCTTGATTGGAATGTATCTAATGCTATCCTGGGACCGATTTTCAGATCAATCAAAACCTTGAAGTCCAGTGTGAACTTCCTTTTGCTGATTTGCCATTGTGACTTCCTCTCAACCAGCATCGTATGTTGGTAACCTGAGTGTCCACTTTCTCTGGGTTAGCACAACTACCGGATTTCGAAGGTGCCGTCCAGTCGAGCGCGCGAGATTACATGTCCGGCCATCGCTCGGAGTGCATCTGTGAGGGTAAATTTCTCGGGCAGGTCGAGTTGGGAGTCCAGGGCGAAGACTTGGAAGACGTAGGAGTGTGGTCCGTGCGAGCGCGGGGGCTTGGGGCCAGCCCAGCCGCGATGGCCGAGGGCGCCTTTGCCGTGTTTGAGTCCGAGGATCGGGCTGGGGTGGGTGAGGCCGTTCTCGGGAATGCTGCTTAGCGATGGGTCGATGCCGAGCGTGAGCGCATGGGTAGCGGGTTTCCCGAGGGGGACGTCGGGATCTTGCACGATGAGCACAAGTTCGGCGGTTTCGGCTGGCGGCGCTGTCCAGGCGAGCGCGGGGGAAATGTTGGCTCCGAAGAGCCTGCCGCGGTGCCGCTCGGGGATGGGCATGCCGTGGTCAAAGGCAGGGCTGGTGAGGGAGAAGGTCTCGGGTGCTTGCAGGTCGGGACGTGCCCAGACGAGCGTGTGGTGTCCGGCATGTCGGTTGCGTAGTGCGAAGCCTATGGGGTTTGCGGGCATGGTATTGGTTCCTTTTCTCTATGATTGGCGTGCTTGGGGGGGGCGGGTTTGCAGAGTTTGCGATCGAAGACCGAGAGGTTGGTCTCCAAGGTGTCGCGGTATTTGCATAGGCTGACATCGACGAGGGTGACCTCGCCGTATTGTTCAAGCAGGAAGAAGTTCACGGATTCCTTTCGCTGCGTGCAGGGCGATCCACACTCGGGATGCGGTGTCTGGCGGCGTGGTCGATCGGGTGATCATCGTGCTCCTTATGGGCCGGGGCTAATGTCAGTGGCCAGGCGCGCGCCATTTCGCTCGGCGGTCGACAGAGCCCAGCGTCCGGTTGAAACCAGACCGAGGAGTACGACCATTACTCCGCAGCTAGCGACCACCGCCCACGCCGCATGGCTGGAGATTACGAAGCCCGCCGAGCTTCCGGCGATGATCGCGCCAGTGACCGCGACCCCGAGGGCCGCTCCGGTCTGGCGAAAGGTGGAGGCGATCGCTCCCGCTACACCGGACTGGTCTCGGGGCATGCCCGAGAGTGCGGTGTTGGTAATCGGGGCGCTGACCAGACCCGCGCCTGCACCGTAAACGAGGTAGGCAACGATCAGATACCACATCGCGGTGTGCGCACTCAGGCCGATCAGCAGGCTCGCACCCACCGAGATGAGTCCGCCAGACGCGATGAGTGAAAGCCTCGGCCCACTGCGGGCAACCAACCGACCAGCGACGACCGAGAATGCTGCCAGCATTGCGGCCATCGGAATCGTCAGTAATCCTGCGTGCAGTGCGCTGTAGCCACGGACATTCTGCAGATACAGCGTATTGAGAAACAGAAAACCTCCGAGAGTCGCCAAGGCGAACACCCCAATGAGCGCCGCGCCCGAAAATGGTGCGCTGCGGAAATATCGCATGTCGACCAGCGGTTCACGTCGTCGCGACTCGAGCAGCACCAATGCAGTCGCAGCGAAGATGGCGCACGCGAACAGTGCCACGATCGGCGCCGAATCCCACCCACGGCGTGGTCCTTCAATAATCCCCGCGGTCAGACACCCCAGCGCAGCGATAACCAGTAGCTGGCCGGGAAGGTCAAGCTGTCGGGGATGCTCGGCCCTCGACTCGGGCACAAACCTCTGGGTGAGGGCGATCGCGATCAAACCGACGGGAATGTTGATCCAGAAAATCGAACGCCACCCGATCCCGCTTACCAGTAGGCCCCCGAGCACCGGTCCGCCAGCGAGACTGATACCCGCGACAGATCCCCACAAACCGATCGCCTTAGCGCGCGCTGCGCGATCCGTAAACGTATTAGCGATGATCGACATCGCGACAGGATTGAGCATCGAACCGCCAATGGCTTGCAATCCTCGGAAGGCGATCAGCCATCCGAGCGACGGAGTCAGGCTGCAAGCCAGCGAACCCAACGAAAACGTGATCAACCCGATCTGAAAGAACCGACGGCGACCAAACCTATCCGCAAGCGAGCCAGACAACATGAGTAGGCACGCAATGACAAGGGTGTACGCATCGATGATCCACTGAAGGCCGCTTACTGACGCGTGCAGTGCGTGCTGTATTGACGGCAGGGCGACATTGACGATGGTTGTATCGAGTCCCGCCATGAACACGCTCAGACAACACGTAGCCAGCACCACCCACCGGTAGCGGTTCTCATTACCTGACGTTTGCTCCGCAGCGATCACAAGCTTTGCGCCAACCGCTCAATCAGGGGCGCGGCAATCATCAGTTGCCGACGCTCCGAAGGGCTAAACTCAGTCAAAAGGACCTTGGCCAGTTGCTCGGCCCGCGCGTTGTGCTTGTCGCCCAGCATTCGTGTGCCGGATTTGGTGATTGAAAGAACCACGCGCCTCCCGTCGCTCGGATGGGAACGTCGTTTGACGAGTCCACGTGCCTCGAGCGCTCGCAATGTCGTTCCCATCGACTGCACGCTGATCTGCTCGGCTTTGGCCAACTCGGTCACCGAAGTTAGTCCGTTTCGATCCAATCGCTTGAGGGCCGAAGCCTCCGACAAGCTCAAGTCGCCTTGAGCTTGCATCTGACGAAGCTGTCGTACGCATAAACCGATGCTCAACTGAAGGGCGGCAGCAACATCTGCGATTTCGGGATCTTGGGGCATATACAAAGGCTAGCCTTGCCATGTTGAACTGTCAAGTCCATACTTGCTATATCGGAGGTCTTGCAGATCAGGAGGCCTATATCAAGCCAACTCAATCGTGGCGGGCCTGTTGGTCACAGGATCGTCCGGGAAATTTTCGACTCTTCCCCAGGCATAATTCAAACTCCTCACCGTCGGACCCTCGAAACTGGATGGTGACCTGACCTTGAAGCGATCGCTGGTCTAGCCAACTATCTAGCCACGAATTCAAACGTGAGAGGACGTTGGCGGACACTCCACTAACCCAAACCCGCATAGCTTCCTGAACCGGTAGTTCTTTGATGAATTCCACGCTAAACCCAGCGCTACGCTGGGTTTCCTGAATCTAAGGAAGTCAAAGTTAGGGGCAAGGCGATAGCCTAACCCGAACGACGCAGAGGCCTCTGAGCTGCGCATTGTTTGTTCATTTGGGGTCACAACCCAGCGCTGCGCTGGATCCCGAGTCGAGACGTTCCTAGTAACTAACCGACCGAGATGGGTTTCCGGCAACATCCGCAACTGGTCACCAGCAGAAGACACCTGGACAACGCGGAGTGCAGAGCAGCGAGATCGGAGGTTAGCCACGGCATAGCGGGACAGCAAAGATATTTTCAAGGAATACCTCAACCGGCCTTACGGTTACCGAGTTCGAACGCCGTCGCTCTGCCTCTAACTAGTCCGAAGTTCAGGTTCCTGAACTTCGGACTAAATGCCCAGAGCTATATCCACATCCGGCCTATAGCTCAAATGGCACTTCGACTCTCAAGTTGGGTGGATTTCGGCGGCTAGATCAATCCTCGGTTATGGTAACACTCACCATTGCACAGCGTTCTTTCGGACTACCCGAGGAAGTTCCTGCGGCTTCGATCGCCTTGACTACTTCGATCCCTTCGTAAACCTTGCCGAAGAGCGAATAGAGCGGCGGTAGGCCGACGCCGTTAGCTCCGGTGATGATGAAGAACTGGCTCCCATTGGTATTCGGGCCGGCATTCGCCATCGCTAAAGACCCGATCTCATATTCACCCTTGTTGGGTAGCTCATCACGGAATCGGTAGCCAGGACCACCCATTCCGGTGCCTTTCGGATCTCCGCCTTGTACGACGAACCCGGGAATGATCCTATGAAAAATAACGTCGTCGTAGTAGTGATAACGCGCCAAAAAGACGAAGTTGTTGACGGTAAGGGGAGCCTTTTTTGCATCTAGCTCAACCGAAAAGTCGCCATGTGTCGTCTTGAAGTGTGCCTTGTAACTCTTTGCGAGGTCGATACAGATCTCTGGCTGGGCGTCAAAGGTCTGGGTCTTCGGACTCGAGCCGTCCGCCTCAGGACTGGGTGATCCACCCTTGTTGGAAGATGCCACCGAACTCTCCTATCTATTTCTCAACGGGGCCGTCCCGGTCTGAGCCACAACACAGTGCGACAGCAAACCTCGAGCGAACCTTCCTATTTTTGCGTGATAGTAACCTTGATCATCTTGTGAACAACCTTTGGCGTTCCCGAAGCTGATCCGTCTGCGCTGATAGCGTTTACCACGTTCATGCCCGAGGTGACCTGGCCAAAGATCGAGTAGCTAGGCGGAAGTGATTCGCCCGCAGGTCCAGTAACGATAAAGAACTGGCTCCCATTGGTATTCGCTCCAGAATTAGCCATCGCCACGGTTCCGATTTTGTACGATCCGGCCTTCGGAAGTTCGTCGGCAAACTGGTAGCCAGGTCCTCCAGCACCGGTTCCTAAAGGATCTCCACCCTGAACCACGAAACCTGGGATCACCCGATGGAAAATGAGTCCATCGTAAAAGTGATAACGCGCCAAAAAGACGAAGTTGTTGACGGTCTTAGGAGCCAGTGTCGGATTGAGGGTGATGGTAAAGGTTCCAACATCGGTTTTAACGGTTGCGATATAGCTATTGGCCGGGTTGATACACATCGGCGGAGCAGAGGAGAAGTGTTCATAGCGGGGAGAGGAACCGTTCGGGTTGGGACAAACCACATTCGCTAGGTTTGCCGTCGTCGTAGTGGAGGCAACCGTAGTGGTAGTGACTTTAGCCGCTGCTGGCGACTTTTTCGATGTCAGGAGGCCGTAGGCCACAGCTCCGATCACAATGATAGCTACCGGCCCCCAGATAAAGCCCAGTCGCTTGCGGCGCCTGTTTTTCTGATCGCGTTCGCGGATCTCTTGAAGTCTTCTCTGGTTCTCTCTGATTCGTTCTCTTTTAGGACTTGGCACGGTTGAATAAGCTAGTCGGAATCACCGGGCAAAAGAAACTTTTTAACTGCATTAGGTCTGTTGCCCTTTAGGCCACTTTCAACATTCACCCCTCGAGCACCTAACCAACCACCTCTGTCTGCGCTAAATCCCGGAAGAACCCGCCTATCGAGCGGCTAATTTGTCATGGTGGGTTTGTTGGTCCAGAAATACGGTGGAACTTCAGTAGGCGATGCCGACCGGATAAGGGCGGTCGCCGATCATGTCGCGCGCACGAGACGAGCGGGTAATAGCGTCGTAGTAGTCGTCTCAGCAATGGGCAAGACCACCGACGACCTGATAAGGCTCGCTCATGAGGTCTCTGGACAACTTCCGCCTCGAGAGCTGGACATGTTGCTGACCTCGGGTGAGCGGATCTCGATGTCGTTGTTATGTATGGCTCTGGCCGACCTGGGTGTGCCTGCGGTATCTTTCACTGGCTCTCAGGCAGGGATTATTACCGACACCGACCACACGAAAGCCAAAATACTCGAGATCAAGCCCGAAAGGCTTCGTAAGGCAATAGCCGAGGGTTTTGTTCCGGTGGTAGCTGGATTTCAAGGCATGTCGACAGACAGAAACATTACGACCCTCGGCAGGGGCGGATCCGACACTACGGCGGTTGCGCTTGCGGCGGCGCTGTCCGCTGACTTCTGCGAGATCTATACCGACGTATCAGGGGTCTTCACCGCAGATCCGAGGGTAGTTTCAAAGGCGCACAAGATTCCTAGTATTTCCTTCGAGGAGATGCTTGAGCTGGCGGCATCTGGTGGAAGAGTGCTCGCATTAAGATCCGTGGAATTCGCCCGCAACTATATGGTGCCACTACACGTAAGGTCCAGTTTTACATGGGAACCGGGGACTTGGGTATCTGAGGAGGATCCACAAATGGAACAACCGATCGTCTCTGCGATTAGCCACGACACGTCGGAGGCAAAGATAACCGTTCGCGAGGTTCCTGACAAGCCGGGTGTTGCAGCAAAGATATTTCTTGCCGTGGCGGATGCCGGTATCAACGTGGACATGATCGTACAGAACACCTCGGTAGAGGGTCACACCGACATTTCCTTCACTGTGCCAAGGATCGACATCGCAGTTTCTCTGGCGGCAGCCAACCGAATCGCCCAGGAGATTGAGGCGAAGCAGGTCATCTCCGACGACCAGATCGGAAGGGTTTCGCTGGTTGGGGCTGGCATGAAGTCCCACCCCGGAGTAACCGCCAAGATGTTCGCCACGCTTGCCAATGAAGGCATCAATATTGAGATGATATCTACCTCAGCAATCCGGATCTCCTGTGTCATGAGACAAGATGTCGTGGAGCGAGCCGTAATCGCACTGCATGAGGCGTTCGAACTCTAAGCACTTTCGGCTTCGTCGAGGTTCCGCCCTTCGCTTGGTGCTTATTTGACCAAGGGAGCGCTTTCGCCGCTGGGAGCAGATCTCTATAACTTGTGTTGGAGGAGATATCTCCTGTTGCCTCCCAGCCATAGCTATTTTGGCCGCTACTGGGAGTGCGGACTCGAAAGGCGAGTCAAATCGAAAAGGTCGGCCAGCAGTTCAAAGCATACTTACGCACCATCGAAGTGTTCTGGATTTAGCTGAGCCAATAGCGCCTTCTCGTCGATCGAGCGAAGTCGCTAATTCTGCAGTGCCGAGCTGCTCACGTCGACGAAGGCCCTTGATTTTCTTTGGGACCACGGACCATTGCGCCACATTGAGCCGCTCGAGAAAGAGCTGTTGTCAAACACGCTCGGAAAAGTCAGATAGTACTGGGCAAGAGCGCGACCACGATTAAACCCAATCGCCAATACGGTTTTAGCAAATAGACTGGTGACCATTGAACTTGTCCCCATGACTCGAACCCAATAGGCTTCACAGAGTTTTGGGTTCAGATACCCTTTTTGCCCTATTTCAAGTCGAGACGACTTGAAAAAAGAGTTAGGAGCCCTAATGAACGTTGGAGTTTTCGGAGCAACCGGACAGGTCGGTTCGGTAATGTTGCGGCTTCTCGACGAGCGCGAATTCCAAATTGACAACCTGAGACTGTTTGCCTCATCTCGCTCGGCAGGAAAGAAGATGACCTTCAAGGGCGAGGAGTACCTGGTAGAAGATGTCGAGGGGGCGGATTTTAGCGGAATAGATGTGGCGATATTTTCGGCTGGAGCGACAGCCAGCCTTGCTCTCGCTCCCAGAGTTGCAGCCAAAGGTGCCATAGTAATAGACAATTCTTCCGCATGGCGGATGGATCCAGAGGTCCCGCTAGTCGTCCCAGAGGTAAATCGCCACGCGCTTTTGGAGATCAAAAAGGGTATCGTCGCCAACCCAAACTGCACCACGATGGTTACCATGTCCGTCCTCAAGGCCCTTGACAACTTGGCCGGTCTGAAGAGGATCGTGGCATCGACCTATCAAGCAGTTTCCGGCTCGGGATTAGCAGGTGTTTCGGAGCTCAAGGACCAACTCCGAGCCCTGGGATCGAATGCGGAGGCGTTAAGTTTCGACGGAGCGGCGATCGAGTTCCCCAAGGCCGAGACCTACCTAACCACAATCTGCTCCAACGTAATTCCGATAGCTGGAAAGCTGGTCGATGAGGAAACCAACGAGGAGCACAAGTTCCGTGACGAGAGCAGAAAGATCCTGGAGATCGAAGACCTCCTGGTCTCCTGCACCTGTGTCCGGGTCCCGGTGTTCACCGGTCATTCAATCAGCCTCAACGTTGAATTAGCTAGGAAGGTCTCAACCCAAGAGGCCTTGCAGGCAATCTCCGCGGCTCCCGGGGTAAAGGTAGTAGACCTGCCGACTCCGCTCGAGGCGGCCGGAATCGACGATTGCCTCGTCGGGAGGATTCGCCAAGACTCGAGCGTCGATGCAGGTATTGCCATGTTCGTTGCGGGTGACAACCTGAGAAAGGGTGCCGCGCTGAATGCGATCCAAATCGCAGAGGCACTGGTGGAGATGGGACTCGTTTAGTCAAAGAAAGAAGTCCCGAGACTATAGCTCGCGGCGACATTTCGACTATGGCCGCGGACAGAACACCGATGCCAGCACACGGTCGCTCGATTCTGGATCAATCTGCTTCGGACCTCGTTCGGTACAAATGGCACAGATCTTTGATTATCGCTGAGATCAAAAGGCAATGAGCCGCTGCGACCTTTGTCAAAAATTGCCGCTGTGGCATCTCATCGAATAGTTCATAAATCGTAGGAAATCCTTTGACCGACCGCTTGCCAGGCGGCAGGAAGGGCTAGATATTTGGCTACGTCCCTTGGCAGCGGGCGCTAGCCGTATACCGACCGATCCAACTAACCAGGCATCCTCCGTTGGCTTGGCAATTGCGGACAGACCAAATCAGATAGTCCTTCTCAGGCTGGACTAGATATCCTCTGATAATGAGCATGGCCAACAAACTAAACACTAGGTTCTGGGCGCAACTAGTCGTCGGGCTAGTAATTGCGACCTCCGCGATAGTGTTGCTCGTCGACTCCTTTCGCTCTGGCCATGTCAACACCCCCCGGAATATCTCGACCTACAACCATCCAGGGAGATCACCGCAGAATCTTGCGGTAAAATTCGACGTGGTACTCGAACCCAGTTCTTGGTCGAATCTTTCGCAGTTCGTCTATCAAGTGTCCGATCCTGCCTCAAACGGGTACCTTAAATTCGTTACTACGAAGGAGTTTGCTACGGACTTCGGGGCTGGATCGACAAACCTCGACGCGGTAACTAAGTACTTCTCGCAGTTCGGACTCCACCCAGCTAGCCCCTGGACGAACGGAATAGTACTCCCAATATCGGGGACCGTCTCCCAAGCAAGCAAAGCCCTCGGCGTAAGCTTCTACCAGGTACACGTCGCCAACGGCTACCAACCCCAAGCGAACGGGCCATGGGAGATAGGGAAGTCGATCAAGCCGCTAGTTGTTTCGATACTCGGCATATATCCCAACGGGAGCGTCCCCTACTTCAGAAGGGTCAACGACCTAAGAAGGATCCCCGCTGCAAGTGCAAGGGCGCAGCTTGCACAATACAAAAAGATCTCGCTCGCAGATTCACTAAAGACGAGCGGACTGAAGGCCTGTCCGGCTGCTAGATCAAACGCAAAGATGATCGGCGCCCTCCTCCCTTCACAGGTCGCATCTCTATATGGCATGAACCGCCTTTACGCCTCTGGCGACCAGGGTCAGCGTGTAACTATAGCCCTACCCGAGTTTGCCCAGACAACACCGTCATCGAAAAGCACCCTGTTCAAGAAGGACCTCAACATATTCAGAAGCTGCGTCGGCTCAAACTCCAAAATCAGCTATATAAATATCGGACCCGGATCTCACGACTCCTCAACGGCATCGCTAGAAGAGGCTGAGTTAGACACCGAGACCGCACTCTCCCTTGCTCCCAAAGCAACGCTAGATATCTACTCGGCTCCCCAAGCCTTGGCGGACCAGCTCTACTTGAAGATGGTCGCAGCCAACCAGGCCCAAGTCATCGTTGGAAGCTGGGGGTTATGTGAATCGCAGATGGCGAGTACTGATATAGCCGTCGAAAAACTAGCCTTCGCTGAGGCGGCGGCACAAGGGCAGACCGTTCTATTCGCATCGGGCGATTCGGGATCGGAAGACTGCTACTCACAGGGAAAGGATTCATCTCTTTCGGTAGATGATCCCGCATCTCAAAGCTACGTGACCGGGGTAGGAGGCTTGATGCTCGATTCATCGGCACCGAACGGCGAAAGAGTATGGTCAGACGTAAATTACAGTGGCGCTAGCGGCGGCGGCACGAGCTCGATTCACCTTCAGCCCCCATACCAGTTTGGACCTGGCGTCGACTCCCAGCAGGCGGTCGCAAACTGTCATTTAGTGGCCCTCTGTAGGGAGGTTCCGGACGTCTCTGCACTCGCCGAGGGATTTCTGGTATATGCCCCAAAGTATAAGTGGGACGTTTTAGGCGGGACCAGTGCGGCGGCACCCGTGGTGGGGGCTGGGGTCTCACTGCTAATATCAGGCCTCGGACACCGAATCGGCCTGCTAGCTCCGGCACTTTACCGACTGTCGGCTATTGGGTCAAGTGCGATATCAGACGTTACCGTCGGCAACAACGACTACCTCAACGCTCATCACGGGGTATTTAGTGCTACACCCGGATACGATCCGGCTTCCGGAGTGGGCTTCATCCACTTTGACAGGCTTTTCCCTTACCTCAAGGATCCCAGCATATTCCACTAGTTGCATCCTCCTCGATGAAAAGGCCTCCCCTGGTGGTAATCGTGACTCTAAGAAATTTCTTAGGCCGCTCCCGTCCACGAAGTGGCGATAGAAATTACAATTTTTATCGATATTGGACTGCTGACCGTCGATCTACTTGAAACTCTATTCCGCCATTATCTCCTTAATTTCTTCATACGCTACTTAGCAAACGCTTGGTACTTAACCATGTCACAACCCATGTTCAAGTCAATTTATAATTCCAAAACGAGACCACCACTTTCCCGCTAGTCGACTTTGGAAAGGATTGCTTTATCTGCATGATTAAGTAGTTTCAATAACATGCCGATGTTAGAATTGCACTGTCATCTCGTGAGAAAGAGGGGTAGAAGTGCTGCGTAATTGGTCACTCTACCGCATCACAACATCTCTAGAGCACTTCGTATTCGTCTCCCTAGCCGATGGCCTTGGAAATTAACCTCTATTATGAATTCAGACACCTCGGCACCGACAATGCGTGAAATGGGCCTCCTTACAAACTTGTTAGATCGTGCGGTCTTGGATTTGGACCCAGGAGTCCAAGCCAGTCCTCTGCCGACCGCCGTCGCAGGACTAACAGGAAAGATCCTTCTTGCCAACGCCTCCTACTGCGAAGCTATGGGCAGAAGCCTAGAGCAGCTAAGGGACCTGACGGTTGATGACATCACCTTTGCCGATGATGTCCAGATCGACTCTCAAGCCCGAAGGGCCCTTGCCAAAGGTCAGATTCAGTGTCATGTGATTCACAAAAGATACCTCCGCCCCGACTCTACAATTATTTCGTGCTGGACGAAAGTCAGCGCCGTCAGAGGCCCTGATGAGAGGCCAATTGCACTTATGGCGCACGTCACTAAGATCGACTCCCTAAATTCGGATACTGTCGAATCCTTTGATGCCGATCAGACCTTTAGCATTTTGTTCTCTTCGAACCCACAACCAATGTATATTTTCGACACCGAAACACTTTCCTTTCTCGAAGTAAATGATGCGGCCATGATCTTTTATGGCTATAGCTATGACGAGTTTCGAAGGATGACTCTTGCTGACATCAGACCGACCGAAGATATCAAAATAATTACCGAATATCTAAAAACAAGACCGGGGACGGTGAGAAATACCCAAGGTTGGAGGCACAAGCTAGCAAGCGGACGAATAGTGGAAGTAAATGTCAATGCTCATGAGATCTTGTGGAAGGAAGTGCGGGCGATCCTAGTAAGTATCGAAGACGTCACAGAGCGCAACATGCTCGAACGGCAATTGATCAACCAGGCCCTAACGGATTCCCTTTGCAATCTACCCAATCGAATCCTCTTTTTAGATCGACTTGGTCAATCGATACTGCAAGCTCCCGAGGGTCAGGCCTATTCAATCATCTATGTCGACCTCGAAGACTTCAGCTGGGTCAATCAGAGCCTCGGTCACGAAACCGGTGACGCGATATTACGCATAGTCGCGGACCGGCTAGTTTCCCGACTCCCAAATAACACCTCTGTAGCAAGGATCAATGGAGACGAGTTCGCTATCTTCTCACCTGATGTTTTCCTTCCCTCGGATGCAGAAGGCCTAGCTCGTACAGTACAGCAGGTCATCTCCGAAGCAATAAGAGTCGACGACGGCAGCGAGCTGAACCTAACCGCCTCGATCGGCATTGCCACTGCTAGCACATTCACCGAACCTGCCGAACTGCTCAGAGACGCGGCGATCGCCTCGAATAGGGCAAAGGATCTCGGGTCCGAAATCGTGGTACACGCCCAGCCAACCGATCGCCCTTGGAGCTTAGAGAGGCTTAACTCCCGCCAGGAGTTAAGAATTGCAATAGAGACCGGCCAGCTAGAGGTCTTCTATCAACCCATCCTCTCACTCGCAGGTAGGGAGGTGCAGGGTCTCGAAGCTCTCGTCAGATGGCGCCATCCAGAGCGGGGTTTAATCCCTCCCGATCAGTTCATCGGACTAGCGGAACAGACCGGACTTATAATCCCCCTCGGTCGATATGTGCTACGCCAAGCATGTCTTCAAGGGGCTATTTGGGCTAATTCTGAAACGAATTCGTCGCCACCTCATATGGCCGTTAACGTTTCAGTTGCCCAGCTTCGAGATGTGAATTTCACCGCAATGGTGCACCAGTGTCTAAGTGAATCTGGATTGGATCCAGAGCTACTTTATCTGGAGATCACCGAATCAGTCCTGCTTGAACAGGGAAACGCTGTGAGCACGAAACTAGAGGCGTTAAGTGAAATAGGAGTCCACATTTCGCTAGATGACTTTGGAACCGGATATTCGTCGTTAGCCCAGCTCGACCGCCTGCCGATAGACATTTTAAAGATAGACCGCTCCTTCGTCACTGGCATACGAGACTCCCAGCAACACGAAGTGATAGTGAGCGCTGTGATATCCCTCGCACATAGATTGGGGCTCAAAGTAATAGCCGAAGGCGTTGAAACCGAAGCTGAAGCCACGTATCTGTTAGATCTGGGTGCAGAACTCGCCCAAGGTTATCTATTTTGCAGACCGCTGCCAGCACACGAGATCGAACACAAACTCGTCGATCTCGGATTTCAACGGCCCTAAAAAGCCACTCGCACAATGCCAATCCTAGGCAAACAGTGCCTCTAGTAGTAGCCGCCGGCGGTAGTCGATGGACTCGCCCCCGCCGTCGCCGCCGCCTTAATCGGCTTGCCCGATGCTGAAAGCACGTACCAGTAGCCGCCGAAAGCGTAAACACCTTCTCCATTAGTAGCGTTCTGGCTCAAATCACTACTGAAGGTATAAAGGGGATGGCCAGCATATTCAAGCTGCGAAGACCCGTTGGTTCTGGTTATTTTGGATACCAGCGAGCCACTCAATCCCGCAGCGACCTTGGTCGTAGACGGCACCGGAGGCCAAGCGCTGGCACAGGCAGAATAACACGTCGACTTGGTGGACGAATCGGACGTCAACATGTAGTAGACCTGTCCCGACGACGAACCCAAAACCTCCCCATAACTCTTAGTCTTTAAAAGACTCAGAGTTATGGGCGTAGAAACGGAGTTAGCAGCTGCGGTCGTAGTGGTCGAGTAGCTACCGCTAGAGGAACTTGAAGAACAGGCGGCTGCTAGTACGCCCAGGGGCAGCAGAGCCAATCCGATACCTTTTCTCAACTGGCACCTCCCCAATCAAGCCTGCCAAAACTCCGAAAAATAAGTTCACGCAAGTGACTAATATCTACAACGTCATTTCATCCATACACTTCCCAGCTCGTAGTCTTCTCTTCTATTTCTCTAATTTATCTAGCTGATCCATTTCTGACATCGTCCTTGCGGCTGCAAAAATACCCCCTTCGAGCTGCTTCGAGTCCTTTCTGAGCCCTCTCCCGTAAGTTAACAGGAGAGCTATAGGGAGCTATGCCATTTCTGACGCTCCCTTGGTTGGTAAAGCTAGGCTTAGAGGATTTTTTCTCGCTTAAGCGATTGTTGACTAAGTTGATCGGTATTATGGTATTTATGACTACTGCACAGATCTTCGGCTTCCCAGAGACCGTCAACGAGAAAGCTGCTAGGACTGTGGCCGCTGGGGTAGTGACGATGGTAGTGCTCGCCGAGATTACCCATTCACCACTCTTTTTGATCATCTTGCTCTATGGCTTTGTCGCCAGGGTGGCCGCAGGACCCAAGTTTTCTCCGCTGGGCCAATTCGCTACCAGGGTCGCTTCGCCTCGTCTCGGTGATCCAAAGACAGTCTCGGGTAAGCCAAAGCGCTTCGCCCAGGGTATAGGTTCGGTCTTTTCGTTAGCGACCCTCGCCCTTTACCTCTTTGGCGCTCCTTCGGTCGCCTTCGACCTGCTCTGGATACTTGGCGCATTCGCTCTTCTGGAGTCCGCATTTGGTATCTGCGTTGGATGCAAGCTATTCGCTATCCTGGAACGCCTAGGCATCGTAAACGATCTGTGCGAAGAGTGCGGAGACATTTTTTCGGCCAAGGCGGCCCAAAAAAGAGCTGGCTCGCAATACGCGTCTCGTTAGTCGTTCCAGGTCGGGGCTGTCGATTTCGTCGGTTGTCGTACTTCCGCTCTGAGAACTAGCCTCTAGCTATGGCTAAAGCGCGCGGACAAAAGGGTGAAATCGAAGCTGCCCGAGGAGACGCTCCTTGCGACCTCCTTCTAAAGGGTGGTCTGGTTTTCTCGAGCACTACTAAGGAGTTCATCCGTACTGACATAGCAATCCTTGGATCGAAGATCGTGGGTTGGGGAGATCGCAGTTCCAAGGCGACAATCGACGTAACCGATAAGTTCCTGGTTCCCGGTTTTATCGATGCCCATATGCACCTCGAATCGACCAAATTGTGGGTAGACGAATTCGTCGAGACCGTGCTCCCTTTGGGAACCGTAGCGGTAGCCGCTGATCCCCATGAATTGGCGAACGTCATGGGAGTACCTGGAGTCACCGAATTAGCTAAGGCATCGGCCGATCTCCCTTTCTTCTTCGGGATCTGTGCGTCTCCTTGTGTGCCTGCATCGGCATTCGAGAGTTCTGCCTTCGAGCTCAGCCGAGTAGATCTTGAGGCAATTCTCAATCTCCCTCAATCAATCGGCGTCGCCGAAATGATGAACTATCCCGGAGTGATTTCAGCCGATCCTGAGGTGCTTGACAAAATAGCCGCAGCTGGGGAGAGAAGGGTGGACGGGCACGCCCCTGGAATCGTCGGAGTCGATCTTGATGCATACCTGGTTGCCGGGGTTGAGTCTGATCATGAATGTTTCACATACCGCGAAGCCCAAGAAAAGAGGCAGAAGGGTATGTGGGTATTTATTAGGGAGGGATCTGCTTCGAAAAATCTAAAGGAGCTAATTAGGACGGCGATTGAGTACGGTACCGATCGACTCGCCTTATGTAGCGACGATCGCGAACCTGATTTGCTCTTGGAGTCGGGGCATATCAACGACATCTTGAGGCTCGCAGTTGCCAGCGGTCTAAGGGCAGAAGATGCCTTGGTCCTAGCGACGTCGAATCCAGCCGAATACCACGGAATGGATCACCTCGGATCATTAGGCCCGGGATATCAAGCCGACATCGTTGTACTGAAAGACATTGTCGAGTTCAAAGCGGAAATGGTATTTCAGAAGGGTCAGCTCGTAGCGGAAAATGGTGTGATTCTGCCGGGGGTTGTCAAGCATAATTTGCCTGCTAGCTCGCTATACAACTCGGTTCACCTAAAGGATCTTCCAAGTGAAGATGACTTCGAAGTACCAGTGAAGCCTCATAGCTTTGCAAAAGCCATTTCAGTGGAGGAAAATTCGCTGATTACCAAGTCGATTAAGGTTCGTTGGGATCCCTCGGATAGAGAACTCAGCAGGTTGTCGGTAATTGAGCGGCACAGAAATACCGGTCGCCTCGCCGTCGGATTAGTTAAGAACTTTGGCATCTACAAAGGTGCCATAGCTTCTACAGTCGCTCACGACGCACATAACCTCATGGTGTTGGGGGGGAACGACCAGCAAGCCGCTCGTGACATGGTTGCCTGTGTCAGAAGGCTTAGTGAAATCGGAGGGGGTCAGGTCGTCTATCTAAACGGCGAGTTACTTGCCGAAATTCCCCTCCCGATAGCTGGCCTTATGAGCGACAGACCCGCACGAGAGGTGGCCAAGATGCTAAAAGGGGTAAATGCCGCCGCCATGGTTCTCGGTTGCAAAACTGAGTCCCCGTTTATGCAACTGAGTTTTCTGGGTCTTTCGGTGATACCTGAATTGAAATTGACCGACAAGGGCTTGGTCGATGTAAACGCATTCTCCTTGACCTCGCTAACTTATTGATCAACCGGGAGAGCAAAATTTCTCTGCAAGGTCGAACGCTAGCCCTAGCGACCAAATCGTGTCACACCGTCAACCTAAATTTGAACTATTCTGCGCAAAAGGCAAGTCAGCTATTCTCGAAAGCTGCTCGAGAAACCCGTCATTTTCAGAGATCATCTGCACCAATTGTCCGGGGGTCGCCCTTCTGACATATCGCTCAGCTATTAGACAGGAGAGCGGACTCCTTACAGGTCATTCATTGGTTTCATCAAGCTGGGTCATGCTAGGTAGAGAATGGCAACTTCGCAATCACCAGGGAACGGCCGCTGCTGAAGTCTGGTAGATAATCCGCTCAAATTGAGGCACCCTGTGAGGCTTCATAGCTCTGTGCAGTGCACTTCTGACATTGCGTGCAATCGTTTTCTGAAAATGACAACGTGACCCCAAGTTGACGATCCGTGTTCTGGTCGATCGTGCTGACCCGGGGTCACTCCAGGGCTCGTCTAGAGACCTATCCGACAATCGTCTAAATGGCCCCGGCGATTTCATAGGTGCCAGGACCGTAGGTGGTAAGCAATT
>JABEUM010000161.1 GCA_013044475.1 Acidimicrobiaceae bacterium | reverse complement strand
GCCCTTGAAAGGGCGACCGTCGAGGCGGCATCGTGGCAAAGTATGTCGAACGATGCGGTGACTCCTCCTTATGTGGCGGTAAACCTGTCGGCTCGACAGTTCCACGATCCGAACCTGTTGTCGATCATCGAGCACTCTCTCGCACTGAGCGGGCTTGCGCCACAGAGGCTCGTCCTTGAAATCACAGAGAGCGTTGCTCTTTCAGACATCGACTCGGCGATCTCCGTGATAGAGCATCTCAAGTCCCTAGGAATCGCCCTGGCGCTCGATGATTTCGGGACTGGCTACTCGTCACTCTCCTACCTCGCCAAATTGCGCCCGAGGACGATCAAGATCGACCGCAGTTTCGTATCTCCGGTACATAGTTCTACCCAAGCAGAGCAGCTGTTGGAGGCGATGATTTCGCTCTGTCATGCGCTGGATATGACGGTGTTGGCGGAGGGGATCGAAACCGAGGAGCAACTTGAGCTGCTCCGTGGCCTCGGCTGTGAGTTCGGACAGGGATATCTATTCTCTCCAGCGGTGCCCGCTTCGCAGGTACCAAAGATGGGCGAGCTAGCCCTAAGAAACTGGAAAGTAGAGAACCCGGCCTCCAGTCGTTGACCACAACTAGCGGATTTAGCCGTGAAGTAGCTGGCTCGATATCCGAACTGGTCAGGACGGAGAGAAATACTCCACCTATGGAGGCTGGATGAATCCCTCGATATCCAGGTGCCGCCGCATATTCTTCGTCGAGCCGAATGACTTCTTGGAACCACCGGAGCAAAGCATTCGTAAAAGCCGACTAAATCTGCAAATTGATATTTCAGACATTCCAGGTTCAAGATTTCTTATCTTGGTGCCGAATAGTACATAGCCGGGAAGGCGAAGGTTGGCTCATTGGACGGGCATTACTGTAACTGGTTGGAAGGATGCCCAAAACAAGCAGACTAGCTTTGGCCGTACCTATCGGCATTGCTTTCATCGTGGTTATGTTGGTGGTTCCGCTGCCAACTATGCTGCTGGACATTCTCATCAGCATAAATATTGCCTTTGCCCTGATAGTGCTGTCCATGGTATTGAGGGTCAGGGACTCCCTCGAATTCTCCGCCTTTCCTTCGGTCCTGCTCATTGCGACACTTTTTCGACTGGCATTGAATGTCAGCGCGACCCGGCTTGTCCTACTACACGGGTATGCGGGATCGGTGATCCAGAGTTTCGGTAATTTCGTCGTAGGCGGGTCGGTCGTAGTCGGGTTAATCGTATTCCTGATCCTTTTCGTCATCCAGTTTGTCGTCATTACCAATGGTGCTGGCAGGGTGGCAGAGGTCGGTGCAAGGTTCACCTTGGACGCGATGCCTGGAAAGCAGATGGCGATCGACGCCGACTTGAACGCAGGTCATATCGACGAGACCGAAGCAAGGGCTAGACGCCAAAAGATCTCTAAGGAAGCCGACTTTTACGGAGCGATGGACGGTGCTTCAAAGTTTGTAAAAGGTGACGCTATCGCAGCGGTGTTGATCACGATGATCAACCTTATCGGCGGATTCCTCGTCGGGGTTGTGCAAAGGCACCTCTCCTTGACCCAGGCGATAGACACCTATTCGCTGCTGAGCGTCGGAGATGGATTAGTCAGTCAGATCCCGGCCCTTCTGCTATCGATCTCCACCGGTTTGATCGTCACTAGGGCTTCTAATGAATCGGACTTTGGGACCGATCTTCTTAGCCAGCTCCGGCGCCAAAATATCGCCATCCGTATCGCTGGCGGGGCACTGATGGGGCTAGCAATACTTCCTGGGCTTCCAAAGATTCCATTCATACTCGTCGGTGGGGTAATTTTCTTCCTCGGTAGGAGATTGTCGGAGGCTGAGAAGAAGCCCAAAGACGAGGTTCTTGAAATTCAAGAACCGATAGTGCAACTAGATTCGCCCGAGACGATACTTCCCACCATGCGGGTCGAGCCGATGGAGCTAGAGCTTTCACTTGACCTGTTAGACGTGGTAGACGCCGCAAGTGGGGGAGACCTTCTCGATCGGGTCAAATCCCTTCGCCGGAAGGTCGCTTCGGAGCTTGGGATTCTCCTCCCGGCCGTTCGGACCAGGGACAACCTCCTTTTGAGCCAGGGTGAATACGTGATCAAGGTCTATGAGGTCGAGGCGGCCAGGGGGTACATCCCGCCCGGTCGAATACTCGCTATTGGTGACCGGTTGGACTCCATCCCCGGCGAAGCGACCTTCGAGCCGGTCTTTCGGATACCGGCAAAGTGGGTACCAATCCAGTTTAAAAATCAAGCGCAGGTCAGTGGGGCGACAGTCGTCGATCGGGCGTCGGTGATTACGACTCACCTTTCTGAAGTCGTCAAGACACACGCCGGTGAACTGTTATCGAGACAGTCACTCAAAGAGATGGTCGATTCCTTGCGACAGTATCAACCCGTGCTGGTCGATGAGATGGCCCAAGCACAGCTCTCACTAGGCGAGTTGCAGAGGGTTCTGAGGGACCTATTGGAAGAGGGGCTGGCGGTTAGGGATCTTCCGAGGATCGTCGAGGCAGTTACCGATCGTGCCAAGTATTCGAGAGAGGCCGACTTTTTGCTCGAAGGCGCCCGGGAAGCCATCGGATTTTCCGTCGCCGCCAAGCGGGCTATGGACGGGAAGCTCTTCGTATTGGTGTTAGAACCCGAGCTGGAACACCTTCTGGTCAACTCACTACAGACCATCGACCAGCGGGGAGTGCTGCTTTTAGACCCCACGACTTCTTATTCGATTAAAGGTTCGGTCAGCGAGGCTAAGGAACGTGCGAGTGCCACGTCTGGCATGGAACCGGTTCTAATAACTACCCCACGCATCAGGACCGCATTGGCCCGGATGCTACGTGGACTTGGTGAAAACATATCCGTGGTCTCTTCTCTGGAGATCCCGGCTGGCTTGAAAGTGGAAAGGATAGGGGTGGTCGACGGTGGCAAGACTGCAGATGTCTACCGGTGACTCTATCGAGGTTCTCCTGGAGGAGATCAGGGAGAAGTTCAAAGGTGATGCCAAGATAGTCTCGGCAACTAGGACGAAGCGTCGCTCGGCCTTCGGCCTTGCCTCTCGTTATCGCTACGAGTTGTTGGTCGAAAGGCTTTCGCAATCCCAAGTACTGGAGTTACCGACTGGTGCCATGGTTGCGGGCTCAGAGCTTGACGCTTTTGGTGATCTACCTTCCCAAGAGGCCCGGGAGGCTGCGGCCCCCCTGCCGGTCGCTCAGTATGCATCCTTTGCGATCGAACTCCAAAACGCCTATATGTCCGCCAAGGGGATCAAAAAGGCGCCAGAAGCCGGCAGCTTTGTCGGATCTGAGGCCGAAGATACTCTGGTTTTATCTTCGGTTGCCAAAAAGGGAATGGCTCAGTCTTCCAAGCCCTCGGCCAAAGCTAATCCAAGGATCGCACCTCGGGATGAGAGGATAGCTGGATCCGTACGCGGTGGACTGCTAGCAACCGGATCCGAAGATTTTGCGGCCCAAGCTAATTCAAACAGGGCCGAGATCGCTTCGATGTACACGCCAATGGTAGTGAATAACGAAGGCAAGTGGAGGGTCCCACAGAGGATATCTGAGCCGTCATGGCGTTCGCTTGATGATAGCGCCGATATGCTTTCCGGTGCTACGAACATGTCGATCACGACCGAAGAGATCGGCTCATTGGCCAAAGGGACCGGTGGGCCATCTGAGGCAGAGCTACGATTTGGCTATCCAAAAGGCGCTGATCGCAAAGCTGATCTTCGTAGGCCTTCGGCTGTTCAATCCCAAAACCTAGAGCTGGTAATTGACCTGACCGACAATTCCAATCTGATCAAGTTCCCTTCTCCCCACTTTGATGCGAACAACCCGTCTAGTTCCAACGGTTTCGATCTGGCACCGCTCGAAGCGAATACGATCCGCGACGAGCTGAGCGAATTCGTTTCCGAACTCCACGATTGGCCGATTATAAATTCGGGTGACGTCGTCATATTCGTTGGTTCTTCTCCACAAGCAATGTCCAGTTTTGATACGGTATGCGATATCTATGGTGTCGACGAAGACAGAAGGTTTATTGTTGCGGGCTCGGGTATCCCGAAGTGGCTTGGGACCGCTCTGCAACGGGTCACCGCGGCGATCGCCGAGGGTCACCGTTCGACGAGAACTTTTGCAATATGGCTCAGCGAAGAAGAAGTCGCTCCGGTGATCGAGAAGCTAGGTAGGCGTACATCAGTCCTCGTGGCTCACGTTGACGACCCAACCCGTGGTGAAGCCCTGCGCCTATCCTCCCTCCCAAGGGTCGACGCCCTGTCATTGAGTTCGATAGATTCAGCGGATGGGTTGCTCGAGGTTTTCAAATATGGTCTACCCGTCTTGGCCTTGGAAGGAGAGAGGTC
>JABEUM010000160.1 GCA_013044475.1 Acidimicrobiaceae bacterium | reverse complement strand
AGCTCAGGGGATCGCGTAGTAACACGACTCAAATGTCGAAACGCGTCCATTTTCCCTGCTAAAGCATCATTTATGGGGTAGTTGTGTGCCTATTATCTCAGTAAGTCCGGGCAGAAGAAGAAGGACAGGCACGGGGGACGCATTCACCATTTCGGACTTCTTGGATATTGTCTAATGCACGATGATGACCAGACTTAGGCGCCAGAGCTACGTTTAGGGAAATTCGGGAGATTAGAGAACACACCTACACTTCTCCCTCGAAACGCTCTACTGGACCACAGTTCGACCAATAGAAGCGCAAATGCCAACGACGGGACCCAAATGCCGGAGGAAAGTGGATTACGGTTTGTAAACATCTCACCAACGGTCAAAAGGCATACCAGGACCACCGAATACCTAAGAAGTCGCCGAAACTCTGGATCCTCGCCGAGTCGCCTCAGGCCGACCGACAAGACCGCCGGGAGGGCCACGAAAGTTACGGCCTCCAAAATCAGGAGCTTCACTAGGAAAGAAGTGGAACCTGAAGCTCCGAATCCCAATTGATCGCTATTCAAATATAAGTCGACCGCACCCAGTGCTCCAATAAGGATCACTGGGAACGCGCGCAGTAGGTTGTGTTTCATGCCATCGCAGCTCACCTTCACTAGATTTCACTGAAGTACGGATTCAAGTGCAATATCCGCCGGAATATGCGCCCCATTGAACTGGAGGAAACTCGAGGCCCGCACTGATATACAGGCATTGACCTGATGCCCAAGCCCTGGTGGCTGTGTATGCAATCGAACCCTCAGCCCCAAAGATGACCGCCGCAGCAATGGTTCCAATTCCGGTTCCTATCAGGAAAGCATATACTACCGATAAGTACAGGGAAAACCCAGCGACCGAGGTTGCAATCATTGTTTCAACCTTGTTGAAGTATATGGTTCCGGTGACCCAGCCCCAGGTAATTGTCGGGTCCATGGTTACGGGGTATGCAGCTCCGCTCGTGTCGACGTGTTGCACGAGATTGCCCCCCGCTATTGAGTAGCTCGTTGGCAGGGATCGGCCCATACTGTCGATTGCCCAAGGCTGGGCAATGGTCCCGATGGTCGCAGTGGCCGTAGCGACAACTGTTCCTGACTTCGGATCGACAAGGGGTATCGTAGCATTTACTGAAACTGATCCGTCTACGTTCCGCTTCAACGAAGCGCCAGCAGACAACCTCATTGGATACGATACTGCATTCGGCGCCTTTGGCCCAAGTAGGGAAACAACGATTCGTCCCGAACCACCCCCCAGTTGCTGCTCCGTAGATGCAACCTCGCTTTGTGGGTTGTAATAGGTGCTGCCTAAGGTTGAGCTATACGCGGGTACCGAGCTATCTCCCTTGGGTATTCCCAGACTGGCGGTTACTCCATTAGTTGAGTCGCTTAGCCAACCACCTGCGCTCCCAGTGGTTAGGACCTGTAACGTTGACCTTTGAGAAACTATCGGGCTCGCGTACTCCTGCGTCAATGCGGTTTGTACGCTCGCCTGTATTAGTTGCACTCGGGAAGGAACTCCTGCCCACGCTGGCTGAGCGTTGATGAACGTCGAAGCCAAGGATCCGATAAAGACCATCGGAGCAAGGATGGAAATGCCCAGTCGACGAAGCATCCTATTCTGCCGCACTATCATATCAAGTCCTTCCTGATATTCTTTTAATACCCACTGTGAACACCCTTCTTCACTGTTAGTTATTATTTTGAACTGTTCGTTCTTGCGACTCGCAAACGAGTTGCCTGGCAAAATAACGGACTCGATCTGTTGGTTCTGATTTCTATCAGCCTCACCATGGCCACCACCACATCGAAACCTGCCTTCATAGTTATTCAACACAGGTCGTAACATTAACTCTTTATTTTGCGCTTGACATCTGCTTAAAAGATGATTTTTGGATTCGTCGGGCTTAGAGCCTCAGCGGATAGGCAACACGCCTGGCGACCAGCGGGTTCTCCAGTCGATAAGCTTCGCCACGAGGAGTAATGCGACTGCAAGGGCAAACTGGGCTAGACGATGGACGATCTTTCGGTCAGTGTTTCGTCTCAGCTGGCCATAGTTCGAAAGCCAGGAGTTCGTCCTCTCCACTGGCCAGCGAAGCCCCATAGGCTGGTTCGTTTTTTTCTGAGTTGATCCTCTCTTGCGTTTCTTTGCGATTACCGAGTCGTCGATTTGTCTCTCCTTGAGGCGTTCTCGTGTGACGTCTGAGTCGTAACCACGGTCGAGCCAGATGGTTTCGATCTCAGCGAGAAATCCTCTGTCAGCTGCGTCATCCAAGGTAGGTGCTAGAAGAACGGAATCGTTGCGATTAGCGGCGTCTATGGCCCAACCGATCGGTATGCCAGCTCGATCGACAAGGACCGACCACTTCCATCCAAGCTTTGACCTATCGGTCGGATTCTTGCCAGTCCCTTCGCCTCCACAAGGGCTTTTGTGTAACGAGCCGTCTAATGATACATCCGAAAGATCAAGTCCAATGACCCGGTCATAACTTGCTATAGCTTCATTTGCTATAGCTTTGTAGACCCCTGCCTTTATCCATTCATCCCTTCGGGATCGCACCGTGGTGTCGGATACCTTGTATCCACTGAGTCGTTCTGCATCCTCCCATGAGCATCCAGTTGCCAGTCGGACGAGCATTACATCGAAGCAGTCCCTATCTGACTTTCTCTGCCTGTGACAGCCAAGTGGGTGGACATCTTTTTTACTTGGCAAGAGAGGTTCGATCGCAACCCAGATCGTATTTGCAACCTCTGGGTCAAGTGCGCGCATAATGTTATTGCCTCCATTGGTATTGGGTTTTTGTTCTACCTACATTTAAGCAGGGAAAAGTCAATTACCGATGGAGGTTATCTTCAGCGCGAGCTACCAGCTCAGAGGGTACATTGCCTATCCGCGCGGCCTCTTATTGTTCCTGGAGCAAGCTTTTCAACTGACACTCAGGCTCCACTTTTCTACCAGTCAATCCTTAGATAAACTGGAGCCTGTGATCCTTTCAATTTCTAGAGTTTTCAGAGGAATCAACCCTCTGGAGGCACTTGGGGGACTATTACTTGGCGTGGCTGGACAACCTTGGTTTTGGTGGCAGCCAACGGATGCTCGTCTTGGCTACTCAGCCCCTGATCT
>JABEUM010000159.1 GCA_013044475.1 Acidimicrobiaceae bacterium | reverse complement strand
CCTGGATCCCTGCGTTCATCGCCTGCCTTTCAGCCGCCTGGCGAACTCTTGCGTCTGACGATGCCAATTCTGGCAAGTATCTGCGCCGTCCAAATTCAGTCGTCGTATAACCGACCTCTCGTGTCTTTTTGATCGTCTCCTCCATATAGCCCTTGACCTGGGGTAACGCCGAGAAAAATGAGTCCAGAATAAGCTCGGCCTCTTTGTTGCCTATTCCGAGTCGCTGGGCCAGCCCGTAGGCCTCCATCCCATAAGCCAGACCGTATGCAACCATCTTGGCAGCGGTCCGTTGTTCGTAGGAAACCTCTTCCTCTGGCACGGCGAAAACCATCGAGGCAGTCGAAGTATGGACGTCTTTCCCCGCCCGAAATGCCTCTACCAGGCCCGAGTCGTGGCTCAAATGGGCGATAATGCGTAGTTCAATCTGGTTATAGTCCGCAACCACTAGCTTGCTTCCCTTGGGCGCTACAAAGACGTCCCGAAACCTTCTTCCCTCTTCGGTCCGAATCGGAATGTTGTGCAGGTTTGGGTGCTCAGAGGAGAGCCGTCCGGTTCGAGCAACAGTCTGTTGAAAAGTTGCATGGATCCTTCCATCGTCCGCGACTTCGGCGAGCAATGAATCCCCATAGGTTGAGCGGAGTTTCTCAAACTCCCGATATCGAAGGAGCGTCCCTACAAATGGATGGTCATCTTTAAGCCTCTCTAAAGTCTGAGCGTCGGTCGAAAAACCGGTCTTAGTCCTTTTTTGGGGCGTCAAACCCAAGTCACTAAAGAGAACTTGGGCTAGCTGTTGGGTGGAGTTTGGGTTGAAACTTCTACCTATCATCTTCTGCATCTCAGCGAGGAGATACTTAGTCTGCTCGGAAATCCACGCTGAAAGTCGTTCTAAACTCCTTACGTCGACAGCGATACCCAGGTGCTCCATTTCGGCTAGGACACCGGCTAAGGGGATCTCCACGTCCCTATAGAGTTCATACATCTCTGCCTGCTTCAGCTCCGTCTCGAGGATTTCGACAAGCAGGAAAATGATGGCCAACTCGACCTTTGCATCCTCAAAGAACTTCTCTAGAGTCGGACTCGTGAAAAGTGTGACATTTGTCTCGGTAGCAAGTTCGATTCCGAGCCACTTCAGAGATAAATCCGGTAGCGTGTATCGACCCGATGAGGGCTCTAAAAGGTAGTCAGCTATGGAGATGTCTCCAGAGATGGACCCGAGCTCGATATTTACTCCGAGGTCAAGAATCGAACGCGCAAGCGACTTGAGGTTGACGCCAAACAGTTTCTTCTGGCCTATAGTCTGAAGAACTTCCAGCCATTCTGATCCAGTGTGCTCAAACGTGCCTACCAGCAGAGCTCCGGATTCCCTTACAATCGCAACCGCAAGGCCTAAGAGGGGTGATCGACCTGGTTCGTTAGCCCAGTGCCCTTGAACGTAGAGCGAATCTGCAGAACTTACCCTCTGAGAAAATCGAAATGAGTTAACTTCGACTACCGGAAGATCGAAAGTTGCCTTTTCGGAGGATTGCGCACCGGCAACATCGATTCGACGCGAGAACGCAGTCCGGAACCGATCGTATGCCCGTCTGAGCCCGAATGAGTACAGCACTTCCCGCGCCCGCGCCGAGTCCCACTCCGTCAAATTGAACTTCTCGAGGTCAGTTTCGATCGGAACGTCGCGCACCAGCAAGGAAAGCTTCAGGTTTTCCCGCACCCTTTCGCTGGCTTGTGAAATTGATTCCTTAAGTTTCGGCGACAGGCTATCGAGGTGCAAGAGAACCTCGTCTATGGAGCCATAATCGTTAATGAGCTTGGCGGCGGTCTTTTCACCGACCCCGCTAACTCCAATTATGTTGTCCGACGGGTCCCCTCTCAACGAAGCGAGATGAGGATAGAGGGCGGGAGGTACTCCAACTTTTGAGAGCACAGCCGCTTCGTCCATAAAGTCGACCTCGCTTACCCCCCTTTTGTTGTAAAGCACCGTTATGTCTGGATCTCTCACCAGTTGAAAACTGTCTCGATCTCCGGTAACTATGTATACGGTGTCGCCTTGCTCGGCAGCACCGGTGGCGACCGTAGCAATCACGTCGTCTGCTTCGAATCCTGCCGCTTCGATCCAAGCGATACCAAGAGCGTCAAGAAGTTCCCTCAAGAGAGGAAACTGGCTCAGCAGTTTCACTGGGACGGGGGGACGATGACCTTTATAGTCCGCATAGAGGTCATCTCTAAAAGTTTTTCCTTTTGCGTCGAAGGCGACTACCACTCGGTCAGGTTGGTAGCTCTGCAGGAGAGTCGCGAGCATATTAGAAAATCCATGAAGAGCGTTAGTCGGCTGTCCCCCTTCGGTTTCCAAGTTGTCTGGAAGGGCAAAGAAGGCTCTGAATGCAAGAGAATACGCATCGACTAGAAGGGTGAGTGCCACAACTCAAGCCTAACCGAGCCAAGCCCGGATATCAGAGTGTATAAAACCAAAGATTTCCTTGGCTGGCAAAGCATCTGAAGGAGTCACAATTCACTACTTATCAGGCTTGATCAGGCCATCCATGATAGAGGCCGAAATCTCCTTCATGGTCTTCCGCTGGTTCATCGCCATAGTTTGGATGAAGCGGAAGGCGTCGGCTTCTCCCATCTTGTAGTTATCCATCAAAAATCCCTTTGCCCGTTCAAGTGCTCTCCTCGCTTCAAGCTGGGCTTCTACCTTCGCCTTCTGGTCTTTGAGGTCCCCCACTTCGTTTTGGAGCGCCTTAGTCTCTGAATACCTCGAAAGCGCCAATTCTATTGCCGGAACAAGGTCGGCTGCCTGATATGGCTTGACCAAATATGCCATTGCCCCAGCCTGGCGTGCCTTTTCAACAAGAGCTCTTTGCGAGAAGGCGGTGAGGATCAGCACTGCACAAATTGACTCCTCGGTGATCTGAGCGGCCACTTCGATTCCGTCTTTGACTGGCATCTGGATATCGAGGATAGCTATGTCCGGTTTTAATTCACGAATCGCATCAAGGGCTTCGTCCCCTCGGCCAAAAGCCCCCACGACTTCATAACCTTCGGCTTGAAGAGTCTCTTTGAGGTCGAGGCGAATGATCGCTTCATCTTCTGCAATGACAACTCTTGTGCTCACCTAGATCTCCTTGTATCGACAAACTGGAAACGAAACTGCAGCTATCTGTGTTGAAAAAGCACGCTAGCTTACAATGCAGGTAATCGGTTCCTAAATGGCGGTCTGAAATGATAATTGACGGTATTCCCCTTTGGGTAGCATCCACCAACTGTTGGATCGTCTCAGTAAATCATAAGGAGTGTGTCCTGATTGACGTACCCCCAGACCCTCAAGCTGTTGTTGACCGAATCAAACATTGGGAGCTGACGCCGGTCGCAATCATAGCTACTCACGGTCATGCAGATCATGTCGGTGGAGTATCCGCTTTCGTAAACATGTCCGCTGACCACTGTCAACCCGTCGGTCTTCCGACCATCGCTGGAACCTATATACATCCGCTGGACCGCCACATGCTAGATGATCCAATATCGTCTTCTAGCATGCTCAGACCGGCTCTTGAGGCAACCGGGTTTGACTTTCGTCCACCCGAGGTGATAATGGACTTGCAGGACGGTGACAGTGTCAGCGGGGCTGGCATGAAATTTATGGCATTGCATACTCCGGGCCACACGCAGGGATCAGTCTGCATTCGCTTAGCGGTCGAAGATCAGCCCCCCATACTCTTTTCAGGAGATCATCTTTTTAGAGGATCCATTGGAAGAACCGATCTGCCAGGTGGCTCCTATTCCCAACTCATGGAGTCAATGTCGGCGAAGATCTTGCCGCTCGCCGATGATACAGTCGTTCTGCCTGGTCATGGTGACCCGACGACCATCGGCCATGAGAAAAAAACCAACCAGTTCCTTCAGTCGATCCTCTAAGGGTCCTCCTGATAGCTGGAGCCTGATGGTCAGCTTGGAACTCCTTCGACCCAGCGAAAGCCACTTGACTCGTTGGTTTGCTTCCCAAAAGAGCAGCTCCGAGACAAATCAGCCTCGTTCCACAACTAGTCGTCGCAGCTAGAGCGCCCAAATGACGCAAATTCCACAGTTTTTCAACACTTCTTAACACTCCTACACGGATGCGGAGTT
>JABEUM010000158.1 GCA_013044475.1 Acidimicrobiaceae bacterium | reverse complement strand
GTTCACCGACCCTCGGTCTTACGGCGCCATTTGGCTACTTGGAAATTCTTTTTGGCTTCGGGGAACTCAATGTTGAAAACCTCATTTGCGGGACGCCATGGCATCGGCTACTGGGGCTCTTGGAGCAAGCCGACTTGCCAGCTTTCAATCGGGTACCGGACGGTTTCGAGCGGCAGCAAAAGTGACGCCGCGTCACTTTTGCAAAGTGGGAGGCAAATAAACTCCCAGGTCATAGTCCATTATTATGTTCTGGTCAGATTCTTCTCAAATCCGAGATAGACAGTGCGGGGTTATTGCCGTCTGCTAACGACTGCTGAGTGCGTTCCACGGATCGACGTGAGGGATTCTGCGGTGGCGAGGTCTCCCGCTACTGCCCGTAACTATGGCGGTCCAGAAAAGCTGATGGGACTGTTGCCGTCACCTTCAACTTTGATTTCCTTAGATCCAGGAAAGCCAGCGCAGCACTGGGTTTCCCGTGGAATTCATCAAAGAATTACCAGCTCAGGAACCTATGCGGCGTTTGGGTTAATCACGGAGATGCCTATGCGGGGCCCCCGGAAAACTGAGCCAATATGTGAGTCGTGCCTCCAAAATAGAACGGGGGAATAAGTAAGATGAAATCGAAAAGGCTCTTGGAACCAGCCGACAGTTTTCCGTTGGGCACCGAAGGCTTCGAGCGGCAGTAAATGTGACGCGGCGTCACTTTTACATAGTGCGAGCCTAGTAAACTCCCAGGTCATAGTCCATCATTATGTTCTGGTCATGCTCGTAGTGGTGCGCAACACCAGGTTATTGAGGAACCACATATTAAGTGCATCACGCGTGATACACTTTTATTCATGGGAGATGTGAGTATAAGAGAGTTGCGGAATCACGGTGGTGACGTGATAGATCGCGTGGTTCGCGGAGAAGTGATCACCATAACTCGCTCTGGCAAGAATGTAGCCGAGTTGAAGCCATTACAAAGTGGGGGCTTACCGACTGAAATAGCGATATCTAGACGTCGGCTGCTTCCTGCAGCCGATCATGATTCATTGCGAGCTGATATAGATCAAGTCCTGGATCCATCAATATGACTCCTGAGACTCGATTCCCCGTAGGAATCGTCGATACCTCGACTCTTCTAGTTATTGGACAACTTCATAACACGGACGATCTACCGAGAGAGCTAATGATAACCGCAGTGACTCTTGCAGAGCTTTCCGTGGGTCCACTAGTTGCCCGCGATGAGCGGGAACGAGCGGCAAGACAGGCACACCTTCAACAAGCCGAAGCAGATTTCAATCCGTTGCCCTTCGATGCTGAAGCTGCAAGAGCACTTGGAAGGGTAGCAGCCTCTCTACGCCGCGTCGGCCGGAAGACCTCGGCTCGAGCGTATGACGCAATGATCGCCGCAATAGCGATATCAAATAACCTTCCTCTCTTCACCTGTAACCCGGCGGATTTTATCGGTATAGATGATTTAAGTGTCTTTTCTGTTCCGATGCCAGAAATCCCTCATTCCAATTAATGGCCGACAATTTTTGACGCTCCTTTCAGTATCATGAGCATAATTTTTGACCCTAGCGCGCGGCGTGACAGTTACCGAACACTGGGCCGATGTATTGAATCCTGCCCCCGGATTTATCCGTGGAGGGGATTCAAATTTCTGGCTCTGCTTATCGGCAGATAGCATCTCAATCGTTAAATATGTCCGATCAATAAGATGACATTCGCAACTGCCAAAACAATACCCACCAGAGCGCCTAACACTGCTAGCCTTGCGAGTCCAAAGGATCCAACCCTGTCAATATCCTGGTCCATGCTCTCTGCAAGTTCGCCGACCGCTTCTTCCGCTCGACGCAGCCCAGAGCGGTCTACGATCAACCTAAGCATGTCGTCAACTTCAACCACTTCCGAATCTCGAACTCGAGCAAGATAGTCTCTCATTCGAAGTCGTGCCGATTGAAGCTTCCCAGTCGCCAACTCCCGCAGGAAGAGTCGGCTCTCTGGAAAGCTCTTTCTTTTTGGAGACTTTGAACGTCGATGTTGAGCCTCTGCGATATCTGAAACAATTCGATCCGCTTCTACGAACCTGTGCAGCACGCTCTCGCAACTAAACAAGACACCGTGATCTAAACCGGCCAGATCGTATTCCGCTTGAAAGTACCCAGAATCACCCGCGAAATAAGTACTGAAGAAATCCTTCGCCCTCTTCTTATATAGGGCACTTTTAGTATTCAACATGACAACGCATCGTCCATAGGCCATCACCTGGACAAATTCTCTTGAGCTCCACCTACTCTCAATGACATTTGCGGCTCTTGAAATTGGAACATCGCGCCAGCCTTCATCGCCAGTTAAGAGTCCATATAACTCCAGCGAATTGGAGGAACTCGATACGAACCCTTCTACCCCATCCAAGCCAGGATGAACTCCACGAAATTCGAATATTTTGAAATCATGAATAATTTTGATTTCTTCTTCGAGCTTCGCGTACTCTATACCCTCTAGTTCGCTAACGACCCTAAGAAGCATGTCCCTAATGGAGTGTTGAGGATGTCCATCCAGGGTCGCACCATAGTGGCAAGAATCATTCCAGCGCGTACCAGACAAGCTATGAGACAGAGCAATAAGTTGGTCTACATGGTCTCCGCTGCCAATGTCGACCATGAGCCAGGCTACTTTTACGTCACTCGAAGGACTAATGGTGACGAGAATTTGCGATGACGCAACACCGCGGTAGTTGATGACAACTGTTCCGTCAAAAACAAACCGATGATAATCCTTGCCGAGTTCTCCAACTACCGATTCCAAGACCAGCCTGTACTGCGGTCCCAGACTCTCGACTTTGCTTATTGGTACGAGCCTCTTGCTGTCGCTCGGCTCATTTTTGTCGCCGGAGTTCGAAGTCATTGACGACCATGAAACCCCTAATGCAACAAGGCAGCGGTCGGCGTACACTGAAGATGCAGTCCTAGATGTACTTTGCTACCATAGCAACGTCACGGAAGCGCGTTCGATTAGAAGATGGGTCCCGAACCGGATGGAATGGGCGCACTTGAAAAACTGCCAGGCCTGCCGACTCCACCATTGCCGATAACGCACCGATTGGGAAGAAATGTACAGGCAATTTACGTTCCTCGGGCCCTGTCGCAAGTGAATTGAAATCAGCCTCGGAAATCGCAACTTCCTCAAAGCCACCGTTACTGTCAAACTGAGTTACGGTGTACTGATGTTGCTGGTTTGGCGACAGACACGTCGCTATGTACAGCAAGCCTCCTTCCTCTAGTCGCTGAGCAAGCTGAGTTAGCATGCCTTGCACCTCTCCGACACTGATGTGCTGGTTGACATGGCTAAGGAGAATAACATCGTATTTTTTACTCTGTTC
>JABEUM010000027.1 GCA_013044475.1 Acidimicrobiaceae bacterium | reverse complement strand
GCGTCCAAGTGCGTCGTCATGATGTCCGCAAGTCCGAAGAATTAATGTGTCTGGCTCACGGAAAAGAAAAGTTAGACGTAGATCGCGACTAGCACTAGCCTCCCAAATTTCTTCACGACCCCGCATCTTTTTGACGCGCAGACTGGGGTAGTGTAAATCGCTTCCCATTCTGATCAATGCCCGCTTTATCGCCTTTTGTTCAATGTGAGTGAGCTTTTTGTAGTCATGTTGAAACTGGTCAGTGAATTGAATGGCGTACACGACTGTTAACGGTTGCTAACGGTCAAGATCGTCTAGAGACTCGAGGCGATGTATCCGCCCAGAACGAATGTCTTCGTCGGCCCGACGCTCTCGTTCCTGCCATTCGTCACTCCAAAAATAGGCTTGATCTGGATCAACAATCATGACCTTTTTGGGGCGAAGGAGGATGCCCTCCTGGTCTCTGCTTACTTCCACGTAGTCGCCTTCGGCGAGACTAAGTTCGTCGCGGATGGATTTCGGTATGGTTATTTGCCCATGTCTGGTCACTTTACTAAGCGACATGCGACCTCCAATAATTACTAATTACTAAATTATAGCTGATAAGGACCGGCAGGTTGTACTGCATTTGTCTCCGCCATGGGAAAGGTAATTAGGGCTAGTGAAGGTTTGTTCAGTCCTTGTAGTGGCGTTCTAGAGCCTCGGTGATGATGGCAGAGATAGAGAGATTCACTTCTTTTTTGAGGTTTCCTAGCCCACGCGCCTCAGATTCCGAAATATACAGGGGAATTGAACGATGATCATTTAAGTCGTGTCTACGTTTGACTATGCGTGGACTCCCAAAAAGCCCAGGCGCTTCATTTGTTTCTAAGGCAAAATCCATTCTGATTTCTGTATAAGTTGCCCTGAGCGCCGCCATAACGATCTGACCGCGAGACTGCTTTGATGCTTTTGACTCGCGTTCTAGAATGTTTCTTGCACGCGCCGGGATTGTGACTGTCACAATGCGCAGATTGCCATTTCTTACCCCTGGGACCTCATCCTCGCGTTCCTGATTTGGCACCGACGAGCGAGTGGACCGTTGACGAGACTTCTTAGAAGTAGCTTCGCCTGCGGGATTGATCATGGCTTCCTCTCCCCCGCTACTTGATTCAGCTGCTTGCTCATTTGGAGTTGTACTTTTAGCGGGAGATTCAATGACTGCCGGAGTTGGATTGGACACTTGGGTTGGTGATGTCCGTCGGGGCGGCTTTATGGAAACAGAGCGATCAGGGACTTCTAAAGCGTTTGTTATGTTTGCTCGTGGATTGAAAGAAGGCGTCATGCTACGGTATCGCCAGTCTGTGACGAAGAGGATATAGATGCAAGGATCTCCTCTACTAGCCGCTGATAATCACTAGCTAGTCCACCAGCAGCTGACGAGACCCGCTCGGGTTTCTTACCAAGGCGGAGAGCTTCAAATCGCCTACGGGTGGCACTTATCGCCGTAAGTTCGTATTCATAGGGGAGGACACCATCTCGCCGACACGCAACCGCCATAGCTTCGGAAAAACGAATGGTTGATTCAAAGACAGGGATTTTTTCGCCCAGGAGGTCCGAAAGTTCAATCCGTGTCTCGGCGAGAATTGCCGTTGCAGAAGGGTTGACAAGGGTAATGGCAACTCCAAGTACGGTAAGTTCTGGGTTGGAGTCCCGAGAGGCGAGAAAGTCGCCAAAAACGGCGTTCAAACCATCGATTGACCCGTCATCGGTCTTTGTTGGAATCACTATCCATTTTGCACAACGTGCAGCCGCTTGACGAAGAATGGCTTCTCCTGGTGGTAGATCGACAACGATTAGGTCGTAGTTGTGCGACAAAGGAAGGATGGCATTGGCGAGACGGTGGTAGGCGGTGGATGGATCAGAAGTTCGAGAGACATCAGAGCGCAACTGATCGGCAAGGCGAATAGTTTCCGGTCCGCCCGGGATCACGTCCAAATTTGGCCGGACATTTTCCAGTGGAGTCAACTGAGCCTTTGTGAATGCTGCAGCAAACAGTCCTAGCCCTCCGTCGGATTGACTCAGATAGCCAAGGTCTCGAGCAAGGTTCCCTTGCGGATCCAAATCGATTGCTAGGACTTTCCAGCCGGAAAGAGCTGCTATTCCGCTGATGTTTGCTACGAGTGAGGTCTTTGCAACGCCACCCTTGCCGTTCATCACTAGCAGCATGTTCGGGATAGTTGTCAACAGAGGTGCTTCCTATTGGGAAAGTAGTAGTCATGACGTACTGCGGTTAGCACTTGCACAGTATATCACAAGATAAGGCCAAGCATAGTGTAAGAATTGCGAAGCAGGGCTATAGAAATAGTGAAGTAAATGCCAAACATGTGTGAAAGCTTAGAGGGCCGTTAGCATAATATTATGTCACAACTAGGTACACACTAGGTACACACTAGGAGGAATGAGGCTTATGACTGAGAATTTTCAAACTACTCAAGGAAAGGCAGTAATTTGAATGCCGGATTACTCAGGGATACCTCCAAGAACAAGGCTCCAACAAAGACGGTCGAAGTGATGCTTCCTTTAGAACTGATCGAGGTTGCTGAAGAGCTAGAGAAGGCATACCTGAAAGAAACCTTGATGCGAATAAGTTGGGCGAGGATTTGCTCGACTGCGTTGGATGCCAACGCACAGAGCCCAACTCCATATTCACTTAACTGGCTACCGTTCCACATCGTAAGATTGCCCGCATCGATTCTGGTCAAGATCTCAACCGATCAACCATACAAAAACACGGCTTCAGAACGACTAGCCGGGTGGCTTGCCGCTGTTAGAAGAAATGGATATCTGATTGTTGGGGGATAAGTTATTGACTTGCAATCCCATCGAATAATGGACGCAAGCTGAATTTGGAAAGTCTGAAAGACCTAACTCTCGGCATGTGCTAGCAGCATGGATGGCGTGCTAGAAGATCAGGAATCTCAATTCATCAAACGTATTGTCCAAGGTTCAGCAGCTAATCTAATGCTCTCCGCTAAACGTGACGATTTAGATGGATGGGGAAGTGTTGTCAAAGATACTTGTTTATGTTAGGTTCATGGATGAGAGAGGTGGCCTTGAAGAGACGCAACAATGCAGCACACCGTCGCAGGGAAGCGTTCCTAGTTGGGAGTGCTTCAGTATTTGACCTGTACGGCAGTAATACCCGAGAACTTTATTATCGCAGGGTTCTCGGTGCTGGTCCGAGTACCTCGGTAGCCAATGCCATGGGCCCCAGACTGGCCTTGTCTTATCAGCGGGAGCTGCATGGTCGGCTACGTGAACTGGGTCAGTGAACGCCCCTTCCGATAATCGCGACTCTCAGAAGGATCCTGATGTTGAGGGGAGCCAAAAGGAGAGACTTTCGGTGCCCGAGTCGACTGGGGTCGCGGCGCAAAGCGAATCGGGTCCTCATGCGCTCAATTTTCTCCAGCAAAACAATTTTTACGCACCCGGCTTTAACGCTAAGGAAATTGCGGATCTCAGAAATGACGCGCCAGAGTACTACGAAGCGATGGTACACGTGATGAGGGATTCCTGGGAATTTACGAAGGAGAGCTCGCGCAAAGAACAGGATTTCATGCATCGAGCGTTCTCCCGTGGACAGTGGGTCACAGTGGGGATTGCAGCGGTTGCCATCGCTGCTGGTTCGACCTTGGGCCTGACTAACCACGCCACGGAAGCTGTCGCCGCTTTTTCATTTCCTGCCTTAGCCGGACTTGCCAACGTCATGCGGGCGTTTTCGAGAAGGCCGGAAATCAACGACTCTGCAAACTCCGAAGAGCCCTGATCAACTGTTGTGCCCCCGATATGGTCTCAGGACCCGACAATCTCAATCGTCATTATGGGGGCATGCGGCGGTCGCGGATGTCAGCCAAGTCACTCAATCGGTGACGATTACATCAAAAACGACCGGCTGCGCTGATACTTCTTTGCTCACGCCTCCGCTCGGCGTGCGAGGACTCGTTTTACTCGGTCACTGACCGCATCTGACGAAATTCCAAGCTCGGCGGAACGGCTGGCTCCGTAGGTCTGGATAGAGCGAAGACGTTGGGCACGATCTGCGACCTCCATACGGCCCATTGCTATCCGGAACTCATTGTCTCAGTTCCCAGCCCGTGGCCACCAGGGCTGCCCTTGACTTGACTCTCAGCTTCTCTCGGAGATGGGCGACGTGTGACCGGACAGTGTTTTCCGAGATATACAGTTGACTAGCTATATCTGCGTTAGTCAGCCCATGCACCACCAAT
>JABEUM010000157.1 GCA_013044475.1 Acidimicrobiaceae bacterium | reverse complement strand
GTGGGAGAGGTCCGGGGCGTCGTTCACCTGCGAGCGGGTGATCCCGTATCAAGACGGCTTCGAGATCGAGCTGCGACGTCAAGGCTTCGGGCCACCAACGATGCCCGACTCGACAGCACCGCCGAGACGACCTAACCACGAGTTCGCGGGACTCCAGGTCAAGTTGCGCTATGCCGATGGAAGCGAAGAACTGCTAGACGACGTCGAGCGCGAAGACCGGGAAGGTCCGATCACCATAGTTGCCTTCGAGCGTCGGGGGTCCGGCGTCCACTCGCTCTGGTTGTGGGTCATGCCCCTCCCCCCGCCGGGCGAGGTCCGCCTCACGGTTGAGTGGCCGAGCATCGGGATCGAACCCGTCAGTCTGTCGTTCGAGGGGGCTACCATCCGGCCGGGAGAGGCCATATAGCAGCAACCGACCGGCAATGCTTCGGACGATTGCCGAGACGGGGTCCGAGGTAGCGGCTAGGTCGAAAATGCGTCGATTCCACGGCCTGCAGCGTGGTCGCCCCGGAAATTGAACGTCTCCGGTGGCGAAGCGACCGTGCCTACCGAAGCGTTTTCTATAGCGATGTTATTGGAGCGATGTTATTGGAGCGATGTTATTGGAGCGATGTTATTGGAGCGATGCTATTGGAGGGATGTTATTGGGCGAGATTCTACTATATGGGAGCCCATCTCTGATATCCGGATAGCTAATCAGGTATTAGCGTTGTCAGGCAGAATGGGTGGCCAGCAGGATCAATCATCACCCTCCAGCGGTCGGGGCTCGGTTGTGTACTTGCTCTAGTTGCGCCCGCTTTGATGGCGACGCTCTCGCTTTCGTCGAGGTCAACCACGGCGAAGTCTAAGTGGATCTGTTGTGGGACTTTGGAGTTGGGCCAGGTAGAGAATTTGTGATCATCCGCTTTTTGCATAGACAACCAGGTTCCGCCGATATGGATTGCTGCGAAGTTTTCAGTTTGGAAGGCAACTTCAGCACCGAGCAGAGCGGCGTAGAAGTTCGCCAGCGAAATGGGGTCGGGGCAGTCGAGTGATATTGCGCCAATGCGGATGTTGCTGACCATTAGATAGCCCTCCTTAGCGGATTTGAGTCTACAGCTAGCAGCGTACTCTTTTCTTAGAATAGGAGCTAACAGGTCCGCCTGTTGTGATCTATCGAGGCATTGCTCTTGGGATTCACCTTTGTGTGCAGTGGAATCCGGCTCCATAGTATGCCTAGGTGGAAATGTCGATTAGATCCAAGTTGCAGCCAGCTTCAATTCCAAGGACCTCGATAGCCAGGTGGTCAAACACCACTTCTCCTTGGGCCGAAGTTTCAATGAGACCCGCCGGTAAGCAGGTCATTCTTCTCTTGAGAGGAGTTTGGACGAGCCAAACAGCCCTCCACCTGAGCCTACGCTGGGTAGGAAAGAAGTTAAATTTCGAATATACCTGAAATTTTTTCCCCTGTCTGCTTTAATTTGCTTTAAGAAGAAAGTCGATTGGACCTTGGATGCTTTTGGGGTAGCACTCTGTTAAAGGTTCGCAGGTTATGCGGGGCATGGCAGCCAAAACTGTGCGATATGAGCCACCGGAAGTTGAGTTTCGAAGTGGCGGTTAGGCGCAGATGTTCAAGAAAAGTGTTCCATATGGTAGAAGTGTCTGCGGAACGATGATATACCAGTGGTATGTTATTTGTTAGGTCAGCAAATGATCGGGGTGAGTCGGTATCAGAAAAGCAGTTTACCGGCAGATTTGCTGGCGTTAGTTTTTGAGTTCGTGATGGCTACTTTCAGATATCCAGAGTAAGGAGATCTGAAAGTAGCCAGGGCGTTCCACACCGACTCAGTAGGGGGGTCATCGGTTGGAGAAGAGTCAGGTTCAGATTTCGTGCAAGAACCTCTGGAAGGTATTTGGACCAAAGGGCGCGAGTTTGGTGGGATCACCAGATGCAAGCCTTCCTCCAGCGGACCTGCAGGAGAAGACCGGTTGTGTCGTAGCGATAAGGGATGTATCATTCGAGGTCGCTCGGGGTGAGGTCTTCGTGGTTATGGGCTTGTCCGGTTCTGGGAAGTCGACCCTCATCCGTTCACTCACGAGGCTGGTGGATGTTGACGCAGGCGAGATCGAACTGTGTCAACGGGACGTGCGCAAGGCGGACAAGAATCAGCTACGCGATATCAGACGGCACAATGTCTCTATGGTTTTTCAGCAGTTTGCGCTTTTCCCGCACCGCCGAGTGGTGGACAATGTCGCCTTCGGTCTGGAAATACAAGGGGTGAAGAAGGCCGATCGGTATCGTAAGGTCGACGAACTATTGCAGATCGTTGGCTTGAGCGGCTTTGCTAATTCCTTCCCGAGTGAGCTCTCTGGTGGAATGCAGCAGCGTGTTGGATTAGCCAGGGCCTTGGCCGTCGACCCAGAGGTGCTCCTTTTCGATGAGGCTTTTAGTGCTTTGGACCCACTGATCCGCAGAGAAATGCAAGATCAGGTTATTCACCTGCAAGAACAGCTCCACAAGACCGTTGTTTTTGTGAGCCACGACTTAGACGAGGCGCTTAAACTAGGCGACCGAATAGCGATCATGCGTAATGGGGCCTTTGTCCAGGTTGGAACTCCAGAGGAAGTTGTCGGAGCACCGAAGGATGGGTACGTCGCAGCATTTACCAGAGACGTTTCGCGCTCAAAAGTGTTAACCGCCAGGTGGGCGATGCAGACGCCGAAGTATGGAAACCTCTCTTCTTACGAGGATCGGATCGTCTCTCCGACCACTTTGCTGCAAGGTGTACTTCCGGTCGTGTTGGCGTCTGAACTACCGGTTGGGGTTGTCGATACTAACGGAAGATTGATAGGTGAATTGGATCGTAGGTCCGTACTAGCGGCGATCAACGACGGACCCTCGGATGCGGAAGTAAACGAGAATCATCTCGTCCCTGCAGCTGCCAACTGGAGGGAGGAAGTAGCGAAGTGACGGTGCTAGCCGAACCCAACGAGCAGGTAGAGCTTGCAACAATGCCAGATCTTCCTCCAGATCGACGGACCACTAAGACTACGGTATCGAAGTTAGCCCAAACGCGATGGTCGGGGCTTTTCATCTTCTTTCTAGCGATTGTGATATCTGCTATCTATGGTGGATTTCACTCTGGCTTTCCGACGAGCTTGGTCCCGAACATAGCAACGTGGTTTAATTCGATAGCCAACTGGATCACGGTTCATCAGAGCACAGCGCCGTTTTTTGTTCACTTCTTGACGCCAATCGGTAACTGGCTGGGCAATTCGGTGAATGCACTGACGGATGTGCTCAATTGGCTCTCTTGGCCAGGAGTGATAGCGGTGTTCGCCGGCACGGCGGTGCTCTCTGGAAAATGGCGGGTAGGGATCTTTGTCGTAATAGCAATGATCTATTTTGGCTTAATCGGGCTCTGGGCTGCGAGCATGTCGACCTTAGCGCTGATGAGCGTGGCGGTATTGATATCGGTAGTGCTGGGCGTCCCACTAGGAATCGCCGCAGCGGCTTCCAGGGTGGTCGAAGAGGCTATTAGACCGGTATTGGACCTCATGCAGATGCTGCCGGCCTTTGCCTACCTCGTTCCGATAGTTCTTCTCTTTGGGATAGGTAATGCTGGTGGGATCATAGCTACCGTTATCTATGCAATCGCCCCGGTCATTCGCCTTACGATGCTGGGAATTCATTCCGTTCCCTACGAGACGGTGGAAGCCGGAAAGTCCTTCGGATCTAACAGGTGGCAGCTTCTTCGAAAAGTTCAGCTGCCGATGGCGCTGAAACCTATCGTCTTGGGGATCAACCAAGTCATCATGATGGCACTATCGGTCGTCGTGATCGCGTCAATGATCGGAACTGGCGGCCTCGGTGATCCAATTCTGCAGGCACTCAGTATCGTCGACGTCGGTGATGCCTTGGTTGCTGGTGTGGCAATCGTCTTTCTGGCCATGATCCTCGATCGAATTGTGAGCGCAGTGGCGGAAAATGTTGGCCGGAATGTCAGCAGCAAGGGGCAAAGACAGCTGATAAGCCCGAGAAATCTTCGTATTCTCGTGGGGGCATTCGTAATTGTTGCGATTGCACTAGGAAACTTGGTCGGCGGCGGCGGCTCGTTTCCTCCCGGCCTTTCCTTGTCACTGTCGAGTCCCGTGAACTCATTCCTCAGTTTTCTCCAGAGCCATCTCTACCATTTTTCTTCTATGCCGATTATCGGTGGCACGTCTAACCTCAGTTCATTTACAACTCTTGAGATTTTGAATCCCCTGACAAGGATCCTCGGAGATATCCCTTGGTGGCTTGCTATCTTTGGCACTGGGGTCATCGGGTACTTGATCGCCGGCTGGCGCAGGGCCGTCTTGGTTTGTATCGGGGTGACCGCTATCGGAGTACTGGGAATGTGGACTGATGCATCGGTGACCCTGGCGCAAGTGCTGATAGCGCTGGTTATGTGCCTCGCTATCGGTATCCCCCTTGGTATCTGCGCTTATTGGTGGCCAACCCTGGAAAAGGTGCTAAGGCCGATACTCGATGTACTGCAGACGATGCCAGCCTTTGTCTATCTCATCCCGGTGGTACTCTTCTTCAGCGTCGGGAATATGGCCGGAGTTACTGCTTCGTTCGTATACGCGCTCGCACCTGCTGTTAGGTTGACCAATCTTGGCCTAAGGCAGATCAAGGTTGACATGATCGAGGCTGGAAATTCCTTCGGAGCTACTCGCCTTCAGATGCTCAGGAAAGTAGAGTTGCCAGCTGCCCGCTCGACGATCATTCTCGCTATCAATCAGACGATCATGTTGGTTTTGGCTGAGGTGATTGTCGCCGGATTAGTTGGTGCTGGCGGCCTCGGTTATGACGTTGTTGTCGGACTAGGACGAGACGAGTTCGGCTTAGGACTGTCCGCTGGATTGGCCATCGTGGTTTTAGGAATCGTCTTCGATCGCTTGACGCAGGGGCGTCCGGCAGGGAGGAGGGGCTGAGGAGAGCAATAGGTGGTTGCCTTTTCACCAGCGTTCTTTTCCATGAGGACGAGAGGTTGGATATTGGTATGTGGTCGCACTCTAATGGCGTTTTGACTCGGTGAGATGGATCCCGAGTTGACTGGGTGGGGTCTTTAGAAAATCGTCTAGCAGATGTAGCTCGCAAGGGTTACTAAGGAGGGAATCCATACATGATGCTGAAATTTATTTGGCTGTCGGTAGCCGGATTCATCATAGGGGGAGTTAAATAATGTCAATAAAAAGTTCTAGGGCTCTTCGACTTAAGCGGTTAGTCCGCTGGGGTGGGGCGATAGCGGCAGGTACGGTTCTGCTAAGCGCTTGCGGGTCGTCTTCGTCGAGTACCGCAACGACAGCACCCAAGCCTACTATCACCCTGGTGACCAACTCATGGGAAGGGTCGCTAGCCAACAATGTGGTAGCTCAGTATGTTATTGAAAAGGACCTGCACTACCCGGTAAAACTGCTGGATCTTGCGGAGATTCCCGCATGGCCAGCAACTGCGTCTGGTAGCGTTTCCGCCGTATTAGAAGTCTGGGGCCACTACAACCACTATCAGACCTACGTAGTTGGCAATCATGAGGTAATCAACGCTGGACTCGAAGGTCCGACCGGCAATATCGGTTGGTATATCCCGACTTACTTGTTGAAGTCGCATCCTGAGCTCGCTACCTGGCAGGGTGTGAAGGCTGATTGGCAGCTATTCGTTACTCCACAGACTGCGCCTCAAGGAGAGTTTCTAGATGGAGCACCGAGCTACGTCACAAACGACGCTGCTCTGGTTAAAACACTGGGCATCAACATGAAGGTCGTGTACGCTGGGTCCGAAGCCGCACAGTTGTCTCAGATCGAGACGGCTTACAAGGCAAAGAAGCCGATCATCTTCTACTGGTACACCCCGCAGTATTTCAATCATGTTTATTCGTTCTCGCAGGTGACCTTGCCCCCGTTCACGCAGGCGTGTGCGAAACTTCCGGCGGCCGATATTAACTGTGCCTATCCTCCGTACTATCTGTACAAGATCATGAACTCGAAGCTTCCTACCACGGCACCGTCGGTGGCGAAGTTTATTCAAGCCTTCAATTGGACCGCTGCGGATCAGAACTCGGTCTCCTATGACATGGCGGTTAATAAGTTGAGCGGACCAGCTGCGGCTGCGAAGTTTGTGAACTCGCATCAGTCGCTAGTGCAGTCGTGGATCAACGGAGCGCCTACCGCCAAGAAGGCCCCGGTTCTCGGGACGTAGTCGTATTTAGTAATTAACTTGATTGGAAGGGGTACGCGTGACCGCTCAGCATGAGCTAGCACGAGACTGGGGTCTCTATATCGACGGGCAATGGCAGGCGTCGAACTCGAGAGACCGGATTCCGTCTGTCAGTCCGTCGAGTGGCAAGGTAATTGCCACCGTCTCCATGGGCAGTTCCGTCGACATCGACAAGGCGGTGGAGGCCGCACGACGGGCGTCTAGGTCTTGGGCGAGCGCGTCCCCCTTCTATCGGGCGGAAGTAATGAACAAGGCATCCCAGCTTATCGCTGCCGAGCGGGAGGTCTTAGCTAGGGCACTCTCTGATGACCAAGGTAAGCCACTCGTTAGCGAGGCTTACGACGAGGTCGACGAGTTGGTGCTCTACTTCTCAATGGCTGCCGAGGATGCCAAGCGACAGAGTGGATCTATGCCACATTCGATCGACCCGACGAGGCGAGTGTTGCAGTATCGTGTTCCGCTCGGGGTAGTGGGCGTGATAAGCCCTTGGAACTGGCCCTATACCATGGGTGCTGAAGTATTTGCTCCTGCACTCGCAGCAGGAAACTCGGTGATATGGGTTCCTGCTCCTTCAACGGCCGCCTGCTCGGCCCTTTTGGTCGAGATCTTCGTCGAGGCTGGGTTTCCTAATGGAGTCTTTAATTTCGTAACCGGCCTTGGAGCGGTGGTCGGAGATGCGCTTTGTGCTCATCCTTCAGTAGACGGAATCGGTTTTGTCGGTTCGGTGGCCACCGGAGAGAAAATCGCCTACCGGGCAGCGGGGAAGAGGCAGATTCTTGAGCTAGGTGGAAACGGCCCATTTGTGGTTCTTGAAGACGCTAACCTCGAAAAGGCAGCGAAGGCCGTCATGGACGCATCGTTTTTGTGCGCTGGTCAGAGTTGCACCGCAGGTGAGCTCTTTCTGGTGCAGCGAAGCGTGAAGGAAGAGTTCCTAGAGATGGTGGTCTCATTGACCAAAGAGTCGATTCACCTTGGCGATCCGTTTTTGCCCGAGACTACGATGGGACCCCTGAACAACGAGGCGTGTGCCAATAAGTTCGACGAGCATGTCAAGGACGCCAAGGCAAAGGGCGCAAGGGTCGTCCAGGGCGGAATGAGGGAGGGCGGATTCCCTACCACCCTCTACGCACAGGCCACAATTCTTGATGGAGTCAACCCCGACATGCTGATAGCGTCCTCCGAGACCTTTGGCCCGGTGGTGCCGATCTTGGAAATCTCTTCGGACCAAGAGGCTATCGAGTTAGTTAATCGTTTCGGATTCGGCCTGACTTCTGCTGTTTTTACATCGGACCTCGCCAGGGGACTGAGTTACGCAGAGTCAGTAGATGCGGGCTGGGTAAATGTGAATGCTTCGACCAACCTTTGGGAGTCGCATCTTCCATTTGGCGGGCGCTCTGGAACGCTAAGTGGGCGGGGCAGGGTCGGTGGGAGCTCCGTGTTGGATGCCTTTAGCGAACCTAAAGTCGTCATTTTGCAGCTCTGATGTTTTCCGATCCGTCGATTCTGGGAGCGGCCAGAACAATACTATTAGCACCTCAAGAGTTTTGTTCTAGGGCAATTAGGGCCCGAAAGGGCTTTCTCGGGCAATGGTAGCTTGGCGCATTAAGCTCGATTTGGGGGCTCGTTCCACAGATATCTTTTAGCAGGTTTTAACGGTTTAATTACAGATTGTTTAGTTGGGGGGAGTCACATGGTTGGAACGCATGCAGGATCAGGGTCGAAGTCGACTTTGGCCGCGGAAAGTTTGAGCGTCCTGGATGCCATCGGCGATACGCCTTTGATCGAGATCGAAGATGGAATCTTTGTCAAGCTTGAGTACCTGGAGCCATCGGGTTCGATTAAGGCTCGCATCGCGAAGTACATAATCGAAAGGGCAGAGGCCGAGGGACAATTAGTAAAGGGAATGACCATCGTCGAGGCGAGCAGTGGAAACACCGGCAATGCCATGAGCATGGTAGCAGCAGTCAAGGGCTACAAGATGCTGGTCGTTATGCCGGGCGGGTTGTCATCAGCGAGAGTGGCTATCTCTAAGTCATTCGGTGCAGAAGTTTTGGAGATCGGGTTCTTTCACGTCAACCAGGCCCTGGCAAAGGCTCGAGAGTTGGGTGAACAACCTGGCTTTTTCGCCCCTTCTCAGTTTGATTCGGATTGGAATGTCGAAGAAAATAGAACCTGGTTAGGTCCAGAGATACTCGAGCAGCTCCCGCCAGGAAGGCTTCCTGATGCCTTTGTGATGGGAGTCGGTACCGGCGGTACGTTGGTAGGAGTCGGGCAGGCATTTAGAGAGGTCAACAGAGACGTAAAGCTAATTGGCGTTGAGCCAAACGAGTCCTGCACGATCCTGTGCGGTGAAATTGGCCATCATCAGATCGAGGGTATCTCTGACGGATTCGTGCCGGGGATATTTGCTCGTCATGGCCATATCGTCGACCAAATGGTGCCGGTGGGCAGCGAGGAATCGATAGCGGAGATGAGGTGGCTGGCTAAGGAGCACGGAATGTTTGTCGGACCGTCTTCGGGTGCAAACTTAGTCGTTGCAAGGAAGGTGAGAGCGAGCCTTCCCGCTGGGGCAACGGTCGTAACAATCCTTTGCGATGAAGGCGAGAAATACCTAAATGAACATTATGCAGCTAAAGGCAGTGAGCTGCTCGAAGGTAAATAATTTTCTGTAACTGCCTTAGCAAATATTGTGTTATATGTCCTGTTCAAAGGGGCCTTTCCTCCGGGAAGGCCCCTTTTATGTTATGCAATTCATGCATACAAGTTTAGAAAAAATGCTTCATCTAAAGATCCTGTTCTAAAAATGTTAACTTATTTCGAAATCCGTAGCGGAAAAGGCCAATGAAGCTTATAATCAGTTGAAATTGTGGCGTAATTCACATGAAAAGGGGGAGAAGTTGGATTCAAACGATGGAGGCAGTGGTTCCATTGTGTCTGGCGAGAGCAAGCTCAAAACGGGGGCATTGTCCCTATTCGAGTCTGCGGTTATGGGCGTTGCTGGGGTAGCTCCCGCCTATTCGATAGCCGCCACCACGGCGGCTCTTTATGGAGCGGTGGCTTTTGGTGGACCGGCGGCACTTTTATATTGTGGCATTGCGATGTTTGGAATTGTATGGGCCTTCAACTATCTAGGACGTGTAGAGGCAAATTCTGGGGCGAGCTATAGTTGGGTGCGAAGAGCGCTACACCCGGTACTCGGTTATATCGCTGGCTGGGCGTTAGTGGTCTCGGCGCTTATCTTCATGGTCGCCGGTTCGTTTCCCGCCGGTTCGGTAACCCTCGGGCTCTTTTCGAGTTCACTCGCCAACAACGTAACTGCGGTCACGATCTTCGGATCGGTGTTTTTCGCGCTAATGGTGTTGGCGGTAATTGTGGGGGTGACGGTCACCGCAACAGTCCAGGTCATTATGTCGACCATTGAACTAGCTCTTTTGGTGCTCTTTGCAGTCTTGATGCTACTTCACGGGCACGACGCCCATACCTTCTCATGGCATTGGCTCTCGCCAACGGTCTTCGGGGGATCTACGGGATTTTTCGCCGGTGCGCTCCTGGCAGCCTTTTACTACTGGGGTTGGGACGTGACCGCTAACCTCAATGAAGAGACTAAAGGGGCAAAGGTCACTCCTGGAATCGGTGGAATTATCGGTGTTCTGGTTGTCTTTGCGCTGTTCGAAGTCTTCACTATCGGAACCAACATGGTTCTAACCTCCAAGCAGATCTCTAATAACGCGGGAGACGTTCTCGATATCTTGGGCCAGACAGTTTGGCACGGGTTTGGTGGCCGGCTTATCGTCGTCGCCGTCGTGCTCTCTACGGTCGCAACCCTTGAGACTACGATCATCCAGGTTACCAGGACGCTCTTTGCTATGGGAAGAGACGGTACGCTTCCTAGGGTACTTGGGACGGTTCATCCGAAGTACAAGACCCCAGCGGTTGCGACGATAGTAGTCGCCGTGATATCTCTCGGACTGTTCATTGGATCGAACTACATCGGCAGTCTGTCGACGATCATGACCGATGCAATATCCGCAATTGGTCTACAGATAGCCGTTTACTACGCCCTCGCCGGTTTTGCGGTAGTCGTGTTATATCGCAAGCAGCTCTTTAAGTCCATTGGGAATTTCATCTTTATGGGCCTGTGGCCGCTAGTGGGTGCGGTATTCATGGTGGTGATGTTCATCAAGAGCATTCCAGGTTTGAACGGAACAACCCTAGGTGTTGGACTCGGCGCTTTGGCAATTGGCTTCATACCCATTGCGATCTACTGGGCAAAGGGTAGGGACTATTTCAAGATGGCACCCGCCCACGAACGGTTCGTCAGCGAAGAAGAGTTGGCACTCGCTTCGGCGGAAGCTTAACCAAGGATCGATTCGATTTTCTGGCCCGGTACCGCTCTGAGAGTCAGAGTTGGTACCGGGCCAGATCCGTTCTAAAGAGCCCTTGATGCTATCGAGCAGGCGGATTGTTTTATCACTGCCAAAGCTGGTCGGAACGGAATTGCTTCTGGCATCGAAGAATTAGCGGATCAGGGTTGCTCGGGAGCAGTGGCTTCACGCCGAGTTCGATATTCAATGGCGGGTTTAAATGGCAAACTCGGAGGGCTTCTTTTTGAAGCCCTCCGAGTTGAAAAAGTGAATACCAGACTTACCGTCTAGCTCAGCTAGCTGAGCTAGATCTTGAAGACTTACTAGGCATTAGGGACTTCCCCGGAGCGTTCTGGCTCATGCCTCTACTCGAAGTTGGCGGGAACTCAATTTGGCTATTTTGTCCTGATCCACCAGACGATGTATTCCCTGACATACCCGATGAATTGCCCATTCCAGAAGGCCTGTTAGATGAGGTCATCGAAGGTTGAACAGCAGTCGCACAGAGCTGTGCTATCGTATCACCCTTGGACTTTGCTAGAGCGCCAAGCTCAACAAAGGCAGTGGCGGTCGAAGGATTGTCACCCGTCGCAGATAGCGACCCGGATGCTCCGGTGGTAGTCGTAGAGGCAAAAGCGTGCGAGTATGCGTTGCACAAACCCCACAGACTCTTTCCGCTTGCTAAGCCCTGATTTAGAGCGGTAGATGAGGTAGAGTCGCCCGCAACTGAGCCTCCATCGGTTGTCTTTGTGTCCGAGCCCACCTGAGAGTTGGTCGAATCCTGGTGGCTTGTGGGCGCTAACGATACCGAGGGGTTAGTGCTCTTATTGAACGAGACGGGTAATACGCCGGTTAAAGCGGCGGCGGTGCCTCCGGTCAGGGCAATGGCTAGCCCAGCTAGTGCGACCTTGGCGCTTAGGAACTTAGAAATCATAGATCGTTTCCTTTCGGGTATTTCCCCTAGATCTGAAGTAGCCCAAGCGTTGCGGTAGGCGGACATCACAGTATCCTCCATCGCAAGTTCGGTCATAGCAGCTGGAGCATTAGCAGCTGAAACCAGTTCGCTAATCCTACGCAGTCCAGGCGGCAGTGCTTCGACATTCGATACGCCACCGAGAAGTGCTTCTATGATCTCTTCGCTAAAGGGTTCTTCGATCATTTCGTTAATGGAAACGCAGTAATGTCGTCGAACGTTACATTCGTGTCGGAAATATTTTCGGCCATCTTTTTCATTGCCCTATGTTGAATCACTCTGATAGCTCCTTCTGACCTTCCTACGATCTTCGCCACTTCCAGAGCGCTGAAACCCCCGAGGACCCGGAGTAGCACCACGTCCCGCTGTTCGTCGGTCAGGCACTCCACCAATGCCGCCACCGCTTGGTCGGCCTCTGAACGTGCTCCTGGGGAAAAGCTCGGGTCGCTCGGCTGCGCCGCCGATTCGGCTTCGGTGATCTGCTCCAACTTGGGTCGTACGCTAGCTCGCCTGGCACTATCGATTATCCTACGCCTGGCCGTGGAGAATATCCAAGCTCGAAAGTCGCTTCCATCGCCTTGGAACTTTGAGAGGGAACTAACCACGCTCAACCAGGTGTCAGAAGCGATATCCTCTGGGTCTATCACCCTTCGCCCCTTGAGGTATCTCAGCAGTGGCGGCGCAAAGTGCCGGAAGATCTCTTCCATGGCGGCCTCGTCCCCGGATTTTGCCCTTTGGATAATTGAGACTAGATCTAGCTGGTCGGCCAATTAAAAACTCACTTTAGGTGGTTTTCTAAGTTAAGTTAGATGATATACGAACGACAATTCCTAGGTTGAAAATGTGAACTGCTGTAATTAATTCTGGAGACTAGATTCTTTTGGCTATCCGGGTTGCCGCCCGGGGCCGGGGGGTCCGGCGAAGGCTTGGGAGATTTGCATCCATTCCAATGCATCTTTCCCCTCGACCACCAAGGAGGTGTCGAGGAGGTGTCGGCGCTGGGTGACAACCAAAGCAAAGTCCAACGACGTCCCTGAGATTCTATTATCTGCATTTGGATTTCCGTAACTGAGCAGGCCCTGCTGGTGTTTTAACTCGATGAACACGTCGTTTTCTGGAGGAGCGAGTCCCCTGTTGGTGAAGCTGAATGCCCTGGTTCTATACCCTAGAAAACAGACGTGTGCCAGTCGCCTTGAATCGTTTGGGGCTAATCCCAATGAGTCTCGGATGTCTATTCCGTGTGCCCATGTTTCCATTAGCCGAGCGGTTAGCATTGAGGCC
>JABEUM010000156.1 GCA_013044475.1 Acidimicrobiaceae bacterium | reverse complement strand
GGTGGTCGATACCCTAGCGTAGGCCAGAGTTGTTCTGGATGATGGTGCTTGGTGAGGGGCCAGATGGCGCAGTTTTGCCAAATCGTACCGACGATCCCCGCCAGTGGTTCTTTCAGGAGGATCAATCTTGCCTTCTTCTTCCCAGCGTCGAAGGGTGGCCGGATGAACGCCTAACTCTTTAGCAGCGGTGCCGATCGACACAAGTGAACTCACACTTATATATTATAGATATTATTGTTGAGAATTGCTCAAGAATTAGCTAACTGTTTCTGAGCCCCGGTCGCTCCAGCAACGCAACGCCCAGCCCAACAAGCCACGCATCAATCGCGAGTTCGGGATAAAAGAGCCAGGATCCAAGCTGTTTGACAATTTGTTTTTTGCTTCTCGACACCTTTGCTTCTCCATCGCCAACCCGTGTGATCGGAGCATTTGGTCCAAAGCGTTGCTGAGCGTGGGGAGGTTTTCGATTTTGTGGTGGCGAAGCCACAAAAAGTCGTAAAAATTGTGGCATGGTGGGTTAAAAGGGGTTACTGTGGATGGAAGTGGGGATTGGAAGCCCTTAAGAGTCCATATGGATGTGGACGACTTGGGTTTTGCGGCAAGTTTGGTGGCGGAATCTAAAGAGGCGAGTGGGCAAAGTTGTGGTCTAGCCAGGAGTTCGAAGCGAGGTTTTTTGGTGCTTTCGAGCACAGCCTCGACGTGAAGGGGAGAATCACCCTTCCGGCGAAGTTCCGTGTGCATTTTATAGACCGCTGTTTCGTGGCTCAATCCCAGTTCGGAGACCCCTGCTTGGCGGTGTGGCTTCCAGAGGACTTTTTCGGATTCGCATCAAATATCAACAATGACCAGTGGGCGGACGACACGACTAGGCGTTCCCTGCGTTCCTGGGCCAGAGAAGCATTCGAGTGCGAGATTGACAAACTGGGTCGCTTTGCAATACCGGCAAATCTGAGGCGCTACGCGTCGCTGAACAAGGAAGTTTCCGTGCACGGAGCGGTTGGGACGGTCGAGCTTTGGGATCCCGTGATCTGGTCGCGTTATCAGGCGGAGAAGGGCTGATGGAAACACCAGAAGATGAGCGCCCAGAATTGACCAATGAGCCAGTGAGTCCTTCATTCACTCACTCGCCTGTGATGGTCGAAGAGGTGCTCAGCTACATCTCCAGCGCACCTTTAGGTCTAGTGGTCGATGCCACGGTTGGACTTGGTGGACATTCATCGGCGATATTGGAGTCGATTGAAGGATCTCAGATACTCGGTATGGACCGTGACTCGAGAGCCCTCGAAATCGCCGAAAGATGCCTAGCACCATTTGCCGGACGTTATCGGCTAGTGCTATCTAAGTTTTCTGGCCTTAGTGCCGAGATTGGCAGGCTTGAGCAGGAAGGTTTTCCCGCTGCCGAGGCAGGAGTATCGGCGGTGTTTGCAGACCTCGGTGTCTCCTCCATGCAGTTCGACGATCCCGAAAGAGGATTCTCGATACGAGCAGATGGGCCATTGGATATGCGAATGGGACCCTCGGGATCGAGCCTTACCGCTAGTGAGATTGTCAACGGGGCTCCCTTCGAGGAACTGGTGAAGCTGTTTTACTCCCAAGACGAGCCGCACGCCAAGCGGATCTCCGAGTCGATTATCAGAAATAGACCCATTGACACGACCGCTCAGCTCGCAGAATTGGTGGAAAAGGCCGTTCCTTTTCATTTTCGAAAGGGCCACATCCACCCTGCGACGAGGATCTTTCAAGCCCTTCGAATAGAGGTGAACGACGAGGAGAACGAACTCGATTCGCTACTTGCTCAGGCCTTAGACCTAGTCATGCCGGGTGGCGTAATAGTTGTCCTCTCCTATCACTCGGGAGAGGACAGGGTTGTCAAAGACCGATTTTTAGAAGCATCTACTGGTGGGTGCCGTTGTCCAAAGGCGCTCGGCTGCGTCTGCGGTGCGATATCTAGGGGCGTGGTGCTGACCAGAGGAGCAAAGCTCCCAAAAAAGAGTGAGACGGAGACGAATATTCGATCGAGGAGCGCTCGGCTGAGGGCTTTTCAGATCACCGGAGGTGAATAGTGGCATACGCTCCATGGAACGCGCTTAGAGAGGCTAGTTACGATCCGGAGTTCGAAAGGGCCTACCCTTTCGTTCCGCCTACTAGAGAGACTACAAAAAAGCCCGATCTTAGGGTTCTTGTTACATCAAAGCACTCGATCTCGATCCCTCGGCGTATTCTGCCTGCTCTTTTATTGGTGCTTATAGGTGGCGGACTCTTGGCCACCGTGTGGGCTCGCTCGGAGATGGCGACTTACCAGATGCAATTGATCGCTACAGAACAGGCGACCGCAACTGCGCAGACTGCTCACGAACAGCTGCTACTTGAGTCTTCGAGTCTTGAGTCTCCGAGTCGAATAGTTGGCTATGCGTCATCAAAGCTCGGTATGGTCTTCCCAAACACGCTCAGCGTGAAGGCCGGTTCTGGTGCGGCTTCTGCGACGAAGGTATTAATCCTTCCTGCTCCGGTCGCCGAAACCCAGCTTCCCTTGCCAGCGGGATCGGACGCAACCCAACTGCCTCCTAGCGGTGTTCCTAGCCATGGCTGAGCGGCGGGCGTATTCGAGGGACAAACGGCACTGGACACTACCCAAAGCAAGGTTGAACGTTTTTGTAGCCGTCTTCATCCTGATATCAGCATTACTGACCGCGAGGCTCTACGAGATCGTATTAAGTCCATCGGTCCACTACTCCAATATGGCCCAGTCCGAAAGCTATGCTTCATTCGCCATACCGGCAGCTAGGGGAACCATTACCGATTCGAACGGAGACCCTTTGGCCTTAAGTGTCCCCAGAAAGAGCGTGGTTGCAGATCCACTCTTAGTCACTGACCCGGTGGCGGAGGCCAACTTGCTGGCTGCGGATCTTGGTATGTCCGACCTCTCGATACGGACCTCGTTGCTTCAACCGACGCAGTTCGCCTACCTAGCGAGGCTGATACCAACCAGCGAGGCCACACTGGTTCAAAGCCAGATCAATTCGGGGAAGCTGAATGGGGTGTCGTTAATTTCCGAAATGAAAAGGGTATATCCCGCTGGTCCACTTCTGTCGCCAGTCATTGGGCAGACGAACTCCTTTGGTTCGGGCGTTTCTGGACTTGAATACCAGTACAACTCAATCTTGGCGGGGAGGTCTGGATCTGAAGCGATGAAAGTTTCGGTTGCTGGACTTGCACTGCCGGACGGGGTTACTCAGTACAAAGCCCCTAGGGCCGGGGACAATATCGAACTGACCATCGACTCGAGCCTACAATACGTGGCAGAACATGCACTAGCGGCGCAGATACAAGCGACTAAGGCGATATCGGGAACCGCAGTTGTGATGGATGTGAAGACGGGGGATATTTTGGCTATGGCGAACATAGCGGCGCCAGCGCCGAAGGGCCAAAGTAATCAAGCCAACGTCGCCATTCCTGTCGGTTCTTCGAGGGCACTTCCTGAGGAAGCACCGTCCAACCTGGCGGTTACGACCGTCTACGAGCCGGGATCGGTAGCAAAGTTAGCAACCTTTACCGCTGCGCTCGAGAAGAAGGTAATCACGCCTTCGACGGTATTGACCGTCCCAGATCACATGTTGATCGACGGATCGCTGTTCCATGACGCTGAAGTTCACCCGACGGAGCAGCTCACGCCGGGACAGATCCTGGGACAGAGTTCTAATATCGGCACCATCGAGGTGGCGAAGATGCTCGGAAAGCGGACGATAACGGCTTCGATGCAAAGATTTGGCTGGGGCTTGCCGACAGGACTTAACTTTCCCGGCGAGTCGCAGGGATTTCTTGACCCGCTAAGCAGGTGGTCGGGTACCGCTATCGGCTCGGTGCCGATCGGGCAGGATGAGGCCCTGACCCCGCTCCAGGTTTTAGACGCTTACAACTCGGTTGCGAACGGGGGAGTCATGACCTCGCCCAAGCTGGTGAAGACTATTACTACTCCCTCTGGGCAGACGATCAAGCCCGACTATCCCCAATCAAAGAGGATCGTTTCTGCGCCAATCGCTAAGACTATGAGAAGTCTTCTCGAAAATGCTGTAGGCGCAATGGGCACGGCGCCATCCGCTGCGATCCCGGGTTATCGGGTGGCTGGAAAGACTGGCACTTCCCAGAAGCCCTATCCGAATAGACCTGGTTATCAACCGGGAGCTTTTTGGGCCACTTTCGTAGGTTTTGCCCCGGCTTCCCACCCGGTACTTTCGGCAATAGTGATGCTCGACCAGCCGACACAAATATATGGTGGAGAGGTAGCTGCCCCAGTATTTTCACAGATAATGTCCTACGCCTTGGCCAAGTACCACATAACCCCCACTGGTGAGATATTGTCGGCGGCGCAGGTGGCTGCATCAAATAATGCAAAGACGCTAAAGAACACGCTCAAGGTCGTATCGAAAGTAGTGACCCAGCCATCAAAGGCACCGATGACGCCGACTTTCGTCTTGAGCTCTTCCAGGGGCACCAAGACGACGGGGAATACCTCTCCAAGCTCATCCCCAACTACGATCTCTATGACTAGGGCAACTCGGTTCAAGGTTCGGATCGGTAGGTGAAGCTTGATCAGCTGCACCCATCCCGTAATGAGCCCAATTCGAGAAGCCAGATGTCAGCGGAATAGCTTGAGGGCCAATTGCAATCGTTGGGGTAGGCATTTGAGGTTAACTGAACTCATAGGGGCGCTAGAGGAATACGTCTTGGTAGACCCGAACGATTCGATCAACAGTACCGAGGTCACTTCGTTAGTGATGGACCACCGGGAGACTGATCAGCAGAGCGCATTTTTTGCATTGGCGGGTAGCCACTTTGATGGGCATGACTACGTGAAAGACGCCTGCGATCGAGGTGCTCCGGTAGCGTTCGTACAACATCATGTAGAGTCCGAGATTCCGCAGGTGATACTTTCCAAGGGCAATCCTCGAGCCCAGCTTGCGTTGCTCTCTGCGACCCTCTGGCGGAGGCCATCAGAGGAATTGACGGTCCTCGGAGTTACCGGCACCAACGGTAAGACGACGAGCGTCCATATGCTCAGCTCTATCTTGCGCTCACTCGGGGTCAAGACTGACGCCCTCGGGACGCTTTGGGGAAGACTGACGACCCCGGAGGCACCGGAGCTTCAACGTAAGCTAAGAGAGTTCAAAGATGCCGGGGACGACGCTGTAGCGATGGAAGTCTCTTCGCACTCACTGGTAATGCACAGGGTCGACGGAGTCTCCTTCGAAGCGGCGCTTTTCACGAACTTAAGCCAGGACCACTTGGATTTCCATCACGATATGGAGACCTATTTCAGGGCCAAGGCGATGCTCTTCGATTCAGCAAGATCAGAGTTAGGAATAGTAAATAAGGACGACCCCTATGGTCAGGTGCTTTTGGACACCCGAGGCGATTTGATTCCATACTCAATTAGCGATACCAAGAATCTCGAACTAGATGCGTCTGGGATCAGGTTTACCTGGAGAGGACATCTCATATCTTCCCCGCTCAATGGGGTGCACAACGTCTACAACATCCTGGGAGTCTTGACAACCTTGGTGGCCTTGGGATGGGATGAGTCGACGTTGTCAGAAGTGGTGCCCCTGGTAGGTACTCCAAATGGACGCATGGAGTTGATAGCAAACGATCTACCGGTAGCGGTCTTCGTCGATTATGCCCATACGCCAGCGGCATTGGAAGCGGCGTTGCTGGCTTGTAGAACTTTGGACCCCAAGAGAGTCATCGTGGTGTTTGGATGCGGCGGTGAGCGTGATAAGCAGAAGAGACCAAAAATGGGATCCGTCGCTTCAGCGCTAGCCGACGCGACCGTAGTTACTTCGGATAATTCGCGCGATGAAGACCCCGCGGAGATTGCGAGAGAAGTTCTTAGCGGTACTGCTGTCGGCTCTGAGGTGATACTTGAGCTCGATCGGAAGCGCGCAATAGAGCTAGCGATCAACATGGCCGAAGAAGGTGACCTTGTTTTGATCGCAGGCAAAGGACACGAGACTACTCAAAGGAGTCAGGGTAAGGAGGCTCACTTCGATGACCACGAGGTGGCCCGGCAGATTCTAAAATCTAAGTTCGGTTGGTCTCCTAATTGATAGCTGTACTGATTTCGTCGATCTTTGCCATTATCGTCTCTGCCGCTCTTACTGCGATGCTGGTGGTTCGACTTTCCAGACGTGGCATCGGTCAACAGATTAGAGAAGAAGGTCCGAAGAGGCACATCGTCAAGGCTGGCACTCCCACCATGGGTGGTATCGCTATCATCTCGGCGGTAGTACTCGGCTACGTAGTCGCTCATGCCAACCTTGGCGTGGGCTTTTCGCGTCAAGGGATCCTGGTAATCGCAGTAATATTTGGAACCGGACTCGTGGGATTCTGGGACGACTACTCAAAGGTCAAGATGAACCGGAATCTCGGGCTTTCTAAGTCCAAGAAGATCTCTGGTCAGTTTGCAGTAGCCCTGGTCTTTGCCCTACTTGCTAGGTTTTGGGCTGGTCACGGTTCTGAGGTCAGCCTGGTCAGGGCTGGAAGCGCTACTCTCCATCTAGGTTCCGTAGGTTGGATCGTCTTTGCGGTGCTGGTTGTGGTCGGTTCGTCAAATGCGGTTAACCTTACCGATGGACTTGATGGACTCGCCACCGGTTCTTCGATCTTCACCTTCGGAGTACTTGGGCTCATCGCCTACTGGCAGTTCCGGCATGCGAGCCTTTATGGCATTAAAGATGCGCTAGATTTTGCCGTAATAGCAGCGTCGATGACCGGCGCATTGACTGCATTTCTTTGGTTCAATGCTCCACCTGCGAAGATCTTCATGGGAGACGTTGGGTCTTTGGCAATAGGTGCGGGGCTCGGGGCGCTATGCCTGCTAATGAATTTGGATTTCCTCCTCCTCATCCTCGGTGGCCTGTTTGTTATTGAAACGATGTCGGTGATACTTCAGGTCTTCAGTTTCAGGGTCTTTCACCGACGAATCTTTAAGATGGCACCCATCCATCACCACTTTGAACTGCTGGGTTGGCCTGAGACCACGGTGATAATTCGCTTCTGGATACTTGCTGGGATCTTTACCGCATTAGGTGTCGGAGTTTTCTATGCCGACTTTGTCTCCTTGGGTACGGTTGTCAAGTGAGGGGCTCGTCACTCGATCTCGGCAAGGTGGTAATTGTTGGCTACGGTGTGTCGGGCCAGGCGGCGCACCAGGCTCTTGAGGACCTCGGTTCGGAAGTAATCGTTATTGAAGATTCCGGCAATTCGACACTAAGGGAATTGGCGAAAAGTCACTCAGCATTGGGAGTGTTTCGTAGCGAAGAGATCCGCCAAGCTCTCGATGCAAACTGGCCAGCATTGGTCGTCGTTTCGCCCGGTGTACGACCAAGCCATATTGCATTTCGATATTTCAATGCCCCAGTTATCTCTGAGCTAGAACTCGGATGGAGGATGACTGATCTAAGCGTTGTCGCGATAACGGGAACCAATGGCAAGACAACAGTCACGAGCCTCGTCTCTGCGATGCTAAATCAGAGTTCGCTCAACTCCACACCATGCGGGAACTATGGAACCCCATTGGTGTCGCTAGCTGGTGTGCAGGGTTGGGCGGTGGTTGAAGCCAGTTCGTTTCAATTGAGTACCATAAGTGAATTTGCTCCCAATGTAGCGGCGATCGTAAATGTGACCCCCGACCATCTCGATTGGCACGGCGGTTTTCAAAAATACCTTGAAGCCAAGCTTCGGATCCTTGAAAACCTTGGCCCCGACTCTTTTGGGATTATGCCCTTCGATTTCGCTTGGAGACCCACACGTGGAACCTTCCACACCTTTACTTTCGGAAGCGGGTCGGGCGACTTCTTTGCCTCAGATACTGAGCTGATCTCGCCTATTGGCGTGATTGCCGCTAAATCTGATCTGAAGAAGGCTTTGCCACACGACATCTTGAACTTTTTAGCCGCTTCGGCATGCGCTGTTTCTGCCGGGGCCTCCCTGGATGCGATTGGGTACGCTTGCAGCGAGTTTGCCGGGCTAGAGCACAGGATGGAGGTCGCCTGTGAATTTCGAGGAATGAGATTCATCAATGATTCCAAAGCGACAACCCCCGCTTCGGTGGTAGCTGGGCTTTCGGGTTTGGGTCGATGTGTGTTGATAGCCGGTGGGCGGAACAAGGGGCTTGATTTTGAGCCACTTTTGAGCCAATGGGAGAAACTGGCGGGAGTCGTCGTCATCGGAGAGTCGGCGGATGAATTGGCCGGACTTTTTGCTGGGGTGCTTGATTCTTCAAAGATCGTTCGGGCTGCATCCATGGCGGAGGCGGTTCGTAGCGCGTATGCGCTGAGCGACAAAGTGTGTGATGTGATTTTATCCCCTGGGGCGACGTCTTTTGATTGGTATTCGGGGTATGAACAAAGAGGTCTTGATTTTAAAGATTGCGTTAGAGGGCTGGTCAATTCGTTTGAGGGGTGACGCATGGAACTAGTGAAAAAGTATTTTGGCAAAAATGCAGACGCTGAGGATCTTTATCGATCAATGTTCTGGCAGATAGCATTTCTCAGCCTATTTGGGGCGATAATGCTTTTTTCTACGACATACACGACGAGCATACTTCTGCACTCCTCGCCACTTTCACTTTTTATCAAGGGGATGATCTGGATCGTGCTAGGGTGGGTCGCCTTCAGCGTTGCATCGAGATTGATACCGTCGCAGATCGGAAATTGGACGGTTCCTATTCTGCTAGTTTCGATCTTGGCGCTTATGGTAGTCCTTCTTCCGGGCCTCGGGCGTTCCGTCCTTGGTGCTCGACGCTGGATCCCAATTGGTCCATTTCAATTCCAACCTTCAGAATTTGTCAAGCTAGCACTTGCCCTCTTTGTGGCCAAAGTCCTCTCCTCAAAGCGCAGGAGTTTTAATTTTAGAGAATCAACCCTTCCGGTGCTGATCATCCTCGGGGTCATTGTCCTTTTGGTCATGGCGGAACCCGATATGGGAACGACAATGGTGGTGGCGTTGATTGCCTTTGGGTCATTAGCCCTCGCGGGTATACCTAAGAAACAGCTGTTCGTGATCGCAGTCCTAGGATCAATGGCGGGTGTCTATTTCGCCTTCGGGAAGTCGTATCGTGCTCAGAGACTGATGTCCTTCTTGCATCCTTGGGCGCAAAGGACCGGAGCTAGCTATCAAGAAGTACAGTCTCTAGCGGCCTTCGCATCAGGGCATATCTTTGGTACCGGGCTAGGCGCCGGCCAGGCTATTTGGGGCTACCTTCCAAATGCCAGCTCAGACTTCATATTTGCTGTTGTCGCCCAACAACTTGGGTTGATCGGATCATTTGTACTGGTTCTACAAATGGCACTATTGGTCGTCACGCTCTTACGGATCGCATCTCGTGCTGCTGTGAGCTTCGATGGCATCTTTGTTGGCTCGATCGCATGCTGGATAGGTGGTCAGGCGATATTGAATATTGGAGCGGTGGAAGGAATTCTACCCGTTACCGGGGTTCCGTTACCCTTGATCTCTTCGGGAGGTTCGTCGACGATAGTTGTGATGTGTGCTTTGGGGCTAGTTCGGGCTACTTTGCGTAACTCGAAGGTTGAATTCGCCGTTTTGGATTCGGACTCGAACGTCGGCAGTTATCGGATGGCGAGTCGAAGATCACGTTCGGTTGGCCCATTCGACCATCTCATAGCGAGGGTCATGTCGTCGCTGAAGGATCGTAAGGCGAGGTCGGTTTTTACTGCGGGTCGTTCCGGTCAAGGCGAGAAATCCAGCAAGGGTGGTCGTCGCTCAGGACCTCTTAGAGTTAAAGATGGTGACAGATCTAGTGGAAGGAGGAGTCGGTTGCGAGAAGTTTCCTACTCTCCAGAGGGTTATCATACCGAGAGCCGTAGGTGAGCCAAGCGGATGTGGTGATCGCCGCTGGTGGCACCGCTGGACATATGCTGCCTGCTATAGCACTTGCAGACGAACTGTCAAGTAGGGGTGTCGCTAAGTCGGCGATAGCGTTTGTTGGTTCAGGAAGAGGACTTGAGGATTCGATTTTTGCTGGGAGCGGGTACCGGATAATAAAGTTCAAGGGTCGAGGTATCCCAAGGAAGAGTCCATGGGGAGTTGTCAGGTCGATCTGGTCCAATCTGATAGCAACGATCGAGATATTCCCTACCTTAATGGCCCTGAGACCCAAGGTGGTGATCTCCTTTGGGGGCTATTATTCGGTGCTGCCAGCGCTACTAGGTCGATTTGAAGGCGCTCAAGTAGTCACAATTGAACAAAATGCCGTGCTCGGAATGGCTAATAGAATCGTCGCCAATTTTTCCCAGGCACTGTGCGTGCCACCTTTTTTTGCCAAAGAGACCGGATCTAATAAGCCGGTAGTAATCGGCAATCCTCTGCGCAAGCAGGCCGCCCAGTTATCTTCGAGCCAGACACCTTCAAGGTTGGAGGTGAAGGCCACTTTGGGACTTGGCGTCGAGGACTTTGTAGTTCTTTGTTTTGGCGGTTCACTCGGAGCGGCCTTTCTGAATGAGCTGATGGTCTCCCTGGTGCCCATGCTTAAAAAGGGGATCTCCGTCGTGCACATTTCGGGCGAGCGAGATTTCGACAAGTCCCATTTAGCCGCAGAGGGGGCAGACCTCCTTGGCCCTGGCTACCAGCTCCAAGCTTATGATCCCGAGCTTTACCGGCTGATCTACGCCGCTGATCTCGTTATCTGTCGTTCCGGTGCCTCGACCATTGCAGAACTAGCTGCATTCGGAACTCCGGCTATCTTTGTTCCTCTTCCAAATGCGCCAGATGATCACCAGCTGCAAAATGCCAAGGCAATAGTGCAGAAAGGCGGGGCTCTTGTGATAGACCAGGTAGAGGTAGATCCGGCCAAATTGGCCGAGACGATAAACGAGTTGGTCGATGACCCGAAGACCTTGTCGAAGATGGCCGAAGCTATCTCTGGTTTCGCTGTTTTGGATGCTACCGAGCGAACGGCAGACGTCATCGCTCCGTTTTTGAATCTCCCGGAAAGTCGAGGTCAGTGATGGAGCTTAAAAGCACTGACGGGGTGCATATTATTGGGATTGGCGGAGCTGGGATGAGTGCCCTTGCGACGATACTTCACCAGCGGGGCTATAGGGTCACTGGTTCCGACCTAAAGGCTTCGGTCGTTATCGAGAAGCTTGTCGCACTAGGTATCGAGGTCAGCATTGGCCATGATGTCGAAAATATTAGAAGTGCAGACTTAGTCGCATATTCTTCGGCGGTCAGAGAGACTAACCCGGAGTTGAAGGGCGCAAGGGAGTCCAGAAAAAAGGTGATGGATAGGGCGGATCTTCTGGCGGAGCTCTGTCGAGGTCTGAAGGTCGTCACCATATCGGGGACTCATGGCAAAACGACCACGACATCGATGATGAGCCTCGCACTACTTGGAGCCGGGTTGGATCCGACCTTTGTAGTAGGTGGTGAGCTGAATGAAGTGGGAAGCGGTGCTCGTGCTGGGTCGTCTGAGTTCATGGTCGTTGAGGCGGACGAGAGTGACGGCACGCACCTGAGGATTCCTTGCTATCTCGCAATATTGACCAACGTTGAGCCCGATCATCTGGATTATTACGGTTCCCTCGAGAATTTAGAGCTCGCCTTCTCTCGTTACGTTGCGGGATCAGAACTCCCTGCTGTCGTCTGTGCGGACGACGGGGGCGCGATGAGAGTTGCTATGGGTTCGCCATTTTTTAGCTACGGCTTTTCTCCGAAGGCGGACTTCAGAATCGACGAACTCGAGCTTTTTGAGGACGGGTCGAGATTTTCCCTCTTTAGAGCTGAACAGCGGCTCGTGCAACTTAGATTGGCCATTCCTGGTCGGCATAACGTACTCAATGCTTCTGGAGTTCTTGCTGCGGCGAGCCTCCTCGGTGTGTCCTTGGAGTCAGTAGCGGTTGCCCTCTCGCGTTTTACAGGTGTGGCCAGGCGCTTTCAGCCCAAAGGAAGCTTTAATTCAGCCCCATTTTACGATGATTATGCACACCTTCCTTCGGAGATCTCTGTAACGCTTCAGTCCGCTAGGCAGGTAGGGGGCGGAAGGCGGGTGGTCGCAGTATTTCAACCCCATCGCTACTCTCGGACTAAGGAGCTTGCATATCAGCTCGGAAAGGCGTTAGCGGGTAGCGATTTTGCGATTGTTACCGACGTCTACTCGGCGGGGGAGACGGCGATTCCCGGTATTTCCGGCCTAGCAGTGGCAGAGGCGGCCAAGGAGTTCCTGGGAGATGACCGAGTGCTATATCAGCCATCTCGCTCTGAGCTGGCGAACAGCGTCGCTAAGATTGTGCGTCCCAATGATCTAGTGGTTACCCTTGGTGCTGGGGATATTACGGCGCTTTACTGGGAAATTAAAGAGCATCAAAGTGCCAAAGAGTGACGACTGGACGAAGGATCTCAAGGCCCTACTAGGACCAAGTCTACTGCTTGATGCCCCTCTTGGTTCTCTCACCACCTACCGCAGTGGAGGTCCTGCTAGGGCTTTTTTGACTCTAAATTCGATGGCTGAGATTGAAGAACTGGCTATGGCTTTGCGAAAGGTCGCCATACCGGAACTGCTGATCCTTGGAAATGGGTCAAACCTTCTGGTGTCTGACAACGGCTTTAATGGTCTCGTTCTCAAGCTCTCTAATGGCTTTGGTGAATTTGAGACCAGCGAAGAGCTTTGCTTGATTCCCGGAGGAATGGACCTCCCGATAGCCTCACGGAGGCTGGCGGCCTTGGGGCTCTCGGGATTTGAGTGGGCGGTAGGTGTCCCGGGAACTATGGGTGGTGCCGTCAAGATGAATGCTGGCGGCCATGGTTCTAGCATCGAGAAGACGATAAATGGAGCGAGCATATTTGATCTGCGAAGTCTCGAACTTAAAGTTTTAGGACCTTCTGAATTGGAATTCAGCTACCGACACTCTGGCCTTTCGAGGTTCCAGATAGTGCTAGCTGCTAAGGTCTCGGTCTCTCAAGGCGACCCCAAGGTGTGCAAAGAGAAGCTATCAGAGATAGTCGCTTGGCGACGGGCAAACCAGCCCGGAGGACAGAACTCGGGATCGGTCTTTAAAAATCCCGCATCTGTGCCAGCGGCTGCGCTTATAGAAAGTGCCGGGCTAAAGGGCTTGAGGGTCGGTAAGGCGGAAGTATCCACTCGACATTCCAACTTCATACAGCTAGAGAAGGGTGGCTCGTCGAGGGATGTATTGGCGGTGATGGCGAGCGTCAAGACCAGGGTCCTAGAAAAGACGGGAGAGGTGTTGCGCCCCGAGGTGATCCTCGTTGGTTTCAGTCTCGAAGAGTATGCGGTGTTTCTTTGATAAACCAGCCTTGTTCTTTTTTCTTCATCCTGAGAGAATTTCGGTGCTCAGATGAAGTTACTCTTAGCAGCCGAAGTAGCTTTTGGGCAATTTAATTGAAATCCCATTTCTGTCATTTATGCTTCCTGCCGAGATATTGGCTGTGAATTGAAATAGCTTTTGATTTCGGGCACCAAGTACGCTAATCCTGGGTCGCTAGCTGAGTAGTATCTACAAGACACCGAACGTGTGACCCATCGAGACCGGCGGAGTCGCTCGGGTTCGACGCATAGTTTAACGGATTTGGAGGCGCTGGGGCCATGGCGAGCGATGCTCAGAACTACATCGCAGTGATAAAGGTCATTGGTATAGGAGGTGGTGGCGGCAATGCCATCAACCGAATGATAGAGGCGGGACTCAAGGGAGTTGAGTTCATCGCTGTCAATACCGATGCCCAAGCACTGCTGATGAGTGAGGCGGATGTCAGGCTTGACATAGGCCGTCAACTCACAAAAGGTTTAGGTGCAGGTAGTGCACCCTTGGTTGGCAAGCAAGCCGCCGAAGACCATGCCGGAGAGATCGAAGAGGCCATTCGCGGCGCGGATATGGTCTTTATTACCGCAGGTGAAGGCGGAGGCACCGGAACCGGAGGTGCTCCGGTTATCGCTGAGATTGCGCGAGCACTTGGGGCGCTGACTATTGGAGTAGTAACTAGACCCTTCGACTTTGAAGGCAAGAGAAGGTCCGTCCAGGCGCAAGAGGGCATCCAGCTGTTGAAGGAGAAGGTCGACACGCTGATCGTTATTCCCAACGAGCGTCTCCTATCAGTTTCCACTGAAAAGACTTCGATGCTGCAAGCATTCAAGCTCGCCGATGACGTACTTCTGCAAGGGGTGCAGGGGATTACCGAACTTATAACGACCCCGGGACTGATAAATACTGACTTTGCTGACGTGAGGACGGTTATGGCTGGCGCCGGCTCTGCGATTATGGGCATCGGTCGGGCCTCTGGAGAAGCCAGGGCGCTCAATGCGGCCAGGGCAGCCATTACGTCGCCCCTTTTGGAAGCCTCCATTGAGGGCGCACGGGGAGTGCTACTGAATATCGCTGGTGGTCCCGACATTGGTCTATATGAAGTGAATGAGGCTGCAAGCATCATTCACGATGCCGCGGACGTGGACGCCAACATTATTTTCGGTTCAGTTATCGACGAGACCCTAGGCGACGACGTGAAGGTCACTGTAATTGCCGCCGGATTCGAAGAGTGGAAAGACTTGGAGATCGCTGGACTGAATAACGGAGCGTCCAAAGACGGACATCGGCCGAAGTTCCAGCACAAGACTTCGCCGGCTACTTCGCAATCGCAGGCATTGCGATCCGAGAAGAAGGCTGACCAGAGTCCGATACCGATAGGTGTTGCTGACACTGACCCCGATGACGATGACGACGTGCCTTCGTTCTTGAGGTAGCTCGGCGAAAGTGGCATGGCGTTACGATTTCTCTAACCAGCAGGCGTCGGTATTTTTCTTAGACAACTCGACGCCTACTCCGAAAAGAGAGCTTTGGCCAGCAGGATTGTGCTTCGACGATAAGCTGATAGCTCAAGTTACTGGAATCGGTGTCGGAATCGAGGCACTGGTGCGTCCCTACCAGTACCACTCTAATGAAGTACGCAAAGTGGAGCGGGATCGGATCGTTGGTCCAGTCGAAGCCGATGGGTTGATTACCGACCTGGACAGTTTCGCCCTGGCTGTACTCACTGCGGACTGCGTACCGGTCGCATTTTCCGCCACAGGGGCAGTAGGAATTGCCCATTGTGGCTGGAAGGGTATCGTCGGCGGCATTCTGGCAGAGGCGGTGAAGGCGATAAGGGAGCTTGTGGGCGATCCATCGGCCGACGTTGAGGCCGCTGTCGGACCTCATATTTGCGTCGAATGCTATGAATTTGAGGGTCCGTCCAAAGCTGAGGTTGCCAAGAAGTATGGTGACTCGGCTTTTAGGACTGTTTCGGCTAGCTCTCACCTTGATTTAGGAGCGCTCATCTCTCGTGAACTGAGCGAACTCGGTGTAAGAGCTGATCTTACTAACGATCAATGCACGTGCCAGACCGACACTCTGAACTCGTATCGCAGGGATGGATCGGAATTAAGACAGACAAGCTTCGTAGTCAAAGGTCCATGGCGAGGTATCCTGATGGTAGATGGATAAGTCCGAAGGTTCGAATCGCAACGGCCTTAGCTCTCCGTCTCAAGATGGGGTAGATCCTGAACTCGTGGATTCGATAAGAGAGCGGATGGGCCACTTGAGGGAGAAGATCGACTCTCTTTCGGCGCCCGGAAAAGTAAAAATCGTCAGTGTTACCAAGGGTTTTCCAGTAGGGGTAACGAGAGCCGCCTACTTCGCCGGGGTGCGAGACATAGGCGAGAACTACGTCCAGGAACTCGTTGATAAGTACCGTCTAAGCTCGGATTTGCCAGGGCTGATTAGGCATTTTATAGGCCACATCCAGTCGAATAAGTTGAGGACTATTGCCGAGGTATCCGACGTTGTTGAGACCATAAGTAGGCCTAGCGAACTGGAGAGGCTAAATAGGCTAGCTTTTAGAGGATCGGTTTTAATACAGGTGAAGTTCGATTCAGATCCGGCTCGATCAGGTGTAGCCTCGGACAAGGTCCTTGAGTTAGTCGAGTTGGGGCGGACTTTGCAATTAAATATTCAAGGTCTGATGACTATTGCTCCAATAGTCGATCCCAAAGGCAGGGGTGAGGTCTTTAGACTGTTGAGGGTGCTGTGTGACGATCTTGATCTGCCCGAGTGTTCAATGGGCATGAGTGATGATTTCGAGATTGCTGTAGCCGAGGGAGCAACTATGGTACGCCTCGGAAGCGCAATCTTTGGCCAGAGGTTGACAAAGAATTAGTTTAGTTTGGGGCTTGTAGGTATTAGGGGTTTTCTGGGCAGTTAGTTCCGGGGTGAGACGTCGGACTTGGTCAAGGAGTGAGCTAGGGATAATGGGAACATTTATGCATAGGGCTATGGTCCTTCTCGGCTTCAGCGATGAAGAAGAGGAGATGGATATTCCTGTCTCTTATGGTGCTGGGGCGAGACGGATGGAGCGCGACGGCTATCCATATGGTTATGACTCGCGTCGCGACCTAGATGCTGGCTATAGCGAGCCCGAACAGCGAAGAGATCCGGAGCCCCCTAGGAGGGTAGAGCCCGAGCGGAGGTCCTACGAGCCGCCTAGAAGGCCGCAGTATCGAACTGAACAGCGCTTTGACATCTCGGAGCCGGAGTTGGACCAAGAGCCGCCAAGGCCACCGTCTACGGTGCAAGTCTTCCCAGTGCAAGAGGCCGCTAGTCGCCCACCTGCGCCGAGGGTCTTGGATCCTAGGGGCGATTCGACTCCTATGGATAGGACGGGAGTAATTCGCCCAATAGGCCAGAGAGATCAGCCGAAGATGCATATTGCGCATCCGACCCGCTTTAGCGACGTCCAGGACATAGGCGACCGTATGAAGGTTTCCCAGCCAGTGATTGTGAATCTCGAGGGAGTAGAAAAAGAGCTTTACCGACGGGTTGTCGATTTTTGTTCTGGAGTGACATATGCTCTCGATGGAAAGATGAAAAGAGTAGCGGAGCAGGTTTTCCTTCTGACACCATCGAACGTTGACGTAGCCCAAGAAGAAGTCGACGGGTTGACCCAAAGGTCAACTTTTAGGCGGAGTCAACAATGAGTTCCATCCAGTCATTCTTAGTTTTTCTGCTCAAGCTCTATGGCATAATAATTCTCGTTCAGGTCTTGCTTAGCTGGGTGCCACCCGGTCCGAACAGTTCTATCGCAAAAGTCAAGTACTACCTTTCGCGTCTTACCGAACCTGTTTTGGCGCCGGTCAGGAAATTAATGCCTAGGATGGGCGCGGGTGGCCTGCAGCTAGACCTGTCGCCGCTTATAGTACTGGTTGTGATCAACTTTCTGTTAATCCCCCTGGTTTCCAGGTAGGGGCGTGGGTCTGGAGGGCAGATGACCGAGGGAGGCAAAGAGTTGGAGATCGGGTCGAAGGTGGTGCGCGAAGTTGAATTTCGCGAGAGGATTCGCGGCTACCATCAGGACGACGTCGACGAGTTTCTTGAAAAGGTCGCTTTAGGGATCGAAATCCTTGAAGACCGATTGAAAGAGGCCGAGCGCAGAGCAGAACTTGCCGAGGAGTCGGCGGGTTCGCAGGCGGGTCCGGGGGCAGTACAAGTTGTGCCGATGGCCGAAGATGACATAATACAGCGCACGCTACTTTTGGCCCAGAGGACAGCGGACCAAGTGTTAGCGGAGGCGCGAGAGAACGCCGAGAGGATCCAAGCCGCCGCCCAAGAAGAGGCTTCGGGGCTCCTCGATGAGGTCCGACGACAAGTGGATGTAGACCTTGCGACGAAGGTCATTGACCTTCAGGGCCAGATTGAAAGCTTGGGCGATGAGAAGGCTCGACTTGAGGGGCAGCTCGCTGCGGTCGCTTCGGAGATACTTGAAGCAAAGCGATCCGCCGCTCAACTGCTCAGGAATACAGCAGACGAACTAGACGACAACAGCGGTTCATCGGTGATTCTAGCGAGTTCAGCGCCGGACAACGAGTTCCTGACTGATGATGGTTCTGACGGGACCCTGTGGAGCGGAAATCAAGCTCAGGATTTCGATCAAGTGGCTCCTTTGCAGACCCAGGGATTGGCCGAAGCGCCATTTGAGGTTCAGACGAACGGTGAATTTGATGGAGAGGATCAAGATGAGATGGAGCTGCCGAGCTACGTTTCTCACGAGAGTCCGTCGTTCGATATCGCTGAGCAGTACTCGGAGGCAGATGAAGACGCACCAATTCCGAGCTTCGAGATTGACACAAACTCCCTGGACGAGGAGAGCGAAGAAGATGAAGAGTTATTTCTCGACTTCGGGCGGTCAAAGTTTCAGCTGTTAGAGGATGATTCGGATCTCTCGAGTCCGAAGATTTTTGACGATGACTCCGAGAAGTGATTAGTAGGCCTAATTGAACTGCCGACGCTTAGTCGGCCTATGTATTTCAAGGTGGATTGATTTTTGCGAAGCCGGGACCAATTGCGGTCCCGGCTTCGACTGACTTTGGCACTCTGGGCTAGCTCCGGGTGATCATCAGGGAAATCGAAGCGGTGGATACGCTGAAAGTGTCGCTGTATTCGAATTCCCCACTTGATTTGCCGTTCAGTACGATATCGGTGGCTAGCACTTGAGTAGAGATTGCCGTGAGGTGCTTCCCTATGGCATCGAGGACAGAAGTGTCGTGAGCGTCTGTGACCTCGATGTTGACCCTAATCCGATCGGTGACTTCGAAGTTCGCCTCCTTTCGTGCTCGCTGCACCTCTCTGACTACGTCACGAGCCAAACCTTCGGCCTCTAGCTCGGGATCGGTGTCGGTGTCCAAGGAGACGACACCAGCTTTAGATGGCAAGACTCTTGTTCGTTCTGCATCGTTGGGCTTGGTCTGTATTTCGAACTCGCCCGCTAGCAGGGCGACTCCACCGACGGTAACCGATGAGTCGTCGTGGATAACGAAGTCGCCCGACTTTGCGGCTCTAATGACCTTCTGTGTTCTGTCCGCCAAACGGGGACCGATTTTTGATGGTATGACCGAAACCACTTGGCTAGACAGAGTCCCTGGATCTCTAACCAGCTCTACTTCCTTGACGTTGAGTTCATCAGCTATCAGGTCAATATAGGGGCGGAGGGACTCTGCATTTTCGGATGCGATGGTCACTTTACGCAGTGGGAGGCGTGACCTGAGGCCGTTCGCTTTGCGGATCGAATGGACTAAGGAGCAGACCTCCTTGACCAGGTCCATGTCGATGACTAGCTTTGAATCACTTATGGTCGGCTGTGATTTGGGCCAGTCGGAAAGGTGCACGCTGCGACCTCCGGTGAGTGACTGATACACCTCTTCTGACAACATCGGTAGCAGTGGCGCACACAGCTGCGTCAGGGTCACCAATACCGTATGCAGGGTGTCATAAGCGTCATCTTTGTCCTTGGCGGCCTCTCCCTTTTCATCCTTATTCCTCCAGAAGCGTTCTCTGGAGCGCCGAATGTACCAGTTATTCAGCGCATCAAGGAATGACTCGATAAGCGAGGTGGCGGCTGAGAGATCAAATTCGTCCATGGCCTTTGTGACCTGATCTATGAGCATCGACGTCTTTGAGAGGATGTAGTGGTCCAAGAGGCCACCCTGATCCCATCGGATTTCACCCTTGATCCCATCGATCTCGGCGTAGAGAGAGAGGAAATAAAATGCATTCCATATCGGGTTAATGATCCGCCTCGTCACGTCGACCATCGCCGCCCGTTCGAGAATCATCTCTTGACCGCGCAGAACCGATGATGACAGCAGAAACCAGCGCATTGCATCCGCACCGATCTCTTCGAAGATCGCCCAGGGGTCTGGATAGTTCTGTAGACGCTTTGACAGCTTCCGTCCGTCAGAGCCGAGTAACACACCGTGCGCCATGCAGTGTTTGAACGGCGGTTTGTCGAAGATCGCCACTGAGAGTACGTGCAGAGTGTAAAACCAGCCCCTCGTCTGGCCGATATATTCGACTATGAAGTCAGCCGGAAAGTGGTCCTCGAAGGGTTCTTTGTTCTCGAACGGATAGTGCAGCTGAGCGTATGGCATCGACCCCGATTCGAACCAGCAGTCCATAATGTCGGTTACTCTGCGCATTTGCGACTTGCCGCTTGGATCGTCAGGGTTTGGCCTTACGAGTTCGTCGATCGCCGGACGATGGAGGTCATCTGGTCTAATTCCAAAGTCTTTTTCTATCTCGGCTAGCGAGCCATAGACGTCAATCCTTGGGTAGTTGGGATCGTCCGATTTCCATACCGGAATTGGCGTTCCCCAATATCGATTCCTGGTGATCGACCAGTCTCTGGCGCCTTCAAGCCACTTCCCAAAGGCACCGTCTTTTACGTGCCCTGGAACCCAGTCGATCTCCTGGTTCTTCTCCAACAGTCGATCTTTTAAAGCGGTTACTTTTATGAACCACGAACTTACCGCTTTGTAGATCAGCGGCGTGTCGGTCCTCCAGCAGTGTGGGTAGGAGTGGTCATATGACTCCTGCCTAAACAGAACACCCTTTTCCTTGAGCTTTTCAATTAGGTATTTGTTTGCCTCAAAGACCTGCATTCCCGCGATGTCGCCCATTTCAGCGGTGTAGCGGGCCCTGTCGTCTACCGGGCAGACCAGCGGAATTCCAGCCGCTTCGCAGGCAAGCTGATCCTCCTCGCCGAAACCCGGTGCCATCTGGACTGCTCCGGTTCCTTCGTCGATAACTACGAATTCCGTTGCTATCACCCGAAAGGCACCCTCAAGGTCTTTGAAGTAATCGAAGATTGGCTTGAAGTGCCGCCCTACTAAAGCTGCTCCTTTGAAACGAGCGACCTCGGTTCCTCCTTCGAGCTCCGATTGGTAGTGCTCTTTGCGGGATTCGGCGATGATGTAGGTCTTGGTATTTGCTTCGATCGCCAGGTAGTCGATATCAGCTCCGACCGCTAGAGCGAGGTTGGAGGGCAACGTCCACGGAGTGGTCGTCCAGGCGAGGACTCTTGGCGTTCCGGCGATCTCTTTGATTGGACAGTTTGGGTCACTCAAGAGTTCAAACTCGACGGTTACCGCCGGGTCGATTCGGCTGCGATAGGAGTTGTCCTGCCTCGTCTCGAAGTTTGATAGCGGTGTTTCGCATTCCCAACAGTAGGGAAGTACTCGGTAGCCTTCATAAGCGAGGCCCTTGTTGTAGAGCTCCTTGAACGCCCAGATGACCGATTCCATGAACGTGATGTCCATCGTTTTGTAGTCGTCATAGAAGTCGACCCACCTGGCCTGCCTCGTCACGTATCGGTGCCACTCGTCTGTGGTCCGATAGACAAGAGAGCGGCAGTGATCGTTGAATTTTCCGATCCCGAGTGCTTCGACTTCCTGGCGGCCACTTACCCCTAACTCCTTTTCCGAGGCCATCTCCGCTGGCAGTCCGTGACAGTCCCAGCCGAAGCGACGTTCAACCCGCCTACCTTGCATGGTTTGGTATCTGGGTATTGCATCCTTTACGAACCCGGTAAGGAGATGGCCATAGTGTGGTAATCCGTTTGCAAACGGTGGACCGTCGTAAAATACGAATTCATTGCTTCCGGCCGGATTCTTTTCAACTGAGGCTTCGAATGTGTTGTCTCGTTCCCAGAAGTCGAGGATCTTTTTTTCTATGGCGGGCAGATCCAGTTGACCCTGAATATGCGGGTAGAAGTGGATATTTGTGTCTATGGTTGAGTCAATTCGACGCTTGGTCATTCGTCCAGGATAGTCTGCGGTTTTCAATCGTCATTGTGCTGGCATAACTTCGTACTGCACGGGGTTTAGATAAGTCGATTAAGGTATAGCACGCGTTCTAGCTTTGCCCATATATTCTGGTGTGCTGGTTCGAACGTCTAAGTCACTAATTTTGTGGCTACGGTGGCCATTATGCGGTGACGTATACAACAGAGGGGACCTCAGGTAGAAGTTGGAAAAGAGCACCAAGGACAAGACTCAAACTAGTGGGAATGGGTCGAGTGACAGCGCCGAAGTCGTTCTTCCGTCGCTGGCCGAATTGACCGACGAGGAGCTCGAAGCTCTAAGCGACGAGGAGTTTTTAGCCGGGCAGGGCGAATTGCTCCTGGCGGAGAAGAACCTGCTGCTCGAACAGGCAGCGAGCCTCAAGTTAGAGGCGGAACGCCTAGCTCAGGAGGCTGAGCCGGGAGAGGTTCAGTTCGACGAGGAATCGGGAGAAGGCGGCACTACCACGGTCGACCGAGAGCGTAATCTCGCCTTGGCCTCTCAAGCACGAGCGGGTGTCGACGAGGTAGACGAGGCGCTTAGGCGGATGGCGGGCGGACACTATGGGGTATGCGCTAACTGCCATATGCCGATTCCGAGGGCTAGACTAAGGGCGCTGCCCTACGCGCGTCTTTGCGTAAAATGCAAGGCCGGCGGTCTCTCCGCGCTTCGCTAGTTAGGAGGAGGGTGTTACCAGGCAAGCTTTTTGGGCTAAAGCGTTGGGTCCTTGTCGGTTCGGTTACGGTAGCTGTAGTTGTTCTGGATCAACTCTCGAAGAGCTGGGCACAGTCGCACTTGGCATCCCACAGTATTTCGCTGTTTGGGCCACTGAAGCTTAAGCTCGAATACAACACTGGCTTCGCCTTCTCCCTGGGTCGAGGGCATCCCTACGTAATTGCTCTTTTTGTGTTATTTGCCCTCGCAGTGCTCGCTTATGCTACTTTCAAAGTCACAAAGACGACGATGCTGGTTGGTATAGCGCTTTTGGCCGGCGGGGCGTTGGGCAACTTCGTCGACCGTATATTTAGGAATAATGGTGGTGGAGTCATCGACTTCATCTATTTGAGGTTCTGGCCCACCTTCAACCTTGCTGACGCCGCAGTTGTACTCGGCGTGGCGGTGATTGCAGTTGGGCTCAGGCATAAGCCATAGGGGCAGATTCAGTGAGTAGTTCTCCGAGTTTTGTCGTCCCTAATTCCTTAGAGGGCGTTAGAGTCGACCGTTGTTTGTCGATGCTTCTCGGACTTCCAAGAGCGGCGGTAACCAGACTAGTAGTTGATGGTGGTGTATTTCTTGATGGACTGGCTATTGATAAGCCATCTATCAAGGTGGAGGCGGGTCAGACCCTCAGGGCAGAACTGCCAGACGAGAAGTCAATCGTTCCCGGGAGTGTTGGTCCGTCGACCAAGGTAGATCTCTCCTATTTCGATGAGGATATCGCCGTTATCAATAAGAGGGCTGGCCAAGTAGTGCACCCTGGGTCTAACAACTCCTCTGGAACTATCGCGCAGAGTTTGCTCGCGATGTTTCCACGCATAGAAGGTGTCGGAGAACCCGGGCGTTTTGGCGTCGTTCATCGATTGGACAAGGGTACAAGTGGACTGATGCTCTTTGGCCTATCTGCACGAGGCTTTGAGACTCTGTCGAAAATGATCAGAGAACATGAAGTTCAACGGACCTATCTGGCTCTCGTCTCGGGGCTCGTCGAGTTCGACGAAGGGATAATCGATGCACCGATCGCTCGCTCCATCAAGGAGCCGCTGAAGATGTCGGTGTCGAGGTCGGGACGCTCAGCGGTTACCCACTATAAAGTCGAAAGACGCTTCGACGGACCGATAGCCTTTACTCTTTTGAGACTGACTCTGCAGACCGGAAGGACCCATCAGATAAGGGTGCATCTTTCAGCCGTGGGGCACCCCGTAGTCGGAGACTCCTCCTACAAAGGTAAAGCGATGGAAAACCTTAAAAGGCCATATCTGCACTCATGTCGACTTGAGTTTCTCCATCCGGCGACCAACGCCGAAATGAAATTCGAAGCAAATCTCCCAAAGGATCTGGAGCTGATCCTCGCCGGGCTTGACGACCCGAGCTAGAGCTTCTCTCTTTGGAGCCCGCTCCTAAAACTAGTCCGCTCCAGTGAAATGTAATTGTTCCAATACTGCAACTATCGCGGTGTAGTAGAATGCCCCTTCTAGTGGTGGAATAGGGGTGAAGTATGGCTGAATTATTCATAGATGGAGACAAGATCGTCCTTTCATTGTCTAATCTCGAAAAGCTTGAGTCGTTACACAGTGAGATCGAAGCGTATGTCACCTCAATCAAGTCGCTGGAGGTCATCGAAGACGCAGCAGCGGAACTACCAAACGTCAAGTCGTCCACGGTTCTCAAAGCGGGGCATTTTGCCGTGGGCACCTTCAACTCTGCGGGTATGAAGACTTTTGCGGTTGTGCACCACGACCAGCCGAAGGGACTTCGGATCAGTCTTGTAGGTGAAGAGTTCGATCAGTGGATCGTGGGCTGTGTGGATCCCGGGTCGGTCTTGGCAAACCTAAGAAACGATTCGATGTTGCAATAAGGACTGCTAGCCAGTCGGTGTTGCTATTGGCTGATTTGAAAGCTCAGTATCCCTCGAGCCTCGTAAGTTTGCCGTGTTTTGCTAGTTCTACCTGCGGAAAGTCTGGATAACTTGTTCCTGCTCGCTATGAGTTGGTCGGATTGGGTATCTTGGCCATAGGCAAGTCAAACCAAAGGCTAGGTGCTGGTGGAGATGAAAAGCGAGTTTCTTACTCATGAGGTTTACAACCAGCCGGAAGAGTTGTCCGGCTACAACCTCTTTGACTCAGACGTTACTCTGAGCAGTTTTTTCAAGGTTAATGGTGCTGATCAGGGAGATCTTTCAGACTTCGGAAAGTTGCTAGGGAGCTCTCTCGTTATAGATCTAGGCAGGGAGGCCAATGAAAATCCGCCCAAGCTCAAGGCCTATGACAAAGGCGGAAACCGAATAGATCAGGTGGAGTTTCATCCGTCATGGCACCGCCTCATGGAGATGACGATCTCCAGGGGAGTGGCTAGTTTTCCCGAGCTGGATGACCCGGTAAGAGATGCGCATCTTAGACGGGCGGTTGGACTTTATTTGGTATCTCAGATAGAGGCGGGACACGGCTGTCCAGTTTCTATGACCCATGCCAGCGTCCCCACGCTACGGCATGAGCCAGCTTTGGCGAGGGTTTGGGAGCCACTTTTACGATCGAGGGTATACGATTCGTCAACCCAAAATCCGTTGCAAAAGGCCGGATTGACGATGGGAATGGCAATGACGGAGAAACAGGGTGGCTCTGACGTCAGGTCAAACTCTACTCAGGCAAAGCCACTTGACGACGGAACCTACGAACTGATAGGGCACAAGTGGTTCTGTTCAGCCCCCATGTCGGACGGCTTTTTGACATTGGCATATGGTCCAGAGGGACAAGGATGTTTCTTAGTACCCAGGATCCTTGAGGACGGATGCAAGAATGGAATTCGCATCGAGCGGCTCAAAGACAAACTTGGAAATCGGTCTAATGCATCTGCGGAAATTGAGTTTTTGGGCGCCGTCGGTTTTCCGGTCGGAGATCTGAGTCGGGGAGTTAAGACGATCATGGATATGGTCGGCTTCTGCCGGCTCGACTCACTTGTCGGCTCCGCAGCCCATATGAGACAGTCTTTAGTCCAAGCCGTGTGGTTCGCAGCTAAGCGGTCGGCATTTTCCAAGAGATTAGTCGAGCACGAACTGATGAGAAATGTGCTTGTTGACCTTGCTTTAGAATCGAAAGCCTCCACCTTGATGGCGCTAAGGATGGCCCAAGCCGCCGATGGGTCAGGATCTGATGAAGTGGAAGCTCAGCTCAAAAGGGTCGGTGTCGCAATATCGAAGTTCCTGGTTTGCAAGCGGGCACCGGGCTTCGTCGCCGAAGCGATGGAGTGCTTGGGGGGAAGCGGTTACGTTGAGGACTCGATGTCAGCCCGCCTATTTAGGGAATCGCCGCTAAATGGTATTTGGGAGGGCGCTGGCAATGTCAATGCTCTAGATGTTCGGCGTGCTTTGGCGAAGGAGCCATTGGCCGCGGCAGCGGTGGAGATTGAACTCAAAAAAGGGAGTGGTTCAAACCGTGTTTACGATGCAGCCGTCGCTTCGGTTCTAGATCAATTGAAGAGTAGAACATTCGAGGAGTGGGGTACTAGGACTTTCGTTTCAGACCTTGGCGTGTTGCTCCAGGCATCCTTGATGATCCGCTTTGCTAGCCAGGCTGAATCAAATGCTTTCGTGAAGTCACGTTTAGAACTACACAGTAGGCCTTTGATTTATGGAGCGATCGATCGAATGGAGAAGTCGGATGTCGACGAGATTGTGGACGGCATCTTCCGACTGTGATTGTGACGCTAAACCAAGACCCGCCGCTTGGTGGCGGGTCTTGGTTTGATCCCTACTGGGCAGTTAATGTATCAGAGTCGTGCCTAGGCCGCTGGCGCCTTTAGACCGGGGTGGTCGGCAAGCCTATCTAGAGCGGACGCTTCCAGTCTTCTCGCCCTTCTTGGGCCAATGCCAAGCATTCTTGCTGTCGCCTCCAACGAAGCTGGCCTCTCCCCGTTTAGCCCGAAGCGCAGGGTGACTACGGCCCTTTCCAATGGATCTAGCTCCTCCACTGCTTTTCTGAGCTGGTCCCGGGCAAGGGCCTCATCGACATTGTCCTCGAAAGAAGTATCAGAACCGATAACCAGGTCCCCGAGGCTGGTCTCGCCTTCAGGACCGACTGCCTGATCTAGGCTCGCTACTACTCGAGCGGCATGTCGGACGTCTGCAAGCTGAGACGAAGAAAGATTAGACGCTTCCGCTATCTCCTCTTCGGTCGGGTTCCTTCCGAGGTCGGCGGCAAGCTCCCTGGTAACGTTGTCGACCCTTCTCGATCTTTCAGCCGCCTCCATCGGGAGCCGAATCGCTTGCCCGTGGTTATGTACCGCCCTCTGCAGGGACTGCCTCACCCACCATGTGGCATAGGTAGAGAACTTAAAGCCCCTCCTCCAGTCGAATTTTTCAACCGCCCGGATCAATCCGAAAGTACCTTCTTGAATCAGGTCGGAGAGTTCGACTCCTCGATCCTGATACCTACGGGCCCAGTGAACTACAAGACGAAGGTTTGCCGCGACCATTTCGGCCTTTGCAACCTCATCACCAGCCCTAACTCTTTTGGCCAATTCGACCTGCTCAGCAGGGGACGGAAGTGGATGCTTCGCAAGATCGTCCAGAAAGAGTCGTACCGCGTCGGCCCCTAAGCCAACGGAACTAAGAGCGACCTCGAGGTCGCTACTCGCCTTGCGCCGCCGTGTCTTTTTTTCCCCTGTTGCTACTGCGTCCTTATCTGCGTTAATGGACATTTTTATTTACCGCTCACCTTCAAAACGTGACGCTATAGTATAGCGCGTTTCGATACTCCTAGTCGAATTAACAATCCAGACCTTGCTTATACTGCCTCTGTAGAGGCCTATGCAGACCCAAAAATTGATTGCCGAATAAATCATGACACAAATACTTCGGAAACAGCTGTGAAATGCATTAGTCAACCTGCACCAACAGTACAACATTTTCAGGAGCTATGCCCTAGAATGAGGATCAAAGAGGTGTTTTATGGCGCGTTATGTTAGGTATCTGGGTGTAGCAGTCCCAGCAGGAATAGTTGGTGTTTCTCTACTGCTCGCAGCCACCACTCCTTCGCTTGTGAGCGCTCAGTCGCCTTCTTTGGCGGCCACCACACCCTCGCAGTTGCTCGGAGACGTGCTCGGGGCGACAGCACAGCCGCTGGTCGGGACCATGTCTGAAACTGCGAGTTTACTCCCCTCGGGGCTGAGTCTCGCTTCTACCCCTCTTTCGTCGATTTCGCCATTTTTGTCGGGGAGCCAGACATTTGACGTATGGCGGGGTTCGTCTAATGAGTATCGGATTCAGTACTCGTCTGCCACTTCTGAAATAGACTTTTACGACAATTCGACTACAGCATGGTTGTGGAATTCAGCTTCACAGACCGCAACGCAACTAAGTGTGCCGGCGGCGACAAGCACCGCAACCTATCAGGATCCACAGCTGTTGGCCGACCAGATCATTTCAAATTTGTCCCTCTATTCAAATGTGACGCTCGGGGCGAATACATTCGTTGGGGGAGTACCAGCTTACGACCTAAAGATAACTCCAACACAGGGTCAATCTACAATTACTCGAGTGGATATCTATGTCGACGCTCGGTACGATCAGGTATTAGGTGTCTCCGTCGACACTCAAGGTCAATCCACGCCGACTTTTTCTTTGCAGTACCAGACGATTTCTTTTACTACGCCACCGGCTTCCACCTTTGATTTTACTCCACCGAGTTCAGCCACGATCAAGACCCTTTCGAGCACTAGCTCAAGTACTTCATCGACCTCTACCTCATCGACCTCATCGACCTTGAGTTCCCTAACGGCTCAAGCTCAGAAGATCGGGTCCGGCTGGGAGGTCGTTCATGTCTTGCCGAAGGGAAGCTATCAGGATCTGATCGCCTCCGTTCCGAGCAGTTATTCGAGTGAAGTCTCCTTGATTACAGCTCTAGAGACTCCGGTTGTTGCCCCACAGGGACCTTCCGAGGCTATTTCCACACCGATGGTGAATGTCCTGATCCTTCCGGATGGAAGAGTGCTCTATGGAACTGTACAACAAACGGTGCTGTTGTCGGACGCTTCATTGTTGGGTGATTAGCAACTCATTTGGAACCGCGAGGGCCAAGGTTTGACATGGGGGTGCTGATATCGCCGCTGTACTAGTCGCCGATGGTTTGACCAAGTCATTCAAGGGGCAGAAAGTAGTCGATGGTCTGTCGTTTGAGGTTCAGGCGGGAAGGGTGTTTGGTCTGCTTGGTCCTAACGGATCCGGCAAGACAACTACCATCAGGATGCTTCTCGGCCTGATCGCTCAGGATCGTGGAGAAGCTTCGATCCTCGGTGAAAGGGTTAAATTAGGCGGATCCGACGTGTTGAAGAGGGTCGGTTCTTTCATCGAAGGCCCTGGCTTTCCACCGCATCTTTCTGGAATTTCTGCCCTTGCTCGCTTGGCGATTGCGCGGGGTGAGAAAGCAAAAGTCGCTCATCGGCTCGCCGAGGAATCTTTGGAGAGGGTAGGGCTAAGCGAAGCCGCAACGAAAAGGGTACGTTCATACTCCCTCGGTATGCGCCAGAGATTAGGAATCGCTCAGGCACTTCTATATCCAAGGGACCTCTATGTTCTCGACGAGCCGACTAACGGCCTTGACCCATCTGGGATGCGCGAGGTCCGATCGATCATAACGAGACTTGCTGAAGGCGGAGCGGCCGTTGTACTTTCTTCCCACCTCTTGAACGAAGTCGAGGCGGTATGCAGCGACGTGGTGATCATAAGTCGTGGTCGACTAATCCGATCTGGAACTATCGGAGAGGTTATGCGCAGTGGCGAAAAAGAGGTCGTTTTTAGGGTTGCGCCGATGGATGGGGCAAAGGAACTGATTACCATTCGCTATCCGCAACTAGTGGTTGAGGAGATCTCGCCAGATGAGATTGGAGTCAAGGGGACGGCGATAGACGCTGGTCTGATAAACGAACTACTCGTTGGGTCACACTTCACTGTCTCTCGAATAAGCGAGAGACAGGCGTCTTTGGAAGAAGTGTTCGTCGATCTGACTGGAGAAGGTTTCGATGTTCGTTGAAGAACTAAGACTGATTTTCTCCAGGATCAGGAACGTAGTAATTCTCGTACTTTTGTTTCTGGTTCCGATAATTTTGGGTCTCATAGTCGACACCTTCGGGGTTCACAAGGGAAATGGCCAGGGCCCCCCTTTTTTCTCTCAAATTACCCAAAATTCGGCCTTTTTGTCCCTGACAAGTCTCGTGACGGTTCAGGGATTTCTACTTCCGATGGCGGTCGCCTTCGTCGCAGGTGACTCGATTGCAGGAGAGGCACAGAACGGATCTTTGAGGTACCTTTTGGTCGCTCCGATCTCCAGGATCCGACTCGTACTAATTAAAGTTTCCGCAGGCATCGTGTTTGGGATTGCGGCGTCGGTAGTGATTGTGGCCTCTGGCTGGATTACCGGTCTTCTGCTCTTCCCTCACGGACCGGTAGTCACCCTTTCGGGAAAGTTGATCACCGAGGCCAAGGGTTTTGAACTATCCTTGCTCGCTGCGCTCGCAGTTGGTCTGTCTATGGTTTCGATCGTCGCGATATCCGTCATGGCATCGACATTTACTGAGTCACCTGTTGCGGCAGTAGCGGTTGGATTAGCCGTAGCTATCGTGTCAGAGATTTTAGATCCCATTCCCCAGCTGAGTGGAATAGCGCCGCTACTCCTGTCGAACTATTGGCAGGCGTTCATTAGCTTCTTCAGATCTCCGGCTGACTTCGTGCCTTTTTACAAAGAGCTACTGTCTCAACTCTGCTGGCTGCTGTTCGGTCTGAGCGGAGCGCTGCTCAACTTCCGAAACAAAGACATACTCAACTGAATTATCAATCGAGCTAAGATCCAAAATGGGAAGCGTCACTCTTTAGCACGATCACCGAGATGGGTTATGGTGTAGTGTCTAGCTGGGTGTAGCTACTCGGTGACTTGGTGCGATATTAGGGAGAAGAGATATGGTGAACATCGATGAGAAGTCCATTGTGGATTCGATAGCGAAGACGCTTTTTATCGGTGGGAAATGGCGGCCAGCGTCAAATGGTGCTGTTTTTAAAGTCGAAGATCCCTCCACAAAACTGACCATCGCTGAAGTAGCGGATGCGACCGCAAAGGATGCTAGTGACGCACTCGATGCGTGTGTTTCGGTTCAAAGCTCTTGGGCGAGCACGCCTCCTCGAGTGAGGGGAGAGATCCTTAGGAGGGCATTTGAGCTGATTTTAGCTCGCTCAGATGAGCTAGCTCTCCTGATGACCCTTGAGATGGGTAAGCCCGTTGCCGAATCAAAGGGCGAGGTGGCCTACGCAGCCGAGTTCTTCCGGTGGTTCTCAGAGGAAGCCGTCCGAATAAACGGCGATTATTACACCGCCCCCGATGGAAATGCACGCGTCATGACCTTAAGGCAGCCGGTCGGACCCAGTCTCTTGATAACGCCGTGGAATTTCCCGCTCGCCATGGGTACGCGCAAGATAGGACCAGCCCTCGCAGCAGGATGCACCGTTATCGTCAAGCCAGCCGAGCAGACTCCGTTGTGTATGGCGGCTTTGATGTCGATACTTGAAGAGGCGGGCCTGCCAGCTGGTGTTGTCAATATGATCACCTCTTCGGATCCCGGTGCGGTCACAAAGCCCCTTATCTCTGATTCCAGGTTGAGGAAACTATCCTTTACCGGCTCGACCGAAGTTGGAAGACTCCTGATGTCTCAGGCCTCTGGGGGACTTCTTCGGCTCTCGATGGAATTGGGTGGGAATGCCCCGCTAATAGTTTTTGCCGACAGCGACCTAGACAAAGCCGTCAATGGAGCCGTATTCGCAAAAATGCGCAACATGGGCGAGGCATGCACGTCGGCAAACCGGATCTTTGTCGAGAATTCTATTGTGGATGAGTTCTCTGAAAGGCTCGCTCATGCCATGGCCGAACTGAAAGTTGGCCGCGGTACGCAGGATGGCGTCCAGGTGGGACCGCTGATCGACCAACCAGCGATCGACAAGGTGACGAGCTTGATTGACGATGCGACCTCCAAGGGAGCTCGAATCGTAACTGGCGGATCGAAGCTTGACATGTCGGGTTACTTTTATTCGCCGACGGTATTGGTAGGTGTGGATTCAGAATGGAGGATTGCCCAGGAGGAGATATTCGGACCTATCGCACCGATCTATTCTTTCTCCTCTGAGGACGAGGCGATTTCAATGGCCAACAATACCAACTATGGTTTGGTCGCTTACCTCTTCACCGAGAACCTCAATAGGGCGCTAAGGGTTACTGAAAAGCTTGAAACGGGCATGATCGGCCTCAATCAGGGGCTGGTCTCGAACGCCGCAGCACCATTTGGGGGTGTCAAGCAGTCTGGATTTGGTAGGGAAGGCGGATTCGAAGGGATCAACGAGTACCTATATATCAAATACATTGCGATCAATCACAAGAGCTGAACCATGTTCTTCAGGTGATTCAGGATGGGCCGCCTAGTACGAGGCGGCCCATTGTCCGTATTAGGCCGTTATCTGTATAGATGACGCGCCAGCGAGAGTCCGGAAGACCTTGGACTACCGCAAACTCCTGGTTAGTATTGTCGTCGCCGGAGCCCAGTTGGTGACCTTCAGTTTGACCCCGCTTATATGATAGCCCTTCTCGAGAATGGAGAGATTCTCGAATGAGAGACGCTCGACCTCGAACATGTCGTCGGCCAACTTTGCGATTCTGCAGATGAGGGATTCCAGACTCTTTCGATCTACGGCGGGACCTCCCTTCCTTCCGTCGAGGACCTGGGATCCAGGCATTGAGTCGATCAATCTAATTACATCGGGATATTCTTGCGGATTTGCCTTAATCGTCCGCTGGCCTAACACCTCGGTTACGAAGCCGGCAAGGCCGATTGAGAGAAAAACTCCAAAAGATATATCGTGAATGAGCTGTAGATTGAGGTTGACGGCGCTTGACGAATCCCCTGGGACAAATTGACTTTTTGGATCGAACTCTATCCCGTAAGCGGCGAGGACCTCTTGGACCTCAGCATCTTTCAAATATTGTGTCACTTGCGCCAGAGAGTTGTCTTCTTCATTGGTGCTCGTTTCGTCCTCCAAGTCGCCAGACCCAGATAGCGCATTTGCAAGAACAGCCTTAGCTCGGGATGGGTCGATGTTAGTCAACTCCCATAGTTCGTGCTCGGGTCTTTGGCGCCATTGGGCATAGAGTGCCATATTCCCAAGCGCCATAGCTGCACTCTCGGGAAATGCAAAGTACGGTATCGTCTTTGTCCCCGAGGTGAGGGCATTAGGAACCGAAGACAGGGCGAGAAAGTTAGCTAGCACGGGTTTCGTCGAATCGATCGATTGTGACGCTGCTACCGTGCTCACGGCTTCGGCGACAGCTACTACTGCATGAGTAGCGGTAGTAGTAGCAGAATCGAAGACTGCGGATGTGGACGAGGAGTCTCCAGAGCCGACAACTAAGGGGTCTAGGGTCACCGTGGGTATGTACGAGACGATGACGGAGTCGATGCCTGGGTCACTTAGAACTATTTCGAGAGCTTTACCAAAAGAATCAGGGTTGGACTGATTCGGGAGCTCTACGGGGTTACCGACCCGACCATTAGAACCAGCTAGCGCCCTCAACTGTTTTTGTGAGCCTTCAGAGAGGATCGGTATCTCGAGACCGACCGCCTTGCAAGCGTCAGCTACAAGTGGCGCCGGACCTCCTGAGTTTGAAAGGATTGCTACCCGGTTACCTTTGGGAAGTGGCTGGTTCACGATAGCCTGGGCTAGCTCGAATAGCTGCTCTAACGTATCGACCCGCAATACGCCGGTCTGTTCGAAAAGTGCCTCGACCGCCATGTCGTTGGGCAAGTTCAAATCGAGCGAGGACATGGTCTCGATATCTTTTGATTGGTACCTCTTGGATTTAACTGCGATAATCGGTTTCGAGCGAGATACCCTCCTGGCGACCCTTGCGAAGGTGCGTGGATTGCCAAAGTCTTCGATATACAGCATGACTACTTTGGTGTTGGGGTCAGTCTCCCAGTAGTTGAGGAGGTCATTTCCCGAGATGTCCGCCTTGTTGCCCGAAGAGACGAAGGTTGCCATTCCGAGGCCCCTGCGCCGGGCCTCTTCGAGGATTGCAAGGGAGAGTGGCCCCGATTGAGCGTGCAGACTAGCACCCCCGCGCAGGATGGGAAATGGGCTTAGCGAGGCGTTTAGCGAAATTTCAGGTGTGGAATTTGCAATCCCCATCGAGTTTGGGCCTACTATTCGCATCCCATTGCGTCTAGCTAAGCGGACGAGTTGCCGTTCGTTCTCTTTGCCCTCCTCGGAGGCCTCTGAGAAACCCGAACTCATGATTACGAGTTCTCCGACCTTCGCTTCCGCTGCGTCCAGCACTACCTCTTCCATCTTGTCCGAACCCACGGCTATTATCGCGACGTCAACTCTGTCGGGTACCTCGGTGAGCTTAGAGTAAGCCCTCACCCCAGCTACTGAGTGTGCATTTGGATTGATTGGGTAGACGCATCCTGAAAATCCGGCGGCGAGAATGTTCGCCATCACCCGATGTCCAATGGATCCCGGCCTTCTAGAGGCGCCTACGACCGCTACCGTCTTAGGATTGAGTAATCGAGAGATGTTTCTTTCCAGAGCTACCCGTTCTCTTCTGTACATCGCTGCGATGGACTCTTCGGTGCTCGATATGTCGAAGGTCACCCTGACGACACCGTCTTGAAATACCCTTTTGTCGGAGAAGCCCGCATCGTGGAACACCCTGAGCATCTTGGAGTTTTCCGGCAGGGTGTCGGCGACAAAGCGGGTAATTCCACTTTCTTTAGCTGCTGCGGCAAGATGCTCAAGCATCAGCGAAGCGAGTCCCCGTCCTTGATGGGCATCATCGACCAGGAATGCCACTTCTGCGACTGAGGAGCCTGGAATTCGGTCGTATCTGCTGATAGCGATTATTTCCTGGCCGAGCAGCGCCACTAGGGCTAGCCGGTCGACGTAATCGACGTTCACAAAGCGCTCGAGCATCGTCGGTGTCAGCTTTGGTAGGGGGGTGAAGAAGCGGAAGTAGATAGTTTCAGGGCTGAGCCTAGAGTGAAGGGCTTCGACCCGGTCTGCATCCTCTGGCTTGACCGGCCGAACATATACAGTGGAGCCGTCGGCGACGACGACATCGGTCTCCCAGCGGCTGGGGTATTGCGGATTCGAATCTGGCACTGTAAGTGCCTCCATTTCTAAGTGCGGGCCGTATTCGGCTTCGTTAATTCCCCCTGGACAACGACTGTTCTGAATCTAGGGCACCGTTGGAGGTTGATTCATGGGAATGTGAGGTGGAGGGGTCGAGTGTCTCATTTGCCTTAGAGCCCCTGGATCGGTCTACCATCTCGGCGAGGGTGTATGAGTGCAGATGGCTCCTCATATGCGCTCCAACTTCCGACCAGACGCCTAGCAGGACACATTGTCCTTCGTGCTCGCAAGCGCCGTTTTCGTGTGGTTCTCCGAAATCGCCCGCAACGATTGGACCATCGACTGCCGAGACGATCTGAGCGAGGGTGATTTCCGAAGGGGACCTGGCAAGAATGTATCCACCGCCTACCCCTCTTTTTGATCGCACTAGGCCTGCGCCTTTTAGCGCCAAGAGGATCTGCTCGAGATACGGCTGCGGAAGACCCGTCCTTTCGGCCACTTCGTGGACTGAGGTTGGGCCTGGTTCATTTTCATGCAATGCCAAGGACAATAAGGCCCTTGATGCGTAGTCACCTCTAGTCGACACCTTCACTGCTCCATCGTAGTCAGATTGGGCCGGGTCTTATGATTTGATCTCAATTGATATGCATTTGTCACAATTAACAGCTCACAAAAAGTAAAAATGCTGGCCTTGTGGTTGTCGTCTGGCCCTACTGCTGGATAGCGCGCTTTGAGGTCACTTGAGAATTAGTCGGCAATGCTCAAATTTACGATGACCTAATTGAAGCAGCCACTCTTCGAGGAGACATATGTGAGTTTCCATCGTAGGAAGCAGGATTCTTTGGGTATAGCCGCCCTTTTTGTAATTCGAAGAACCATATAGGGGGAACCTAACCTTGATGGTCTCAGCCCTAGGTCCTGAATATCTGTATTAACCTCGGCTGATTCGAGTCGTATCGTCCGTTGACTTAATGTTCAGGAACGGCCCAGTTACGGGCCACTTCTATAGCCGCTTAAGTGTTACTGAGCATATCGGTGTTATGTTATCTCATATGGTAGAGATGGATTCAGATCCGATAAGCGAATGGTGCGTGCCTGACTATTCCGGAGCATGCCTCTCGAATCTGCTCCCGGCGGTCGTCTACAGGCTTGCTCAAAGTGGACATAGAGGGTCCATTCCGGCGCCGGATCGCTTTCGACGGGAGGTCATTCGGGCTGGGTCGACTGATCCAAGTGACTCGAGTTGGCTCTTTTCGGAGCTAGATGGCTTAGACCAAATGGTCGTGTTCGTCGTAGATGGTCTAGGTTCCTCGCAGCTTGAAGCGCATCTTTCTGACCTGGAGATGTTGGGTTCGCTCAAGAGGATCACCATAGATTCAGTAGCTCCGACGACAACTGCGAGCGCCTTGACTTCGATAACTACCGGCCTACCGCCATCCCTGCACGGTCTAGTTGGATACAGGATGCGGGTTGGTCCTAGGAGCGTGATGAACACTCTGAGGTGGTCTACCGGAGGCAAGAAGGTTTCGATGGACGTGAATCCCTATAGGATCGCACCGGTTGAGCCTTTTTTCGGGCTCCACCCGGCAGTGGTGACCAAGTCTGGGCTCGAGAAGTCTGAATTTTCACTCGCACACCTCCGTTCCTCCAGAAACTCATCGTGGCGGACCCAGAGTGGAATCGGCTCATGGATAAAGGAGTTGCTCGCTAACGGCGAGAAGTTCATCTACGCGTACTACGAGGGAATTGACTCGACAGCCCACGAGTTCGGTCTTGGGGATCGTTATCTTGAAGAGCTTATCTACCTAGACTTTATGATTAAGAGAATTACTGAAGCCCTGCCAAGGGGCGCTGGACTTTTGGTAACGGCAGATCACGGGCAGGTGGAGGTTTTAGACGAGCCGCTGGTGATACCCGATAATGTACAATCTCAAGTTAGCTTCCAAAGTGGAGAGGGTCGTTTTCGTTGGCTGCATCTACGGTCGGGTAGCCTAGAAGAGGCGGCTAAGGAGCTCGAGGAGACCTTCGCCGGGGTCTGCAGAGTGCTGACGAGGCAACAGGTGATAGAACAGGAGATCCTTGGACCGAAGATGTCGCAAGAAGTTTCGAGGCGCCTCGGTGATGTCGCCCTCATTGCGACTTCGCCTGTTTCGTTTTTTGATCCGGACGACACCGGACCATTTAAGCTTGTCTGCAGGCATGGTGGCCTAAGCACTCAAGAAGTAAAGGTGCCACTTTTGTGTGCTATCGGCTAGGTGGTTAGGTTAGAGCCCTCTAATATGTCCCTCTAAAGGTCACGGATCTAACAGTGATTTCTTTGTAGCTATAGATGGAGGTCCCGATGGACGGGGTAAGTGGGGAAAGCAAGTCGGCCGAGGTAATTCCCGCGCCTGGCGAGGAGGCCAGCGAGACTGAAGTTATATCTTCGCCAGCCAAGGTTCTAAGGATCGGCTCGATGATCAAGGGTCTCCTCGAAGAAGTCAGGTCGTTCAACCCCGACGAAACGACCCGCACGAGGCTGAAGGAGATCTACCAACGCTCGATCGAGGAGCTCGCTTCTGGACTTTCAGACGATCTTGCAAGCGAGCTAAAGAGGGTTAGCCTGCCCTTTGCCGGAGACGATGTCCCGAGTGAATCGGAGCTAAGAATTGCCCAGGCGCAGCTCGTGGGATGGTTGGAGGGGCTTTTCCATGGGATACAGGCGACCCTGTTCGCTCAGCAGCTCGCCGCACGATCTCAACTAGAAGAGATGCGAAACAAGCAGCTGATGCCTGGAGCGCATGAAGACGTGCAACGTCCCGGCACCTACCTGTAGACCCCATGCCGACTGTTGCTCTCGGATCTGATCATGCTGGCTTCCAACTGAAAGAGGTCGTCAAAGGGCACCTAGGTGACCTTGGCGTGAAGGTAATTGATTTTGGAACTCACGACGACTCTACCTCGGTTGATTACCCGCGTTACTGCGCTCCAGCGGCAAGGGCGGTAGTTGCCAAAAAGGCGGACTTTGCAATTGTGTTCGGGGGATCAGGACAAGGTGAGCAGTTAGCTGCCAACAAGGTCAAAGGCGTAAGAGCTGCCCTATGCTACAACGAGCTATCTGCCCGTTTAGCGCGTCAACACAATGACGCTAACGTTTTATCGCTCGGTGCTCGTCTATTGGGAACTGAACTGGCTATAGCGATTGTCGACGCCTTCTTGGGGTCTAGTTTCGACGGAGGAAGGCACTCGCGTAGAGTGGAAATGCTTTCGAAGCTGGAGTCCGGTGAAGATATAGACGAGGTGACAGCCTGAGTGGTTCGGCCAAGGAGGCTAGGTCGAACCGCCCGACTGATTCGCACCCTCGCGGTTGTTGCAGTGGTTGTTGGCGCGTCGGCTCTTTTCGTTGCGAAGAAGGATTTCGGCTCGTCGCCCCTCGACGCCGGTACTACCACGTCAACCTCTCCGCCAAGACCAACCTCCACGACCACTACCTATCCCAGCGGGCCGTTGGGAGTGGGTCTGTATCAAGACGTGGTCACCGAGCCGGGGCGGTCGATCTGTCCGCCCCTGAACGCTACGTGCGTCGTAAGGAGCTTCGAGCTTCAGATATTCTATCCTGCTATTACGTCGGGTTCTGGGCCGGTGTTAGATGCTGAAACTGCACTAATCCATGGCCCCTACCCGGTAATAGTTTTCGCTCATGGTTTTGATCTAAATCCGATGAACTATTTTCCTTTGATCCAAGGGTGGGTGCAGGCGGGCTTTATCGTAGCCGCTCCGATTTTCCCCTTGACTTCACTCGCTGGGTTGACTGAGCACAACGTCAATTTGAACAATGAAAGCCAGTCCGACCTGTACGAGTCTGATCTGTTGAACCAGCCACAAGACATCAAAGCCGCTCTAGCGAATCTAAACACCATCGCGCTGACTAGGAATTCGTCGCTGCATGGGATGCTAGATCTCTCTAGCGTCGCGCTGGCTGGGCAGAGCGATGGGGGAGACACCGTGCTGGCAGCAGCGTATAACAGCTGCTGTGCGATACCTGGCGTCAAGGCGCTAGCGGTCTTGTCTGGAGCCGAATTCCCCCCTTTTGGTGGAAGTTACTTTTCGACCCCGCCACTGCCTATTTTGGTAACACAGGGTAGCGCTGACACGGTCAACCCTCCTGGAGACTCACAGCAGATATTTGCTCAAGCTCCGCCGACAAAGTACTATTTAGACCTGCTAGGTGCCGACCACCTAGCCCCCTACACAGCTAACGACCCATACGAACAGGCGGTCGTTAACGTCAGCGTCGCCTTCTTCGATCTTTACCTGAAGGGGATTGGCACCTCGTCAGAGCTAAATACCCTTGGTAATGTGACGGGCGTCTCTACTCTTAGTGTAGATTAGCGAGAAAAGCCACTTGGCGCTTAGTCGAGTCATGGCAGTATCGGACTGCCGCGACTCTTTGGTTTCTAATGATGTGGAGTAGATTTTGACCGGTGCTGAAGCTGATCCAAAGGGCCTGAGTCCATTTAACTGGGCGATCGAGCTAACTGAGTCTTCTGGTGATGGTCCGACCCTTGCCGTGAAGGACTTAATTGATGTCGAAGGGACCATTACCACTGCTGGGTCTCGTCTCGTCGCTTCAACTGCGAAACCCGCCGAGCAAGACGCTCCAATCGTGACAAGTGCTCGACGCAGCGGAGCTCGAATCATCGGAAAGGCGAATCTCACCGAACTGGCTTTTGGTGCACAAGGGATCAACCCGTGGTACGGAACACCGGTAAACCCGATTTCCCCTGAACTTATACCCGGCGGATCTTCCAGTGGAAGTGCGGTGGCGGTCGCTCGGGGGATTGCCGATGTGGCCTACGGAACCGATACCGGTGGGTCGATAAGAATACCGGCGACTTGCTGCGCAGTGATTGGCTTAAAGACGTCTTTAGGTAGGGCTTCGACTGCCGGTGTATATCCACTTTCGCAGTCCCTAGACACGATAGGTCCGCTGGCTAGCTCAATTCCGCAGATTTGGACCGGCCTATCTTGGTTGTTTGAGGGTGATATCGACCTCGGAGCAGACCCCTACCAGAGTGCAGGAAGAATTAGGACTTCGGAGTCTGAATTGATCGAAGCGACGATAGACGAGGCGCTGACCTTGGCCGCGGTGAAACTTACCAATCTAGAAAACCCAGGACTTTCCAGGGCGTGGGAGGTCGGTGGGGTCATTATGGGCTATGAAGCAATTCGAAATAATGAACTAGCGGTTAATCAACACCACCGAATAGACCCAGGAATTTGGAGTCGATTCCAACTCTACCGAACCAAGTCTGCCGCTGATTATGAAGAGGCGTTGGAGGTCGGTAGGACTTTTTCAAAGGTGGTTTCGGAGCTGGTAGGCAGTTTTGGAACCTTAGCTCTTGCTTCGGTTCCATTTGAGGTGCCATCGCTTAAAAACGCGTACAAGCGTTGGATCAATGTCAATACCTTGCCTTTTAATGTGGCTGGATTACCTGCAATCTCTTTTGCCCTCCCCTCGAGCTTCTGTGACGCTGTGAGAAAAGATCGGGGAATGAGCGGTGATCTGGGGCAAGGAATCGGAGTGAGCGGCCAACGGGTGCCGGTTTCAATCCAGCTTGTCGGCAAGTTGGGGTCTGACGAAGCGCTTGTTGCATCGGCCGATATGGTGCTGAAGGCGCTCAAGGCGGAAGGGTTCGAGCTATGACAGCGTGGGTACTAGCTGTGGCCCTGGACCTTTAGGTAAGGCGTAATCCGCCATCAATTAGCAGTTCACTTCCCGTTATTGACGAGGCGGCGTCGGATAGTAAGAAGAGAACCGACTCGGCAACCTCAGAAGGAGAGATCAATCTCTTGGTGGTGTGGTGTACCTTGAACTCCTCTTCGCTCGCTAGTGCATAGAGTTTTGCCGACGCTTCGAGGATTGGCGTGGCGGTCGATCCTGGGGAGACGGCGTTAGCTGTGATCGATGTGCCGGACAGCTCCAGGGCAAGATTTGACATATAAGCGCTGACCGCGGCCTTTGAGGCGCAATAGTGCGATAACAGATTTAGCGGCCGCTTTGCTCCAGCCGATGAGATCGCAATTAGTCGTCCCTGCCGATCTTGGGAATTCTGAAGCATTGAGGCCAAAGCTGCTTGCATAAGGTTTATCACCCCAAAATAGTTCACGTCGAAGAGGATTCTCGTGGACTCCGGGGTCGAGAGCCAAGCTGGTTCCCCGCCGATGATAACTCCAGCACATGCTATCGCCGCAGTTAATTGGCCAAGGGATTCGGCCAGTTTGGCGGCTTTGGCACACGCCTGTGGATCTCGGACGTCGATCTCCATTGTTTCTACTCCGTTCGCATTCGATAGCGATTGGAGTTCTTCGCTGCTCGAGAGTGGATATGGAACCAGCGGGATATTGTCGCAGATGTCGATGGCCACCACTCGCCAGCCTTGAGCTGCGAGTTCGGTTGCAATCGCCCGTCCGATTCCGCGCGCAGCACCCGAGACGATTGCTACCTTTGTGGGGCCATTTTGGCTTTCCATGCTAAGAGATAACCTTCTGATAGAACTTGTCAAACTTGCTTATGAGATCTTCGGCGAAAGCGGAAAGAATAAGTAAGCCCTCTTCTACCGATGCTCCAGCAGGATCGCCGATCACGCCGTTTTTCGAGACCGCCCCGATGCCACCAACCTTCATCATCTCGATCAGTTTCGCTGGGTCCTCCAGGGCCCCAGCTCGGGCCGCTTGGACATTTACCGAAGTTGGGTCTAGTGCGAGCATGATCGAAGTTTCGGTTCTGCCGGCGTGCAGATCGGGCTGCCAGAGACCTCGGAAGCTCAAAGGCGCCTGATGGCGCTCTGCTGCGGAAATTAGAGCGTCGACGGTTGGTATCCAAGCCATGATCTTGCGCCCTTCACTCTGCAGGATCCGGTGGGCATTGAGGAGTGAAACGGCGTTTCCTCCATGGGCCGATACTATCGCTATCGCCTGGTTAGCTTCGGACGATCTAACCAGCTCGACCAGGTAGAACTCCAACGCCTGGGTGCTTACGGAAAGAGTTCCCGGAATCATGGAATGTTCTCCTGAACAGCCAAAGGGGATCATTGGGGCGACGATTGCCTGTTCCGGTCTGAGGTCGATCAGACTCTGGGTGATCTTCGACGTTATGGTCGTGTCAGTTGCAAGGGGTAGGTGTGGACCGTGCTGTTCGGTGGATCCCAATGGGATAACCAAGACCCTGCTCGATAAGGCAGTCTTAGCATCTCGGGCGGTCATTTTCGCTAGTTGCAGACTCATTTTTCTAAGATCCCCCACCCTCTGAGCCTCTTTAGTATCAACAAGGCGGCGGAGGCTGGATCGGTATCTATGGTCTCTCCATGGCGTGAAGTATCGTCGACCCCAAGAATAGAGGATAGTTTTTCGAACTCGTTTTTCCCCAGTGGTGGAGCTAGATGGCCCGACGGGATCTTGAAAGGTATCGTCCTCAACCCTCCGCTCGGCTTGGACCCTGTCTGACCTGATGCTAAATAGGTAAATTCAAACAGGCGCTCTTCGAGTGATAGGGCCTTAGCAAGAGGGGACCTCATGGGAATCGGCTTAGTAGCTTCAAAACAGACAACCGCCCGATCTCTGATCTCCAACTCTTCGTAATGGCTATTGAAACAGTGCCTACTGGCGAGCATCCTTTTGTGCCCGGGCCCGCCGTGAGATGCTATCTGATATGCCGATGCCACTAATGGTAGTTTAAGTTTTGCCGCCAGCTCGATGGAAGCAGGCGATTCCAGGTGGCCCGATGGTGAACCACCCATGAGGATGAGTCGGCCCGCTAACTTCTCGACGAGTGCTGCGGTAGCTTCGATGCTGGAGGTGCCAAGGCTATTTGGGATCCTCACGGCATAGTCGGCACCTAGGTCGATCGATTCTAAGAGTGCAAAAGTCGATCTAGACGAGCAAAAGCTGGTGGAAACGACAAAGAGGCCAAGATCGTCGGCGAGCTTCCGGGCGAAATATAGTGCGGTGAGTTCGGTTGGGGTAGGACCCTGGTCTGTAGCGACCAGAACCCCGTCGGTGTCATAGTACGGCTCACCTGCAGAGATCGTAACGATCAGACACTTGGACTTTAGCTTCAGATCTAAGGCATCACTCAAGTTATCCAAGGTAAAAGACAACTCCAAATCCACCTGGGGGGTAGCTCCAGGTTATTGCGCCTTCTTCCTCGCACACGACATAACAGGTTCCGCATTCCAAGCAGTTCTCGTAGTTGAACAAAATTCCGCCATCGGATTTTGCTACGAAGAGCTCGGCTGGACACGCCCAGACACAGGCCCTCGATTGACATCCATTGCACAGCTGAGTATCGATAACGATATGCGCTTTTGGATGGACGTTGAAGCTGGTGGATTTTAGACGTTCTGGCATCTCGGAGCCCCTTAGAGATGCAGGAGCGACCCTTTGCGACAAGAAGTACCTGTTTCTTTGGGGGACCAGGTTTGGTTTCAACGAAATGCCCTCCATATCT
>JABEUM010000026.1 GCA_013044475.1 Acidimicrobiaceae bacterium | reverse complement strand
GCTAGCTTCGCTAAACACCAATTCAAACTTGTTCGGGTCTCAGAGTAACGTGCTCGGTCAAGCAAAACTAACTCTTAGCATTATCGATCAGTTATTCGGATTCCAGAGGTGAAACTGGGTCACCCTAAATGTCGGGTCTGGTTTGACGAAAAAGGCGATTGAACTTGACCCATGTTGAATAATCCAACTCTGCTCCTTCGTAAATTACTGGAAGGACAGGCTTGGTCGTCTAGGAGATCGGATCATTCAGGTGACGCTACGTAGCTAGATGTTGCAGGAAATCCGAGGACAGGAAATCTGCAAGGCTTCCCACTTGAGATTTTTAGCCTTGGTAGATCTCAAATGAGGTACTCCTGTTTTCTTCAGAGAAATCTCGCATTGGGTCTGAAAGCGAAACGATCCTGAGGGGTGACTCGACCCCAGAAGAAGTAACCTACCATCGAAGAGAATTAGCAGTCCATGCTGATTATGCGTGCGTCCGCCTTGGCTGCCAGGTCGAGACTAAGTGACAAGCATGACGCTGTTGGTCGAGTTTGACTACGATTGACCGTGTGCGAACCGCAAGCTAAGGGGCTTCATCGCCAAGAAGCTTTGGTTCGCGTTCTTTAATGCGAGTGCTTCTAGAGCTGCAAACTAGTAGACGCACAGAGCAGGAACCACACCAGTGTGATTGCCGGTGGGGTTCCTGCATTTCACTCACTCGACTTCTCGTGACGATCGCTGAGCAGCTTGCAGACAAAGGTCGGCGCTTCTAACGTAAGTTTGCTCAAAAAAATCTATCGGCTAAACGAACTAGCCATCGTTTCATATTCGGCAATAGTTGCGTATGGAATTGAAGGACGACTGTTTGAAATGACTTTGCGAAGTTCATCTAGGGAAATATCTCCGGGAAAGATACCGCTTGCTGATAGCGATACCCTTTCGAGTGAGACCTTGTTGACCATATGGGCTATCTCGGCGCCAGAGTATCCTTCGGATTCAAGAGCCAACGTAGCATAATCAATGCGATCGTAGCCAGGACGATTTTTCATGTGGATTTGCCACTGCTGCTCCCGAGAGGCCAAATCGGGCAACGGTACGTAGATGAGCTTATCAAAGCGACCAGGACGCAACAGAGCCGGATCGATGGTTTGAGGTCGGTTCGTCGCCGCAATAATTACCACCCCTTTGAGTTCTTTTTTGCCGTCCAACAAGGTCAGGAGCTGGTTAACCACCGTTGGACCAAAAGCAGATAAGAGTCCGTCACGAGAACCTGCAATGGCATCAAGTTCGTCAAAGAAAATTACCGCTGGAGCATTTTCTTCGGCAAGATTAAACAGAGAGCGCAAATTGGCCTCAGCGCTACTGGATCCTCCCCCGGCCAGTTCAGATCCGTTTACGGTGTAAAACTTTGCCGCTGAAGTGTCCGCCACAACTTTGGCGAACAAAGTCTTTCCACAGCCTGGTGGGCCGAAAAGCAGGATTCCCTTGTGCGGCTTTATGTTCCATGTCGCATAGAGTTCCGGCTGAGTTAAGGGAAGTTCAATAGCCTGACGCAAGGCTTCTTTGACTTCGTCCATGCCACCAATGGACTGCCATGTTAATTTTGTCCTTTGGATTACGTCACCTTGATGGGTAACTCCTTCCCTTCTCCCAAATTGGTCCGCTAGCTTTGTGTAGCGCTCAAGCATTTGGAAGTTCACCGTGGGTTTGGTGTTCTTGATCAAACTGATTAATTTTTCCTGAGTTACGACGCTCCTGTTCTGCGCGGCCGATCGGAACGCAGAGATGGTGACACTTTCGATATCTGCAGGGGTAAAACGTTCCGTAGAGGATGCCAGCTTATCTATCTCCAAGAGTTCAGAACCCGGCTTGGAGCGCAGATAGCGAGCAAATAAGGCATTCCTAGTCGCAAGATCGGGGGTTGGGATATAAATAACTTTGTCGAACCGTCCGGGTCGAAGTGCCGCAGAATCTATCTGGTCTGGAAAGTTGGTTGCGGCAATAACGAGAACATCGCCGCGTTCGGTAAATCCGTCCATTTCTGAGAGAAAGGTAGCGACGACCTTCTGATCGACGCGACCAGCCGATCCATCTGCCTGCTCTCGAGGTGGCAGGATCGACTCGATCTCATCAAAGAAGATCATCGAAGGAGAGTGTGCCCTTGCTTCTTCGAAAATCTCTCGAAGTGCTCGTTCCGAATCACCTACCCACTTACTTACGAATTGTGGGCCTGATACCGATATGAAATGCAGAGATGTTTCACTAGCGACCGCCCGAGCAAACAGGGTCTTGCCAGTTCCTGGAGGACCGTAGAGGAGAATGCCTCGTACTACCGGTACTCCTTGGTTGGCAAATTCTAGTCGGAGCAAGGCGTTAGTGTAGGGTTCAATTGCTTCCCGAATCTCTGCCTTGACGTCTTCGTAGCCAGCTATTTCATCCCAACTCGCCTTCCTCGGTACAGTCTCTGAACTGCTTTGTGATGTACTTTTAGGCTCGGGCTGCTTGTTGATCCCTAGGAGCCCCAAGACCTCAGCTATTCCCAGAGCCAGAATGGCAAATAAAACCTCTTCAACCAGATTTCCTACTGAGATTTTTGCAGCACCGTGAGACTCATTTGAAATCAAAAGCAGTGCTACCGCTGAAACAAGGATCGCGGCCAAGGCAGAAAGCACTGATCGTACTGTTTCCGACCACTTGGGAATGTTCGAAGTCAACTCGATTGCGTAGACGATCGCAAAAGAGAGCGCAAGCATCGGCACGATTACCGTACCCTCGGGCGAAATCCTATGCCACAGCGGCTGCAGGCCGCTCCACTTAGCTGCCAGGATGGATCTTCTTATCCACTCCAAGGTCCCAGCATACAATTTTGGAGGCACCATCAGGGATGCTCGCGAAGCGAATAGTCCAGGTATCTTCCACCCCCCAACCAGGGCAGAGATAAGGCCCAAAATTGTTGCGAACAGAGCCACAGTAACTGCTTGCTTCCTTAGCAGAAGACCAAGGAATATTACAGAAAAAACAACAATGTTGGAATGGAAAAGAATTGGCGTTGCGATGACCGCCGCCAGTTTTACCATGTTTTCCTGCTTGTGTTTTTCGGACCCGCCTTCCAGGAACAGCAAGAGGCCAAGAGCACCCAACAGTACCGCCATCGGTGTCGCTATAAAAGTGATCTCAGCGAAACTTAGCGAATAAGCAATAACGAAAATGCCGAACGAGAGCCCAGGAAGCCAAACTCCGCATATTGATATTGCTAACGCCAAAAACGGAATTGTTGAATTTGGGAATACAGGCCAAAGCAACAGATCTGCCCTAGCGAACCAGAATAGGGCAATAAAGCTAAGGACGCGAATAGCCCAAGGACCATAGACTCCCAAGCTTGCACTAACACCAGGTTTACGCTGGCTGAGCTGTGCGGCTACTCCCACTTGTTTCTCCCTCTGCGGTGATCAAGAATCAACGTTTCTAGTCCTATTGAAACGAAAACATACAATTCGCCATAACCACTTAAAGTAAGTGTCTATTATGCAATAGTTTTCTGCCGCCATTCAAAACTAGTTCACATTCGAATTTCAAATCACATAAGCGGAATTACGTAACAGTTGAGGAATATTCCCTGGTGCCTCAGTTGTCGACCCGAGAGCCCTCGATGTCCTTGACCTTCTATTTCTAGTGGCCGGTAGTCAACATGTGAAATGTTGGTCAATAATACGACCCAGCCCAATCGTTTGGTGTCCATTGATGTTGCGTCCTGGTCTGAATCTTCGGGCAAGGTTATCCAGGCTGCAGCGATTGAAGCCGAATTATGCTTTCAGACTATGGCCGACTTGAATGAATCTCTTGGGGTCGGCGAGTCGAGCGCTGAGGAACAAAGGCATCTGACCATAATTAGCTTCGAAAGTCACCATCGTTCTGGGTTCACTTTTCTGCAGCTGTAAATTCTCAGGCCTCAATTAGAAGTGCACTCGTAAGGGATCAAAGTCTCTAAACCACTCTTTAGATGGCCGACTACGATCGGTTTTGAATGCCGAACTCATCGGAAATACTCTGATATACCAATCATCTACTTAGAAGTATTATTTGAATCGTCCCCATGGATAAATCTGGCGTATTGCTGACTCAGGCAGCTTGATTGCCCAGCGGAAAGTTAGGTCTTACGCCGTCAGCGTCGGCCGGGCTGAAGCCAGGCCGGATGACCATCACGCCCGCAGAGTTCTTATCCATTAGGCTGACCAACCAACAGACTTCTGCAGGAATTGCTCTGTTGGGACAGTGATAGTCGGTACCTGGTTTCTAT
>JABEUM010000155.1 GCA_013044475.1 Acidimicrobiaceae bacterium | reverse complement strand
GACGGTTGTGACTCTAAGTCGCCCACCAGTATGAGTTGACCGACTTTACGTGCGAACACAGGCAAAGTACCGACACGATACCACTTGTATGCCGTCTGAGGATGTATGCCTTGGGACAGTGCCCACTCTCGCAAGTTCATTACTATGTGGTATAGTACATGTGTTCGTCAACTGTTGCAACCCCTTCTTCATCAGGAATTTGTCTTGCTACAGCATCTCCGGAGATTTCACGCTTTAGATCGTCGGCCTCGGGTGTTTGCATGATGAAACCGCCCATGCCGGGAACCGTAAACGCTATCTGTCCGCGGTAACTCGAGTAGATAAACCCGCGTTCTATGAGCTTCGCCCTTGTCGGACCGAGAGACTGAGCCGTCCTCTTGAGTGCGGACGCCACAGCATCGGTGGTTGAGAACTCGGAGCCGGCGAGTGCCATGGCCGCCATGTACTTCCTTTCAGCAGCAGTGGCACGATGCCACCGGCTTGCGTAAAAGCCTGCTTCGAGTTCCGCTCGGCCTCTTGTGATCCCGTCCTTAGCGTCCGCTTCGGAAATAACGTTCACCCGCTTTGCGGATGAGGCGACAGCCCAAGCCTCCTTACCGTACTGCTGCAAGAAGTATGGGTAGCCCCTTGCCTCATTGACCACCAGTGCCAAGGCACCCTCGCTCCACGTCACCGCTTGTTTGTAAGCGGGGATGATCAAAGCGTCTCGAGCTTCAGCATCGTCGAGCCTGTCTATGTCGCGGTAAGTGAAGAGACGTTCGGCATAGGACCTCGCCTCTGCCAGCCGTGTAGGCAGATCAGGAAGGCCGGCTCCTATTACATAGAACGGGATCTCGTCCTGGCCTGCCTTATGGCAGGCATAGGTGATAGCAGAGAGTTCCTGCTTGGCCAACAGCTGCATCTCATCGATGAAGAGCATCACGCCGTGGGCCGTGGTCGAGCTGTCATCCTTGACCGCCCGTGCTACCGAAAGGGCAATACCCATGAACTCGGCGGGGTCGATTGGTCCTTTTGGCTCATCGCCTGTCTGCGAAAAAGACATACCGGCTGATAGGGTATGACTTGGTGACACGGAGAGGGAGACTGATTCGATGCTGGTCATCAACTTACGCATCTTTTGCAATGGACCCTTACTCTTGGTTTCTGGAAGATTTGCAATCAACTCTGCCCTTACCTGATCCAGCACCAACCGATCTTCCGCACTAGCTGCTCCTTCGACTCTTGCGGTTATCCACCCGTCCTCGCGAGCAATTCGCCACATCTCGTTCAGTAGCACCGTCTTACCGACGCCGCGCAACCCTTTTAGGATCATGCTCCTGTCCATCAGCCCGATCGTGGTTCTGTCGATAATGGTCCTCAGATCCCCTATCACGGGATCTCTGCCGACGAGGGCAGCCGGTCGAAGCCCCGCCCCTGGTACGTAAGGATTCACTTGCTTTTCCATATCTTTTAGTATAGCATTTGCTAGCATTGTCTAGTATAGTATATGAGAAATCATTGCTTAGACTCTTCTGGGAGGCTCCGTCCGCATGGGCGGCAAGGATGCCTCTTGAAGCAATTGAGGGCGATCCAGAATGCTTACGGTACAGGCTGAACATTGCAGAGATGCGAGTATGGGTAGTGTTCATTTTCCTGTTGCTGGGGCTTGACCGCTAACCCCAGGATGAGCTGGGACAACACCCTAAAGACGCCGATCCAACATAGGGTTAATTCTGTCCTAGGAATGCTTCATCGGACGATGTATCTTCGCTCTTTTCGCTTAGCACTTCTCTGAGTCGCTTTTTGGCCAATTCGATATGCTTTCGAACGCTGGAGGGTTTGATTCCAAGTGCCTCAGAGAGTTCATTGCTGCTGAGTCCGACGATGTATCGTCCGACAAAACAGGCTCGCTGCTGAGGCGGAAGAAAGTCGATCACCCGATAGAGCTCGAGCCGATCTAGCTGCGAGGCTTCGAAGGAATCAACCTCGACCTCCGCTTCGATTTGCAGTTCCTCCTCCTCTTTCGGAGAGGTCGCCTGGAGCGACTTCAGCTCTTTTGCCAACAGTCGATATGCGATGACGAATAAATAGCCTTCCCGGTTGGAACTTTCGCCTACCGACTTCCAATGGGCGTATACCCTCGCCATCGCCTCCTGGGCTATGTCCTCGGTGCTGGCACCGCCACCTGAGAGATAGATAGCGCCTTTGAGTTTTGGGCAAGTCTGGACGAAGAAGTGAACAAACTCCTCGTCCCTGTTCTTTCCGATCATTTTCGCAAAGACGCTCACGCGGCTACCTTAGCACCCGCTAACCGGCAAAATTTGCGGCAGCGGAAGAGACATAGAACAGGTTATTGGTGGCGACTACCTGCCCTTGGGCGTTATAGAAAGAGACGGTGGAGCCGGTGGTGCTCGCCGAATTGGTTGTGGTGCTTAGAGCAGATAGCTGGGTGGTAGCCAAAGCAATAAAGCGTTGGCCAACTGAGAAGCTGAGGCTGGCAGGCGCAGACGAGAGGACTTGCTGATTCGTTCCAGATAGCACCGCCTTCGCTATGTCCGCTCCGACCTCGAAGACTACATCGAATACCTGGGGCGGATTCTGGTTTGTCCCGACGGTTTCGGTAGCGATCTCTTTGACCGAATTTACCGGTGGGACGGTGGCCAGATCGACGGGTGCCTGGAGATTGAAAGATAGATTGTTTCGACTGAATTTCACCGAAATTGAGCTGTTGGCAAGGTCACTTGGAGTCACGACGGGCACAGTTACCGCCGGAGACGGGGAGATCGTACCAACGGACCCGGTTGACGCAGTACCTTCTGAGCTCGATGAGCTCCCAACTACACCACTCGAAGTCCCAGAGGAGCTAATGGGCGGAAGGGCCGTGGAACTGGGAGTGATTTCTTTTGCCGGAGGAGTCTGCGATGGTGGGTATGTTTCGGGCGGGAGCGCAATTGGGGGCTGCGCGGTAATGGGCGAAGAGACGCAGAGATCTACCGAAAAAGAGTTAGACGTCGTCTCGGTTCCGAGATATGAAGGGTAGGCCCCTTGTGCTACCTCGATCGGATATCTTTCGAGGTAATTGGGACAGATGCTCAAATATGGCATCATGGCCGTGTTGTAGCCTCCCCCCGGTCTAGCCGGGGATGAGCCAGGGGCGAGGGGCGAGGTCGAGTAGTTGCAGGTAGCCGTCTTTGACAAAGTGTTGGTGCATCGAGAGCCGGAAGAAGAGGTGGCATTAGTGAGAGCTGCCGACCCGTCAGTAAGTGCTGACCCCAATAAGCCAGCGAGCACTAGCGATGCGGCTCCCACGGGAGCCCAAAGCCTGAGCCTCCTATTTCGGTATTTTCGCATCACTGCGACTAGTTCGCCCTCCGATGATTTTGCATCGACTCCTTCGAAGCCCAAGAGTCCACCTTCCAAGAGTGGGCGGAGATCGTCTTGTCGTTCTGGTTCCTCGGTCATATTTACAAGGAGCGAGATCGTCGTCGATTCGCGTAACTGGATTCAAGAAATCTTTTTTGTACCAATGCCCCGGACTTTTCTAGTCCGTAGAAACCGAAGTGCTACCGTCGACGGGCATATGGGAAGGTCCCGCCAATAGATGGAATTGTCCGGCAAATGCCATATCATGTGCGGTTTGCGACAGTGGAGGGCTCGGAAATGGGGTATTTGTGAGATTTCTCGCGACCACGATACTTCTGTGATCTACTACCGTTGAGATTGGGGCGGACTCTTAAATGATTCTCAGAGTTGAGGCCCGAAGATTTGCGGGTCCATTGGTAAGGCGGTCGGAACTTGGCTAACAGAAGGAGTCGAGTCGGGAGATTGACCGGCATGGCCAAATTAGGAGCCAACGTCGCCTCGCAAGTTGCATTCTCAAGGGCACGATCTATTTTCGCTAGTGCCGAGCGCAAGGACGAACTAAACAGGGGCGTTGAAATTAGGAGTGCCCGAGAAGTCGCAGAGCGCCTTGGCTCCATGCGGGGGGTCATGGCAAAGCTGGGGCAGATGGCATCGTACGTGGAGTTTGGACTTTCAGATGGTGCCTCTGGTTCGCTCGAGTCACTGTGGGACTCCATGCCACCGATGAGTCGGGAGTTAGTCGACGAAGTGATAGTCGGGGAACTAGGAGCGAAGCCGGAAGATGTCTTTGAAATCTGGGATCCCGAGCCGATAGCTGCCGCCTCAATTGGACAGGTCCACCGGGCGATGACTAAGGATAAGCGTGCGGTAGCGGTCAAAGTGCAATATCCGGGTATCCGAGAGACCGTAGGCGCCGATTTGGCTAACGTCAAGATGCTGTCGAAGATGATGGCGCTGGCCTTTCCAAATATGAATACCGATTCGATCGCCGAGGAGATTCGTAAGAGGCTGTCCGAGGAGTTGGACTATCGATTGGAAGCCAGAAATCAGTCGTTTTTTTATGACTTCTACAAGGATCATCCCTTCATCATCATCCCGGCGGTCATCCCTGAGTTCTCGACCGGACGGGTGCTAGTAAGCGAACTGGCTACGGGTGTCCGCTTTCAAGAACTCTTGGATCAAGGCCAAGACCAACGCACGATGGCCGCCGAGACGATATTCAGGTTCGTCTTTCGGAGTCTCTATCGCCTGCTGGCATTCAATGGTGACCCGCATCCGGGCAACTATCTCTTCCAGGGTGACGGGCGAGTGGTCTTTTTGGATTTTGGACTTGTAAAGCGCTTTACCCCTGGCGAGATGGATGTCTTCGAGCGGATGATTAAAGCGATGGTCCTCGATCAAGATCCCAAGGCATTTCGCCACGCGATAATCGAGGCGGGACTGATTTCCGAAGGTTCGCCGATATCTGACGATCAGATCAGAGAGCATTTCGAAAGCTTCTATGCCACGGTTATGCAAGACGCTCCATTCACCATGACTAGGGAGTACTCTCAACAGCTGATTAAACACACCTTTGACACGTCTTCTCCCGTGGCTAAATATATCGATGTCCCTGACGCTTTTGTCATTATTCAGCGCATCAATCTGGGGCTATACGCATTGATGTCAAAACTAGGGGCTCGACGCAACTGGAGGAAGATAGCAGAAGAGATCTGGCCGTTCATGCTTGGTGAACCATCGACCGAATTAGGAGTGCTAGAGGCCGATTGGCTCAGATCAGATAAAGGGTCATGAGTAGGGAAGTTAGTTCGCAGGGGGTT
>JABEUM010000154.1 GCA_013044475.1 Acidimicrobiaceae bacterium | reverse complement strand
GCCTTTGGGTAATGCTTCCCTGCGATCGGAGTATCTACCACAACATGTAGATCTTACTCCGGTCACATGGATAGCCCTTTAATCCAATTATGCCTCCAACTTGATCAGCGGGAGCCTCTGAGAAATCTCTTCCCGAATCATCTTCGTAGTGCCACTCTTGTCCATAGCGGCCCCAAGGAGGACGTCAGCCACCTCCATTGTCCTCTTCTGGTGGCTAATCACCAGTAGCTGTGAGGAAGTCCTAAATAGATCTAAGAGGCCTAAGAAGCGACCGAGGTTCTTGTCGTCCAGGGCCGCCTCCACTTCGTCGAGTATGACGAAAGGTGAGGGTCTTGATTGAAAAACGGCAAAGAGGAATGCGAGGGCGACCATAGAACGCTCGCCTCCAGATAGAAGGGACATCCTCTTTACCTTCTTCGATGGAATTGAAAGTTCAAACTCGATCCCAGACTCGAGGACATTGGCCGGATCCAACAGGACTACCGAAGCCTCACCTCCGGGGAAGAGTTCGGAGAAAATGGTGTGGAAAGATCTGTTTATGTCCTCTAGGGCGGAGACGAAGATCGCCTTCATCTCACGCTCTATCTGATGAGCCACCTTTGCCAGCTCTTTCCTTGACGATCGGACGTCTTCAAGCTGTTGCTCGAGAAAGCTAATCCTCTCGTTGGCTTCTTCCAGCTCTGACTCGGCATAAGGATTGGTCGGGCCAATCTTTGCCAACTCGGCCTCCAACTCTTCTAGCTGCTCGGCGGTACGAGAAGATGACGAAGCCGCAGGAAGTGGTGCAGATAGAATCTGTTGTTCCGTCATCGCAAGTTCTCGAGTAAAACGCTCCACGCTTGCGGCGTAGATTGTTCTCGCCTCAGTCGAGAGAAGTTCCTTCTTATGTAACTCTTCGTTCAATAGGCCCAACCTCTCGCCAATTTCAGCTCGGGTCCCCGCAATGCGGGAGATCTGGCCCTCTTTTTGCTCGAGGATCGCCACAACCTGCGAAGTGAGGCTGGAGAGTCCCTCTTGCGCCGCCGTCATGAGGCCCTCGACCTCTGCGAGCCGCTCAATGTGGAGTTGAACGATAGCTAGCTCACTTTGAATGTTGTCTCGCTCTTTGGCCTGGATCACTAGCTGCTCGGAAACCATCTCCTTAGACGCTAAAGCCTCCTCTTCTGCGGCTTTAGCTGACCTCTTACGCTCTTGAATAGCGGTAGTCTTCAATCGGAACTCCGACTGAAGTACGTCTAAGGCCCTTTTCTTTCTGTCAAACTCAGCTAATCTCGACTCGAGATCGGAGAGCGATGTGTCGAGCAAAGACCGTTCGCTCTCACCCTCTTCCAATGCCATTACTGTCTCTTGAAGTTGAAGCTTTTGAGTTTCGAGATTTACTTCAAGCTCGCTAAGCATGCGAGATAGTTCCTCTTTTTCAAAAATCTTGTTTGAAACTTCGCGCTCCAGCTTCGATATCTCCTGCGATCTTGCCTCGAAGAGATCTCTTTTCCTTTTAGCTGCCGCATTGAAAGCCGCTAATCTTTGCTTTGCCGCAGATAGCTTCGCTTCAAGAAGATCGAGTTCCTTTGAAGCTATATCGAGCTCAATAGTCCAGTGGTCAAGCCGCTCCCGCGCCTCCATAAGGTCGGAAAGGGGGAGTGCAACCGATGTCCCAGGTGCAAAAAGTGTGAAATCTCGTATCAACTCACCGGATCGGGTAACAAAATCGAAATCTGGATTGTCCTTCAGGTAACCTATGGCTTCCCTAAGATCGTCGACGACCCTGACCCTGCCCAGCTGAGCAAGGACCGGCTGCTTTGCCCTGGGGTCGGAAAAGACCAGCTTCGAGGCGAGTTCTTCGCCTGGGGCGTCCCCCTTGAGCCCTGCTTCTTCCAGATGGCTTCCCTTTAAACCTCCGGAAATGACCGCCGAAAAGCTGCTGCCATCGCGTTGGAAGTGTGGTAGCGCCGCCATCGCAGCATCGAATGATTCAGCCAGAATTGAAGTGCTCAAGTGTCCGAGGACGGCCTCCAAGGCCTTCTCAAACCCATCCTTAGCCCCAACTAGCTCAAAGAGTCCTCCAATCACACCATCAAGTTTCGATACTTCGTCTACTCGGGCCATGCGTCGTTGTTCGCCAAGTAGTGACTCGAGGGCTTTTGCACTTGCCCTATTCGACGCGACCTCGGATTGTGCTTCGCTGACGATCTTGCGCTGGATGGTTATCTTGGATTCGACCTCCTCGATCTCTTCGGCCAACTGATCGGGATCGAGGGCCTCCGCCTCACCTTCGGGGTCGACCAATTCCTCAGCCCTGGAGGTAACGCTTAGCAGCCGCTCGCTTGCGAGTTCGACGGCAGAATCCACACCCACTGACCGCTTCTTGAGGGATTCGATTTGAACCTCCATCTCGCTGACGGCCCTAGTTAATCCCGATCTCTGCGCAACGAGCCCAGAAACCCTCGTTGAAACTTCGAGGTGGGACCTCCTTGCGTTCTTTATCTCCTCCGGATCGGTCTCGCAGTCTTTTAGGGAGTGTGCATAAGTTTCGAGCCTCTCCTGTTCCAAAAAGAGCACTTCGGCTTCGCCTGAGACCCTTTCAAGTTCAGCTCTTGCCCTTTCGATGCGCTCCTCGATCCGTTGGAGCTCTCCGGGTACCGTCATCTGCTCCAGTTGGCGTTCAAGAGAAGCTCGTCTCTCTCGAAGCCTGGTAGATGTCACCAAGTATCTGGTCTTCAACGAGTCGAGTTCGCGCTTTGCCACCTCGGTCTCACCCAAAGAGACCGCCGGCTCCGGGGTAATCCTCTCTAAATCCAAAAGGGAGAGCTCGTTCCTTAGAAGCTGTATATCCCCTTTGAGGTGCTGCTTGAACTCTTCGGCCTTCTCGTATTCACCGAGATGGCGTTGGAGTGTGGAACCTGCAAGGAAGGCTCTAAGCTCTCCTCGTCTCGCTTTGATTTCTTCGGCCCTTTTGAAGGCGACAGCCTGCGCCTGGATCGGCCTCACCTGCCGCTTCACTTCCCGGAGAAGATCGCTCGCTCGCTCGACGTCGGCGTCAGAAGACAGGAGCCGACGATCCGCCCTTTCTCTTCGACGCCTGTGCTTATGGATCCCGGCGGCCTCCTCGATGATCTGGCGTCTGTCCTCCGGTCTGGTACTCAGCATCTGGTCGATCTGGCCTTGACCGATTATCACATGTTGGCTCTTGCCAAGATGCGCATCTGCGAGGAGCTCTACCAAATCCACCAAACGGACCTCAGATCCGTTTACGAGATACTCCGAGTCCCCCGCCCTGTTTAGAGACCTGGTGATCGCCACTTCCGCTGACGGAATCTCAAGCGTAGAGTCCTCGTTGTCGAGTACGAGCGTAACTTCGGCTCGCCCTAGGGCGGACCTCTGCGAACTCCCAGCGAAGATAACATCCTCCATCTTCTGAGAGCGAAGCAACCTGGGACCCTGTGCCCCCAGCACCCAGGTAATAGCGTCAACGATATTAGATTTCCCCGACCCATTCGGTCCTACAACCACGGTCACGCCGGGGGAGAGGCTGATCTTGGTCGTCTCAGCGAAGGATTTGAAACCTTTCAGAGTGAGGCTCTTGAGGTGCATAATTAACGCCCGAATCCCTCTCGAAGTTGGTCTAGATCAATGGTTGACAGGTAGGACAGTAATGCGAATGGCGCCCTTGAAACTTTTCCTTGACAATTTCGCAACCGCATATTTTGCAAGCCTGACCATCCTTTTGGTAAGCCAAATGGAAATTCTGAAACTGACCGATCTCGCCGAAAAGATCCCTGTACCTTAGATCCTTGAGAGAGGAACCACGCAATTTGACAGCTTCGAAGAGTGTTTCGAGTGTCGTTTGAGCCAGGTTCAAGACCTCGTCTTCTTTGAGAGTCGAACCCCGTCTCCGAGGGTGAACTCCACTTCTTATTAGTATCTCGTCGGCGTAGATATTACCTATCCCGCAGACTTTCCTCTGATCTAGCATTTGAGCCTTGATCTCAGCCGACGATCGTGCCATGAGTTCAAATCCAAAGAGCAGTTTCGAGAATTCCGCCAAGGGATCCGCCCCAAGGTGTTGAAGCTCTGTCACTGGACCAGTACCAATACCGGAGGCGAGAAACACCCTACCAAAGGTTCGCGGATCGCAATATACAAGCTTTAAATTAGAAGCGAGCCCCAATACCATATGCGAATGCGGAGGCACGGAGTCCCCCTCTCTCAAAAGCAGAATCTGACCCGACATCCCGAGGTGTAGTACCAAAATGCTAAGGTTCCGCTCCTCCAAGAGACCTTCTTCGAAGAAAATCCGCCGATCAGGATCCCGCTCTAGGATGCTTAGATCCGGACCGAGCGCCACAAAGATAAACTTACCCCATCTGAAAATTCCGACAAGGTAGCGTCCTAGCAGCGGACGTTCCTGCAATGCAATCTCGTCTAGCTCTCTAAAAACTCTAGATCTAGCGAGGAACGAACTAAGGATCTGATCCCCTAATACCTTCTCTTCTAAATCGGACCTAACCGTTTCCACCTCTGGCAATTCAGGCACTTATGCCTCGATGCCGAGTTTTGAAAGTGCATTCTTCGCCGCGTCCTGCTGAGCATGCTTCTTAGAGACCCCCCTGCCATCCCCAAGCAGATCGTCGTCGGCGTAGACCTTGGCATAAAAGGTTCGAGCGTGATCGGGGCCATCCCAAGTCATCTCATAGGTTGGGACCAGAGAGCTACGAGCGAGATACTCCTGCAGACTCGATTTGTAATCCCCCAAGGCGACGGGATTTGCAACGACGGCGTCTATCTCTTCACCGAGCAGGAGGGTGACAAATCCACGCGCCACCTCAAAGCCACATTCTACGTAACAAGCACCAAAAATGGCCTCAACGCAGTCGGCCAGTATCGAGCCTTTCGACCTTCCGCCGGAAGACTCCTCCCCTTTAGACATCTCAATAACGTCTCCGATTGAGTAGCGCCTGGCGACTTCTGCGAGTACCGCTGAATTGACAACCGACGCTCTTAGCTTGGTCAATACACCCTCAGGGATGTCGGCGAGTCGGTTGAAGAGGTAGTCGGAGACCGCTATCTGCAAGACGGCATCGCCTAAGAATTCGAGTCTCTCATTCGACTCGACACCGTACTCCTTGACTAACGAGCGATGCTTAAAAGCCAAATCTAGGCTCTTCGTCCCGATCAAGCCATGCGGAAGAATATCGACTAAATCCGGGTTCAACCCTTTAAAGGCCTGACTCATTAGACCTCCTTGGTAGCGAATCTGAGCTCCGCCTAAGTCCAAGTCACCGAGGGACTCCTTAGACGACGATCCAAGGACAATTGAAACTTGGGTTAATTACTCCCCAGCTTCTCTGCAACGTAGTCCACCGAATCCCTTACCGTCTTGAGCTCTTCGAGCTCTTCATCTTCAATCCTAAAGACGTGATCTCCTTTGGAGAACTCTTCCTCAATCGCTTCGACAAGCTCGATCAAGGCAAGAGAGTCAGCGTCGAGGTCGTCAACGAAGGAGGAGTTCTCAGAAATCTTGGCAGGATCGATCTCTAATATGTCCGCAAGGTGGTCTCGAATCGATTTAAAGATCTCGTCCCTGCTGAGTGCGCTCATTTTTACATCCTTATCTGAGGCTGGCTAACTTTTTTGAAACTCCGGTCCAATCCAACAAGGTACACGGCGTGGTATCGATTAGCCTTCACGGGCTGGTAACTCAGAGAAAAAGATGAGCCGATAGCAATAGCCTCGAGCTATCCCTCCGCTATCGCCCTTCGGAGTCTGCTTACTAGGTCGTGTTCCGCAAGTGAAACGGCAGTAGCTATTCCATTGACAATTGCGTTGGGCGAAGACGAACCGTGTCCGATAAGGGTCAGTCCATCGACACCAAGCAGCGCAGCCCCACCGTAGGTATCCGCACTTAACTCACCGAGCAGTGGGATCAATTTTTGAAGTGCCTTCTCCGCAAACTCTTTGCCGTCTTCGCCCGAGGAAAGCGCTTCCAAAACGGCCCTGGCTGCGGTCTTCATCGCACCCTCTAGGGTCTTCAATACGACGTTTCCGACAAATCCGTCGGCGACAACAACGTCTACACGGTCTGACATAACATCGCGGCCTTCGACGTTTCCGATAAAGTTGATTCCATGGGTCCGCTTGAGTAGCTCGTGGGTCTCCTTTACCAGGGAGTTACCCTTGGACTTCTCTTCTCCGATGGACAACAGACCGACCTTGGGAGACTCGATGCCCAACCTCTCGGTGGCGTATACGGAGCCCATGATCGCAAACTGTACGAGCCACGATGGTGAGCACTCGGCGTTAGCCCCCGAGTCCAAAAGCGCCGTCGGGGTCGATCCTGGCACCGGAATAGGTGTAACGATGGCGGGCCTCGCCACTTTGGAGATTCTTCCCATCTTAAAAAGGGCGGCCGCCATTGCGGCCCCGGTGTTACCGGCGGAAAATGTAGCTTCCGCAGCCTTGTCCCGCACTAGCTCTGCACATCGAACCAGCGACGAGTCCCTCTTTGAACGAACGGAGGAGGCCGGCTCCTCATCCATTGAAATAACCTCAGTCGCCTCGATCAGTTCGAGGCGATCCTGGGGCTCCAAAAGCGCTAGTGACGAGCTGCGACCTACGGCGAGAATCCGAACGTCTAGCTGCGCTAGCGCAGTCTTGACCCCCTCAACAACGACCGAAGGAGCACCATCGCCACCCTCTAGGTCTACAGCTACCGATACTGTCAACTAACTAGTTAACCTCAACTGCCTGGCGGCCTTTGTACCATCCACAGTTGCCACAGACGTGGTGCGGACGCTTAGAAACGCGGCAAGACGGGCAGGTGCTCCTGTTTGGGAGCTCTAACCGCCAAGCGCTCGCCTTTCGGCTTCGGCCTTTGGCCTTTGATGTCTTCTTCTTGGGTACAGCCATCTCTACTCACAAGGTATGGATCGTTAACATAGGACTTCCCCATGCGCCGCTACAGGCTAGTATCCTCAACGCAAGTTCGCTGCAGCATTCGCCCCGTCAAACTCGACCGACGCCCTCAAAACTATTTAGCTAGGTCTCCTCTGGAAACTCTATCCCGGACAACGACTCCCAGATCGGGTCGATCACCTTGTCAACGCAGTCACACGATGCTAAATTCAAGTTTTGGCCACAGTGCTGGCACAGCCCTCGACAGTCCTTGTTACAAAGCGGAACAAGGGGGAGTTCGAGTACCAAATTGTCTTTTATCATCTCTGAGAGGTCGACTACATCGCCATCGAAGGGATAGGTATCGCCCTCGGGCTCCGCTTTCTCCTCGAAAAGCTCAATTACAGAGACCTTTAGGTCTCCTGAAGCAGGCGAGAGGCAGCGAACGCACTCCCCCAACCATTTAGTGGAAATGTTCGCCTTGACTAAGATCCCCTCGTGGACCGATTCAGCTACGCCTTCGAGATTGATGATCTCGTTGTCCGCAATCCACGACGAGGTTACGAAAATCTCAGATATCTGCCCCTGCATATCAAGCTGCTTGACGATTGCAGGGTCCCGAAGCAACTTTGTTACCCCAAAGCTGAAATCCCTACTCATCTTGGCTTCCGGTATCCTGGTCAAAAAAGGCATCCAACTCGGCCGAATGCTTGTCCGAAAGCTCCGAAGGGTTTTCGAGGCCCACCAGGGGGGGTGAGAGCCTCTCCCTTCCGGCCCTAATCGTCTTGAGGGTGCGCTCTAGGACTATTTCCAAAGACGCTAACTTCTGGTCAGCGTAGTCGGAGGCGTCGAGCTTCAATTTAGAGGCCTCCTCCTTGGCGCTTTGAACGATATTTGAGGCGGTCAGCGTTGCCTGTCGGACAATTTCAGTCTTGGCCACTAGCCCCTCCGACCTAGCCCGTGCCGCTTGCATGATCTCTTCGGCTTCTAGTTCAACCCGATCCAGAAACTCCTGTTTTTCGCGCAACATCCACTGCGCCTTCTTCAGTTCCTGTGGGAGGTTAGCTCGGGCGAGTTCGAGCATTTCTAGCAGTTCATCCTTTGGAAGCAGGATCGACGACGACAGAGGCACGGACTTGGCCTGCTGGGCCATAGATACCAGGCGGTCGAGTAGTTCTTTTAGGCTTCTCTCCCCATCGGCGGAATCCTCATTTGAACCTATGTCATCTTCCGAACTTCGCGTCGAGCGCATCCGCCACCACCTTAGGCACCATCGCCGAAACATTCCCACCGAAACTCGCGACCTCCCTTAGGAGCTTCGAAGCCAAAAAGGAATATTCGGCTGAAGTTGGTATAAAAACCGTATCGATATCGGATAGTTTACGATTCATCTGGGCCATCTGCAGTTCAACCTCGAAGTCGGAAACGACTCGAAGGCCCCGAACTATCACGCTCGCACCAAGATTGTTAGCGAGGTCTACAACCAAGGTGGACAGCGACACAACCTCGACATTTTTGATGTGACAAACCGCCTCCACGATCATCTCTTGTCGTTCTTCTAGCGAAAAGAGCGGATCGGCTTTTTGTGGATTACGCATCGCAGCCACGACAACCGAGTCAAATAGCAATGACGCCCTTTCGACTATTTCGACATGGCCATTGTGGAAAGGGTCGAAAGAGCCCGGGTAGAGCGCCTTTATCATCTAGCCTCCAAAGTAGTATCTAGGCCAAGCTTGCCAGGGTTATAACAGTTGAACCGTAGTCCTTTACCTTCAGGACACTGAGGCCCTCAGGCAGAACTACTTCACGGTCGCTCTCGATTACGATAATCGAGTCTTGAGTCGTAACTTGAATCACGTAGCCCAAAAGCTCATTCCAATCGTCAAAAAGATATGGAGGATCGCAAAAGACTAAATCGTAATGGGTCTTGGCCGAAATTCGATTTTTCAAATAAGTTAGCGCCGGCGACTTTATTGCTGAAGCCCTTGCCACGTCGGGGGGTATACCTGCGATGTTCTGCTTCAACACCTGGATGACGCTGTGGGCCGAATCCACGAACTCTACTTGGCTCGCACCCCTCGAAATTGCCTCTAGTCCAAGCGAGCCAGAACCGGCGAACAGGTCAAGAACTTCGATTCCGAAGAAGTCGATTCGAGTACTAAGCATGTCAAATAGCGACTTTTTGACCCGAGCTGAGGTAGGTCTAGTCAGCAAGCCTTGTGGAGTCTTTATCTTCTTCCCCTTGGAAGCCCCGCCGAGTACCCTCATCCAGCCAACCTATACCAAAGTCCAGCTCAATCCGGAATTCCCCCGGCAAAGCGGGCCAACTTAGCGGCCAGCAGCAACTTTTCCGCAAGTCGCTTAACCTTGCCGTTAGCCACGGAAGAGGTTGGCGGCCTCTTCCTCGCCAATGAGTGCGGTCAATTCACTGACGAGATAAGGGAAAGTGCCCATCGTGTAGTCCCGATCAACGATCTTGACGGCCGCATTTCTGGCCGCAAAAACAAGCAGCTTGTCTCTGGTTATCGAGGCAAGTTTGAGGTCTGAAGTACCCTTCTGGCGGGTACCCATCAATTCTCCCGCTCCTCGCAGGTCTAAATCTCTCTCTGCAAGCTTGAAACCATCGGTAGACTCTGCGACCACCTTGAGTCTTTCGGCAGCTGGAGAATCCAAATCGACCGACGATACCAGGATGCAACGTGAAGGTTTAGTCCCTCGCCCAACTCGGCCCCGCAACTGGTGCAACTGAGCGATGCCAAATCTATCCGCATCCAAGATAATTATGATGCTGGCGTTGGGGACGTCCACTCCAACCTCGATGACTGTTGTCGCGACTAAGACGTCTATGAGTCCCCGCCTGAAACCCTCCATGGTCTCGTTCTTCTGCTTATCGTTCATCTGTCCATGCACGAGTCCTAGTCGGAACCCGCTCAGAGGCCCTCTGCTGAGCCGTTCGTAGACCAGATTCGCCGACGCAGTGTTGAGCTTTTCGGACTCCTCTACCAGGGGACATACCACATAGGCTTGCTCTGAGTTACTTATTCGACTAGTTACTTCGGCCCATCCGGTCTCCTCGAGTTCTTCGTGGTTTAGCCAAACGGTATCAATAGGAGTCCGTCCAGGTGGGAGCTCGTCGAGAATGGAGACATCCAGGTCCCCAAAGACCGTCATCGCTGCGCTTCTTGGAATTGGAGTCGCCGTCATGACCAGCAAGTCCGGCTCTACTCCCGAGTTGATTTTCTCCCTCTCACGGAGCAGAGACCTCTGTTCGACGCCAAATCGATGTTGCTCGTCGACAACAAGCGCTCCTAAGCCCTGAAAATCAACCCCTTCGACTAACAAGGCGTGGGTGCCGATGAGAATATCGATGGCACCGTCTCGAAGGTCTTTCAGGATCAGCCTCCGTCGTGTGGCGGTGGTCTGCCCGGTTAACGCCTCTACCCGCAATGGCCTATTTTCCATCGGAAAAAGCATCCCGTCTTGGTCATTTTTGGCCTCGACCCTAAAATCGCCAAGCTGAGCCTTGATGGACATAAAATGCTGCTCGGCAAGGACTGTTGTAGGAGCTAACAATGCCGCCTGGTATCCGCTCTGAACCGCCATCAACATCGAAACCAATGCCACCAGCGTCTTACCAGATCCGACATCTCCCTGGAGCAGACGGTGCATCGGAATCGGGGAGGACATATCGGATGCTATCTCGGAGATAACTTTGCCCTGTGCGGCAGTCAAAGAGAACGGAATCTGGTCTAAAAAGTCGGAAGTCAGGGTCGCATTGCCAATTTTGAAAGGCGAAACATCGTGGCTTATACCTTTGGAAGTCTGTTCTCTTTTGACCTTCTCCGCCACCAAAAGGAGCTGCAGCCTGATCAGCTCGTCAAACACGAGCCTCTTTCGAGCCGCTTTTGCCTCCAACATGGTCTCGGGTTGATGTATGCCTTTTATCGCTCTATCACGAGAAATGAGTGAGAACTTGGAAAGCACCCAAGGAGGAAGGGGATCGAATATTTCGCCCGCTCGCTCGAGGGCCTCGGCGACAAACTTAGCTATGTCCCTAGTCAGAAGGCCCGCTATCTGCGACTGGGGATATATGGGGACGATCTTTCCCGTGGTAGCGCCCACCAGGTCGACTATTGGATTAGTCATCTGAAGACGCCCGCGATACTCTTCGGCCCTAGCAAAGACGGCTACGTCATTCGCCCCACGGAGCTGCCGCTCACGATAAGGCTGATTGAAAAACACCAGATCCAAATATCCAGTATCGTCGGCAAGGGTGGCGTTAACAATCACCCTTCCACCTCGCAGCCTCCTAGTGGTGACTCGGGTTATCTTGCCCAATACGACCGTCTCAACGCCTGGTACAACCTCGTCGATGGTCGCCTCGTTGGTCCGGTCTACGTGGCGCCTGGGGTAATAGGTAACTAGGTCAAAAATGGACCTTACGCCAACTTTCTCCAAAGCGACGGCCATCTTGACGCCGACGCCCTTGAGAACCCCGACCTCAATAGCGGAGAGAGAATGTAAAGTCCTTGCCATCTATACCTTTGTCGTCGGCTACTCGACCCCAACTAGATAGGGGTACAGTGGTTGTCCGCCATAGTGCACCTCGACTATCAGATTGGGGTGGTCCACCTCCACGGCCTCTTTGATTGCTCTAGTAGCGGCGAGGGATGAACCTTCCCCCTCGATCAGGGTCAGAATCTCGTGGCCATCGCCAAGCAGACTCTTGACCAGCATAATGACCACGTCCGATAGTAGATCACCGCAAACTTCTATGCCGGATTGAGATAGACCAATCCATTGTCCCGCACGGACATGGCCATGTATCCCTTCGGAATCCCTGACCGCCCGGGTCACCTCGCCAACTTTAAGTTGAGTAGCGACGCTCGACATCGATTCAAAGTTCTCTTCAAGCGAGGCGTCGGGATCGTACTCCATCAGTGCAGAGAAACCCTCCAGAACATTTGTTGTCGCCATGACTTTCACCGGTATTCCAGCCAGGGTGGAAGCGACCTTTGCAGAAGCGATAATATTCGAATTATTGGGTAGCACAATCACTGAGTCGGCATTACATGCGGAAATTGCATCGAGGAGATCCTTGGTCGAGGGATTCATCGACTGGCCACCCAGGACTACCTGATTAACACGCATCGATACGAAGATCCTCTTCAGTCCTTCTCCATTTGCGACCGCTACTACCGCTGTCTTGACCCTCGGCATCAGCTGCTCATCCGCGCCTTCGTCACCTGCAACCCGGACCCATCGCTCCTCCTCAACCTGCTCCCTGAGGTCGGTCACCCGGATATCTCTAACCTGGCCAGTGCCTATCCCCGCTTCAATCGCCGCTCCAATGTCGTTAGTGTGGATATGGCAATTGAAGATGCCGTCGAATCCGACCACCACGATGGAGTCCCCAAGGCCGGCCCAGACTTCCTTCATCGCCGATACAGCGGGCTCCTCCGCCTCCAAAAGGTACATCACCTCAAAACGGAGTTCCTCCTCCTCGGCCTGCTCAGCGTCTTTGGCCTCCAAGACCGACGGTCCCTCTAGCTCTTTCGCCCGCTCCAACCACGGATAGCTCGAAAGCACGGCCGACAGGGGCTCCGCTGTGCAAGTTACCAACAGGGCCTCAAAGAGGTAGATCAGACCGGCCCCGCCAGAATCTACAACATCGGCCTTCTTGAGCTGCTCGAGTTGATTCGTCGTCCCGAGCAGAGCGGTTCGCGCTTCCTCGAGCACCCCGGTGAGTAGTTCATCCACTTCAACGACACTTCCGTCGGCCAGAAGCGCCATGGCAGCCATGGCCCCCGCTCTTGCGACGGTAAGAATGGTCCCCTCTTTGGGCCTCAACACCGCCGAGTCGGCTAACTTCGACCCCCTCATTAACCCATCGGCCAAAACAGCGGAGTTCAAGGGACCATCTAGTGCGCCAAAGGCCTCGGCTACGCCCTTCAAAAGCTGTGAAAGTATTACTCCTGAGTTCCCACGCGCTCCCAAAAGAGACCCCATCGAAACCGCCCTAGTCACCTCGGCTAGCGAAGTAGTATCCACCCCCGCTAGATGAGAGACGACGCTGTTTACAGTCAGGGTCATATTCGTACCCGTGTCACCGTCTGGAACTGGAAAGACGTTTAGCCTGTCTATCTCTGCCTTGTGGCTCGCTAGTAGATCTCTGAATAGCCCGAGAGCATCAACTAGGTAAGCGGCCGGGTCTTGCACCTTGGTAACCATCGGAGAGATGCTAGTTTGTCATTGACCGTTAGGTAGGCGTAATTTAACCAACTAGTATGTCTGTTTTGTTCGGCCGACGGTGGCCAAAAGAATTTTGTGAGACGGTGACATGGCAGCAGTATGTGAACTTTGCGGGAAGAAGCCCTTCTTTGGGATGAGCCTATCCCACTCCCACAGGCGTAATAAGAGGCGATTCAATCCAAATATCCAGAGGGTAAGGGCTATAGTCGGAGGGTCTCCCAAGCGGCTCTACGTCTGCACCTCTTGCATAAGAGCTGGTAAGGTCGTCAAAGCCGGCCGCTAGCTTGTCCTTCTCCGAACGAAGCAACTTCGAAGCGATAATTTGGCTCTCCTTTGGCGGGCCAAATGGACCTTCGGAGGTAATGCCGTTTTTGGAGAATGTCACTGCCGGAAGAAATGTCCCGAGACAAAGACTTGAAAAGGTCGCCGAACAGTACATGATCTTTGGCGGAAAGAGTCCGATCAACGATCAAAATCGGGAATTGATCGAAAAGCTACATTCGGAGCTCGAGTCCCGCTCAATAGGCCTTCCGATCTATTTTGCCAACAGAAACTGGTCTCCTTACCTAAGCGAAGTAGTCAATGAACTTCGCTTAGCTGGAGTCAAGTCGGCGCTCGCCTTTGTAACTTCCGCCTACGCCTCTTATTCGGGTTGCAGACAGTACCGACAAGACATTCAGAAAGCCGTAGATCAGCTCGCTCCGGGGCTCTATGTCCATAAAATTCGTCACTACTATTCCCATCCGGGATTCGTGGGTACTCTGGTCGAGTCGACGAGATCGCTGGTCAAAGAGCTAGCTGCCAGTGGAGAACACAAAATTGCCATCCTCTGTAGCGCCCATTCAATCCCGCTAACGATGTCTTTGTCGTCGGAATATCTGAGCCAACTCCTGAGCGTAAAGGAGGCAATAAGAGTTGCCATCGACGAACTTGGACTCTCAAGGATACCGGTAGATATCGTTTTTCAATCAAGGAGCGGACCACCGTCGGAACCCTGGCTAGAGCCAGACATCAACGACACGCTTACCGAGTGCACTCAAAGTGGCGTCGACACCGTTGTAGTAGTCCCAATCGGTTTCGTCTCAGATCACATGGAGGTTCTCTACGACTTGGACATACAAGCCGCCAAGACCGCCAAGGATCTCGGGATTGACCTCTATCGCATTCCCACGGTATCCAAGAACGACGCTTTCATCTCAATGGTGGCAGACCTCATCCAAGAGCAAATAGAACCCTCCTATCATGCGCCGACCTACCCCGGCATGCAAATTCCAAAGGACTCCTGTCAAGTCAACTGCTGTCTCGAGGCCAAACCCCAGTAGTTAGGTCCAAAAGAAAATTACCATTTCCCCGGCTTTTCGGAGAGTAATTAAAGTGGAACCAAAGCTTGATCTCCAAATATGTAGTTGCACACGACAAACATGAAGGAGATCCAATGAAACGCTCGATCAAAGCGATTCCGCTCAAAAAGGTCAGCTACACCCTTGCAATATCTCTAGGCCTCTCTGCGGGTGCCTTTGGCATAGCTTCGGCCTCGTCGAATACACAAACCACCGGCTCGGCAGTAGCGTCGTCGTCCATTGCAGCAAATCAAGGTCTCCCCGGCCCCGGTG
>JABEUM010000153.1 GCA_013044475.1 Acidimicrobiaceae bacterium | reverse complement strand
GGACAACAGTTGAGCACAACGAGAAACACTTCGCGAATTTGCTGCTCATGGGGCATATTAATATTTCAACCAGGGGATTTAGCTCGAATGCGGAGATGTGACGGGCTTATAATGGCCGAGGGGAGCTGACTGGTTGCTCTAGTTTTAGTCTAATTCCACGTGCGTCCAGGGGCCTGGGTGTCATAAGTACAAGTAGTCGGAACGGCGGGTAGACCCCTGACCTGGTAGTTTCTCGATGACTTTTACGTGGAATCTGGCGCCGCACTGGATTCGAGGAAAACTCATCAGGGGTTATTTCTGCGGTCAAGAAGTTGCTTTCCCTGCAGAATCTCGGCGATCTTTTTGATGTCTTCTTTTGTCCGGTCTTTTTCCATTATTATTCGCTCCTTTTGAGAGTTCCGATAACGACCATGTATGCACCGGTTTCGCGTAGCGCAGATTTTTAGTCGAGATCACAAAGTTCTTGTCAATTAGAAGTTTCTAACAGTGAGCACCAAACGGGTACGATCTCCGTTCCTTAGGCTAGGTCTAGCTGTCTGACATACCTGTAGAGCGTTTCTCGACTGATCCCAAGCGATCTCGCCACCGCTGTCTTAGCTTCCCGTGAGGCCCATCCGTCTGGATATGCCAGCGTTCGCAATCGCGGTGCTTCGCTTCCTATGTACGCGGTGAGCAACGGGTGTCCTTTTGTATGAACGGATAGGAGTCGTCTTGGAAGCAGCGCTACGGGAACATCGGCCGGTGGACGACAAGAATGATCGTCGTCATCACGCTGGGACTGGCCATGATATCGCTCGGTTCGCCCCGGGCGTTCGCCAATCCGTCTTCGATCCCCCTGTGGACATTTCGTATTACGTACCCTCCCCCTCAGCAAACACACCTGGTGGAGCGGATATTAGGTTAAACTACGACCAAGGAAAGGATCCATGGTCGTGGATGAAGCGCAAGGTAACTTAGCGTCGTTAGACAAGCGTATTCAGCGACTAGACAAAGTTCGCCCATTCTCGCCCGAAACCAGCCGCTCGCTAGCTGACGCTTTTAGGGTGAGAATGACATACTCATCCAACGCCATTGAAGGCAATCATCTCACACTTGCTGAGACTAATGTGGTCCTTCAAGGGATCACCGTTGGGGGGAAACCCTTGCGGGACCATCTAGAAGCAATCGATCATGCCGAAGCCTGGGATGCGATCATTAAGTGGTCGCAGGACGGTGAGCCGATTACTCCATGGCTTTTACGCACCCTACACGGACTGGTGTTATCGCGCTCACAGCCGGGCAGTGCCGGGCAATATCGCACGGTACCTGTGGCCATCTCCGGCACCACGTTGGTTCCGCCTAAACCCACGGTTGTTCCGGGTTTAGTGGACAACTTGTTCACACAATTGCATCAGGCTACCGGGCATCCTGTTGAGGTCGGAGCCGAGATGCACGCACAGTTGATGGGGATACATCCATTCGTCGATGGCAATGGACGCACTGGGCGTTTGGTACTTAACCTGTGGCTTATCAGCCACGGATATTTGCCTACGCTGCTAGAACCTGAAGATAGACCGCTGTACGACGCTGCTCTACGTTCAGCAGACGAGGGCAACACGGATATTCGATCATTCAGGTTGTCTCCCAGGGTATCGCCCGGACACTAACGATATATGAAGATGTACTCCACTTAATGCCCGCACCTTAGCGACCAAGATCATCGCGTCCGCGACTCTAAGCTGAGGTCACCAATCACAGGAAGCAAAAGCGGACCTCCAAACAAGGAGGTTTTGATGTTAGAGGGGTATTGCCTCGGGTGGATTGGCACACAGAATGGTTTGAAGTCGGTTGAAGATGTCCGATTGACATTCCCTTACAGTCCGCTTGTGCTCTTTTTGTGTTACTTTCCAGATGCACCAGGCCCTTCATCAGGTTGACTGATCAAGAACGTCGCTACCAGATGGCCGAGGATATGTAGAAACGGATACCAATCGTTGCCGCAAAGATAGCGATGGGCGTTATGTGCACATGCACTCTTTGAGTTGTATTTTCAGCTTGAATTCGAGACTGTAAATTCAGACTAGAGGTGGATCGCCATGCCAAGGGCTTGCAAACTCGCCTCCTGTAGTGCTTCACTCCGAGTCGGGTGGGCGTGGATTGTCTCGGCAATATCTTCGAGTCGGGCACCCATCTCAAGGGCCAGCGAGAATGCTGAGGAGAGTTCCGAAATGTCGGCGCCAACTCCCTGTAGGCCAATGACGAGATGGTTATCGGCACGGGCGACGGCTCTTACGAAGCCGTCGGTATCGGCCATACTCAAGGCCCGCCCGCTAGCCGAATAGGGGAAGCGACCTTCCACGATTTCGATGTCTGCCTGGTTAGCCTGCTCCGGACTCATCCCTACTGTAACAATCTCCGGATCGCTAAACACTACGGCCGGAATAGCGACCTTGTCCCACCTCCGACGTTTTCCGGCGATGATCTCAGCTACCAGGGTTCCCTGGGCCATCGCCCGATGTGCCAGCATCGGCTCGCCAGTTAGATCGCCTACGGCAAAGACCCCGGTCATTGAGGTCCTACACTGCTCGTCGATCCTAACGGCTGACCCGTTTCTATCCAAGTCAAGACCCTCTAGGCCCCAGCCTTCCACGACTGGTGCCCTTCCGACGGTCACTACTACTTTGTCGGCTGGCAGCTCGATAATCGATCCATCTTTGGTCTTTACTAGGACTGCGTCGGAACTGGCGGTCATACCCGTAGCCGTAGCACCTGTTAGAACCGAGACGCCCAGGTGTTTGAGGCGACGTAGTATCGGCCGGACGAGGTCGGCATCGAAGGTCGAGAGGAGTTGGTCGGTCGCCTCCACGATGGTGACCTTGGAGCCGAACTTCTGAAATGCCGTGCCGAGTTCCAACCCAATATACCCACCACCCACTACTACAAGTCGTTCCGGTACCGACGACAGAGACAGAGCTTGAGTGGAGGAGATAACCTTCTCACCAAAGGGTAGGTCAGCGAGTTCTACTGGACGCGATCCCGTCGCCAGTACTACGAAGTCGGCTCGAATCTTGCGCGGAGTTTCGGAATCGGAAGTCTCGACTTCGCCCGTTTTCCCATCGATGAAGCGGGCCCACCCTCGGATCCTTTGGACACCAGCCTTATCGAGGAGTCCCTCGATACCGGAACTTAGCCGGTGGACGATCTGGTCTTTCCACGCTATCGTCGCCGCCAGATCTATCCAGGGATTTTCGCTGTGGATCCCGAGCTTGTTTTTGTCAGAGGCGCTCTCTACAACATTGGCATAAAGGTCAGCTGCGTGGATAAGTGCTTTCGAGGGGATGCAGCCGATATTGAGACAAGTACCACCCGATCTGGCATTTTCCACCACAACGGTCTTAAGCCCTAGTTGGCCAGCCCGAATAGCGGCGCTATAGCCACCTGGACCAGCGCCAACGACGAGCACCGAACACGTTTCGCTGTTCATTTAAACTCCCTCGATGAAGATCATGGCGGGCTCCTCAAGTAGGGATTTGATCCGCTGGACGAAGGTTGCGGCATTCCAGCCGTCGATGATCCGATGGTCGAATCCGGAGGAAAGGTTCATCATGTTGCGGGCCACAAAGCTGCTCCCGTCCCAAACGGGCCGAATCTGCATCTTGTTTACCCCGATTACCGCTACCTCTGGGTAGTTGATAATTGGAGTGGATACAACTCCGCCGAGTGCGCCGAGGGAAGTGATGGTGATGGTCGAACCAGTTAGGTCCTCCCGATCGAGTTTTCCTTCGTTTGCGAGGTCGGCGAGACGTTTGATCTCCTCGGCACAGTTCCAAATGTCGCGACTCTGGGCGTGATGTAGAACCGGAACTACCAGACCTTTTGGAGTTTGGGTAGCGATCCCGATGTGCACTGCGCTGTATTGATGGATAACCTCTGCATCGTCGTCAAATCGAGCATTTAGTTCGGGCTGCTCGGCGATTGCGGCCACTATGGCCCGCACTAGAAATGGCAGTAGGGTCAGCTTTGGTTTTTTGCTGGAGAACCTTTCATTTAGAGCCTTTCGTAGCCTTTCCACCTCGGTGACGTCGATCTCTTCGACGTAGGTGATGTGTGGAATATGAGCCTTGGCATTGGACATGCGCTCGGCTATCGTGCGGCGCAGTCCGATGACCGGTATATCGGTAATCTCGGTAGCGAGATTAGCGGTGCTCTTAACGGGAGTCACTTTGCCAGCGATAAACCGGTCGAGGTCGTCGTGACCGATACGTCCGGCGGGGCCAGTACCGCTAACGAGGTGAAGATCAATATTCGCTTCTAGGGCTCGGCGCCTAACCGCCGGCGATGCTAGAGGACGGCCATGGCCGTTGTTAGCCGGGATGATCTCCGGTGTTTCCTCGGCTATCTCTCGTCGGGGTTGGGCCACGGGCACGTCTGATATCGAAGTGTCTACGGGGGTGGCTATCGGCTCTTTCGTGGACGGAGTAGCGCTGGATCCCGATGGAGTCGAGATTTTGGTTTCGACACCGTCTCCGTCCACTAAGAATCGAATGAGCGGGGATCCGACGTTAATGCGGTCTCCTGGTGAAGCGCCGAGCCAGCTGACCTTTCCTTTGACGACACTTGGTAGTTCGGTAGTGGCCTTGTCTTTTATTACCTCGGCGACTAGCTGGTCTACTTCGACCGTGTCGCCAACTTTGACTAACCAAGTCACGAGCTCGGCTTC
>JABEUM010000004.1 GCA_013044475.1 Acidimicrobiaceae bacterium | reverse complement strand
TATCACAAACAGGGATTATCACAAACAGGAAATTCCGTCTACGAGCAATGAACGGCTCGACGTGACTCGATAGATGGAAAGTCACCTAGATTATGCTCAAGGCCCCAACGGCCGACTGCCGTCTAAATTAATATCTTTACAACTCCCGGTATAGACGGCTGCTCCTTGACCCACGCGATCAAGCTGCCCCAATCACAGGAAAAGGAGCTTCTGAGATTCCGCTTTTGACTTAAAGGGAATGGGAAGCCAGGGTCCTTCATGCTGTATGGTTCAACGGCAAGTCGCCCTATTGCAAAATTAACAAAACTGCATTGTTTTGCAAACTACATCACATTATTACGGCAAATTTCCACAAAGCGGATACGACTTATCTCCGATTAGCACCTTCTCCAAGCTTTGTCTCTCCATGGAAAGACGGTTGACGAGACTTCAGAAATGAGGCAAATAAATCGTAATGCAAACCCACTTGCCTAGGCGCTAGAGACATCTGGAGAGCCTTCTGTCAGCAATGACAGACACAATGAAGACTGCGACTATAGATGATTTCTCTCCACCGAGAGAAAGTGAGTCGCCCTGCGCCAGCAACTTTCGTACTCTGTCGGAAAAGCACTCCGATCCGGTGACACCAAGGGACCCAAACAGACCCTTTTTTACAACTACCCCTGTTAGGCACCGTCGGCCCCTGTCTAATAAAAACGCTTGCCTTGTAGCTAGCGATCTCACGATCAGTGGTTCCACTTATCGGGGCAAAGGCCGCATCGGAGTCGCTTGGCGATGCCGCAGTTCGATAGCCTCGGACCTCGGCTCCGGCTGATCCCAACGGCAGAGCAAAATGTGATTCACCTTGGCCGAAAGGGAGAAGGTCAGCATGGGACTACTCCTCAGCTGTCAGCCGAATCTCCCTGCGATGCTCTGATGTGACATCTGGTCCATAAAGTTCCTGGCCCCCCGAATGATTTTTCGGTAGTCGGAGACTTCCGCAATCGAAATAGATCCAAATTCGACCTGATCATCACCGTTCAGGACCATATCAGAAAACCTCGCTGCGTATCGAAGAACTCGCGCAAGTGGTTCAGCTGGCTCATACTCAAGGTGATGCTGCTCGACGGCCTCGTAAAGATCCTGGGGAAACTTCCATGATTTGAGAACCCTAGCCAGTATCTCGGGATGCGAAATTCCGTACGCCTTGGTCTCCATCTCTACTGCCGCCAAAGCACGATCCGCTTGTGGGAGCTTTTCGAGTTCACGCATTCTGGAGATGTAACCGTATGGATCTTGCTTTGCGATGACCAGCTCACCAATGTCCAGGGTTATCCCACCGTTAAGCGCTGCTGATTGGTCAACGTCAAAGTAAGGGGCCAGCTGAATTGCCGCGCCGGCAGTAGCTAGATATCTTTGCCAAGATTCCCTAGAAATTGGTACGAAGTCCTGAATTACTGCGGCCGTCGCCAGGAACCTCACGGTTCCAAAACCTATAACGGAAATTGCGAATTGAAGATCATCGACATGGCCCGACAATCCGTAATAAGCGGAGTTTGCCATTCTGAGAATGTTCGCCGATAGGTTGGGGTCCGAGTTAGCGACCCTCGCAATATCTTTGTTTTCGGACTTTTCGTCGTTAATGAGTGAGACAACGCCGAATGCAACTGCCTTTCGAGATCCGAGGGACTCGACCTCCTTGAGATCTATCTCGATGGTTTTCACTGCTCGGTGCCGGGCCTTTGAAATACCAGATCCTTCTTGGCGGCCTTGTTCTTATACATCTCACGGTCCACCTTTGTGATCATCTCTTCAATGTCGACCTTTGACCTAAAGACTGCGTAACCAAATGAAGCCGAAATCTGAATCTGGGTAGAGGCGAGGTAGATGGGAAGTTCGAGGCAACGCTGAAAGCCGCGAAGGACCTTCTTGGCCTGGGCATCGGTTGAAACGCCTCGACATAGCACGATGAACTCATCGCCAGCATATCGAAATACCTGCTGATCTTCGGTACAAATTCGCTGCAGCCTCTTGGCAATCTCGATCAGAAGTCGATCGCCCGCCACGTGACCGAGGGTATCGTTGACGGTCTTGAAATCGTCAAGGTCGCAAAAAGCCATCATTAGAGATGACTTCTCTCTGCCAGCTGTAGAAAAGTGCCTGGCTAGAGTTAGATCCATCGCCTCCCTGTTTGGGAGACCGGTCAGCGGATCGTGAGTGGCCGCAAATGTCAGTCGCTCCTCGGCCGCGATCTGGTCCGTGACGTCTTCTATCGTCCCGACAAATCCCGTTGCACCTCGATCAGTCGATATGTTTCGGAAGTTAAGTGAAACCTGAGCGATTCGACCAGTGCCAGTATTCAAATTGGCCACAACATAACTTCTCTCGCCCTTAAGCGCTCTAGTGGCAGCGCTTTCAACCTTCGAGCGATCCTCAGCTGAGAAGAAATCGAGCCAACCTATTCCATAAATCCGACCGGCTGGAACTTCAAATATCTCCGTTAACCGGGTGTTGATGTAGTAGAGGCGAAGTCCGACTTCAGAAAAAAAGATACCGACCGGAACTTCGTCTGACAGCGCACGTAGTCGCTTCTCGTAGACTCCCGCCTCTGTCGTGAACTGATCGATCGACGAGGTTCTGAGCTCTAGCATCCACCCCTGCTCGCCGAGGTTCACAGTCGTAACCAGCACGTCTCTAAGAAGTCCGGTGGCATGCCTCATCTGATAGATGCTCGTTTGTGGGCGCAACACCGACCGATCGATCGGATTCTTGCTCAGATATTCGATCGGCCTCCCCATGAGATCATCGACCGCCATACCGAATATTTCGGTACAGGCACGATTGGCCCAGGCGATCTTGTCGTCGGGGTCAAGATAAAGGGTTGCCCTGTCCGACACATCAAGATAAGTCTCAAAAGTTTTAGAGAAAATAGAACTCACGTCTGTCCGTTCGGCTCAAGCCAACGTTATCTAAATCTTGATCGACATCATTTGTTCCGCCCTTGAATACAAAATAACATTACAAGCTGACAAATCGAAGAAAAACTCTTACAGGTGTGGCTGGTCCGGAGACTCTTTTGCCCGACAAATAAAATTGGACATCGGAGCTGGCCCTTATTGGCCCCTCCGCATAGCGGCGTCGTCCGCTTATTCCATTTTTAACATCCAAACTATAAATGCACCTGGAGCCTTCCAACTCGCGCAAGCTGAACTCACTCATGCAGGCCGGAAAAGAGTTCCCTAGCAAGCTCGCACCGACCAGGCTCCACGAGAAGGCGTCCTATCGAAACTGAATTTACCTCTCTGCAAACCTCGGCAACTTAGCTCCGCAAGAAAATGGAGAACTCCCACAATCCGACCATTAGTAAATCTGCAAACTCTGGATTCGACCACAAGGATTAATCCAATACTGCGTTGACTCTGTGATTTCGGTCTAAAGACCAAATAAACACAAAAAGAGATTTTGTCCCTGCATAAACAAGGTTATTTCTGGAGAAACGACCGATCCAGCAGATTTTAGAAGTCTGGCTGCAGCTCTCGCTGAGGTCACTGGTCATTGCAAAACGAGCGCTAATTAGAGAAATAGACTTTCGAATGCGCCGTCACAGATTGCTAGGGCAAAAAACTAATTTCGGGCCACATAATCACTTAGTATCTAAGGAGGTGGTTGAAAGAGGGTTGCCGCATGAAACACGAGCACTGGATGCCTTTCCCAGAAGAGCACGACTTTCCCGCTGCGACGGACTACTTGAGCTTGATATTTTCACCAAAGCAGGCCGAAGACCTGACTACCGCACTTAAATCCGCAGAAGTCGAAACGAAAAAGGCTAAGGATCTGCTCCGCTCCTCTGGGCTAGAAGCTTTGCCGAAGGACAACGTTCACGTACGGAAGGACCTTGACAAAATCGATAAAGGGGAGTTGCTTTCTCCGGTACTTTTGGTCAGGGGTAGTGCTCCGCAGGGTGTCGGGCTTATCATTGCCGATGGATATCACCGGATCTGCGCCAGCTATCTACTCGATGAAGACGCCGACATACCATGCTTAATCGTCGATTACTACCGCTTGGTCGGCTAACTATCGTTCGCGCTACGCCTTGACCTATCAGGTACTGGGTGCACTTTCAGTTAGCTGAATTTTCAAGCCATCGGCGTAGCTCAGCTTTAGCTTGGCGTTATGACCGAATTGCAAATTGAAGTTGTCTTCCCAACTGATCGGCTGTCTCAGCACTTGTGATATGATCGCCTTTAACCGGATGAGGCCCCGGTGGGGAATTTCCCGAAATGCCAAGGTTGGGCTAATGGCTTCTACGTAGCTTAGAAGCGCGTGGAGGACTTTGCCGTTGAGTGTAGCCGACCTTGCACCGCAGGGTGTTCAAGCCCTGCAGGTATTAACCATCTTGGGTGGAGCCCCACTGGTCAGCGGGGTGATATCACAGATCGAAGCCCGGCTACAAGGTAGGCGTGGCCCGCGAATTTTGCAACCCTACTACGACCTGTCCAAGCTCTTCCGCAAAGAGACCGTCGTTCCAGATGGTTCGAGTTGGATCTTTCTAACCGCTCCAGTGGTCTCATTCGGATGTTATTTGATCGTCCCCTTGCTCATTCCCGTACTCACAACCTATGGTCTTCCCCTCGGTTACATGGGAGACATACTTGGCGGCGGCTTCATACTGGCTTTGGCCGGCTTCTCAGTCGCCCTCTCCGGAACCGAATCGGGAGCCCCATTTGCCCAACTCGGTGGTAGTCGCTCAATGACCTTCGGGGCACTTGTAGAACCGACGATCCTCTTCGTAGTCTTCGCAGTCGCCCTCCTTACCGGCACCGACCTCCCTTATGCTTTGGCGGCCACCGTTCGCTCGTCTACTTCTGAAATGGTTCGCCCAGGACACGTCCTTGCTGCTATCGCATTCTTCTTGGTAGTCTTGGTCGACACTGGACGCATCCCGGTAGAGACCCATTCTGGAACTCTCGAATTCGGGATGATAGACGAAGCGCGGACTTTAGAGCATTCAGGGGCTCCGCTTGCCCTTTTGAAATGGGGATCGGCTATGAAACAGCTGATCCTCTATACCATCTTGATCAACGTATTCGTTGCCCCCTGGGGCCTTGCAACATCCGGATCTCCCAAAGCGGTCGCTTTTGGAATAGTATCCTTGCTTGCAAAAGCGATAATCCTGGGATCGATCTTTGCCGTAATCGATAACCTCTTTTCAAAGCTGAGGCTTTTCAAAATAACCGAGTTTATAGCTGCGGCGTTCTTGGTTGCGGTCCTGGCCGTGCTCGTTTTCTATACCGGAGGTGGCTGATGCCAAGCGCACCTTCGACCTATGCCGGGGTGGCCGATGTCGCTACCGTACTGATCCTTCTCAGCGAATTCGCCATGCTTAGAGCGCCGCTTTTACGATCCCAAATCAGGCTCTATGCCTTCCAGTCGCTAGTCGTTACGGCCCTAGCCATTGTGATTGCTTCGACTCGGCATATCGAAGAGCTATATGTCCTTGCCCTTCTTTCATTCGGGTTGAAGGTTGTGCTCGTCCCTAGTCTGGTAATGCGGTTGCTCAGAAAGGCAGATTTAGAGCTCGGCGGAAGTTCGGCTCTTGGTGTGCCGAGTATGATACTGCTCGCTATCGGCGTTTCGGCGATTGGCTTCTTCTCGATTGGATCCCTACAGGTACATTCGATTGCCCTTCCCACTACTGCGCTCGCCATTTCTGCAGCCGTGGTATTAGTCGCATTCTTGCCGATCATTTTCAGGGCCGATGTAGTTTCTCAGGCAATCGGATTCTTCTCGCTGGAAAATGGTGTTTCCGTCGCCAGTTTGGTGGTTGCTGCCAAGCTTCCTCTCGTCGTCGAAGTCGCATTTCTCTTCGACCTACTACTGGCCGTCGTGGTATTCGGCCTTATCATGAGGCTCCACCATGGAAGAACCGGAAGCCTCTCGACCGAAGAACTAGATCGGCTAAAAGGTTAGCCGTGTCGTCAATCCTCGTCATCCTCGTCACAATGCCTTTCGCTGTAGCAATCGCCTCGTTTTTCATCCCTACCAAGGCCGCCAAAATAATCACCATCGCAGCCGGCGCCGTGGCATTTGTGCTCGCCCTCGCACTTGTGCCGAGTGCAGCGACTCGATCACAGATTGTCGCTGGCAGCTTGTTGCGGGTAGACGCCCTTTCCGCCGTCTTTTTGGTAGCCACCACCTTCCTCTACGGGACCACGGCAGTTTTTGCCAGTGGATACCTCTCCTTGTCGAACAACGACGCTGGCAAACGCTATGGACGGCGCTTTTATGCGGGATTAAACCTCTTCTGCTGGTCCATGACTGCGGCCCCGCTGGTCAACGGGCTTGCATTGCTTTGGGTTGCGATCGAGATAACTACCGTAATCTCTGCGCTGCTCGTAGCGATCGACGACACCGACGAGGCAACCGAAGCGAGCTGGAAGTACGTGTTGATCGCTTCGCTCGGTCTTGGTATTGCCCTATTGGCCACGATTATTATGTACTACGCCGGAACTGCGGCATTTGGCTCGTCTTACGAACTCTCCTTTACCAAATTACTTTCAGGTGCGGGGAAATTCCCAGCCGACGTTGTGCGACTGTCATTTGTGCTGGCGGTACTGGGCTACGGCACGAAGATGGGCCTTGCGCCCGTCCACACTTGGCTACCAGATGCCCATTCCGAAGCGCCAACTCCGGTCTCTGCACTGTTGTCTGGTGCTCTATTAGCCATCAGTTTTTACGCGATCCTCCGCTACTTCCAGATCGCAATCAGGAGTATTGGGCCGACTTTCCCCCGCGACGTCCTACTAATATTCGGCCTGGCCTCGCTAGTACTCGCCTCGCTCTACCTGCTCGCCCAGCGGGATTTAAAGAGGCTCCTCGCATATTCAAGTGTCGAACACATGGGTATTTTGGCCATCGGGATGAGCTTCGCCGCTCCAATTGCCATAGTCGGCGTACTGCTTCACGTGCTAGCCCACGCAGCAGCCAAGGGTACCGCCTTTTTCGGGGCAGGGTCTGTCGTGCGAAAGTTCGCGACCAAAGATATGCGCAAAATCCGTGGAGGCATTGACCTCCTCCCATGGAGCGGTCCGATGTTTGTAGCGGCGATCCTCGCTTTGTCAGCCATGCCCCCTTTCGGCATCTTTCGTAGCGAGTTCCTCATCGTGTCGGGTGGGCTTCAAGATCCGCGCGACTTTGCGACGGTAGTACTAGTCATACTGGTGACGATGGCCTTTTTCGGTCTTTCATGGTTCGCTACCCAAACCATGCTCAGCCCGAAGGACACTTCAATGACTCCAGGTCCATCGGGAGTGGCCACTTTAGTAAAAGGCGAGGTGAGCATCTATATCGTCATCTCTATGGGGATAGGCCTGATCGCACTCGTCATCTTGGGGGTCCATCCACCCGAAGTCCTTCTTCGTCTCTTGAACCACGCAGCAGCTGAGTTGGGAGTTCCAAAATGACCACAACCCAGAGGAACATCCAGCGAAGTGTGGAAGAATTCAGCGAAGCAGTAATTGCCAAGGCGCTAGATGGGGGCCGCTTCTGTGGGCTCTTCGCTACCGCAGAGGCGAGCGGCGTTAAATTGGACGCGGTATTTGCCGACGATCCACAGCTATCCGTGACATCGGTCCTGGTCTCCGGGTCGGATGGAGGCTTCCCGTCGCTAAGCCCCCATATCCCTTCGGCATCTTGGTACGAGCGGGAGATCTATGATCTCTTCGGTCTCTTGGCGATCGGGCCATCGGGGGCCTACCCTTTGGTCCTACCCCTGTCCGACAGTCACGTAAGGCCACAACCCGGGTCTGGATCAGGAAAGTCACACGACCCATTCGAAATCGACTTGAGCCCTCTAGTTTCACACCTCGAAGGCGAGGGCGTTTTCACAATCCCCTACGGACCCGTTAGATCCGGCGTATTCGAATCGGTTGAGTACGTAGTGGAGACTCCCGGGGAGGATGTCGCTCACCTTCGAACTCGGGTGTTTTATAAGCATCGCGGGGTTCAAATAGCCTTCGAGGGGTTGGCTATAAACGATGGAGTTCTCATGGCCGAACGAAGCGAAGGTGTCGCCAGTGTCGCGCACGGCATCGCTTACTGCGGGGCGCTCGAACGGATTGCCGGATTAGAACCTCCCGTCGCAGCTGGTCTGGTTCGGGTGATACACGCCGAGTTGGAGCGCATTGCAAATCATCTGGATTCCATCGTTCGACACACCGAAGCCGCAGGTCAAGCTGTTGCATACTCAAGATTCACCCTCCACAAAGAGCGACTGCAGCGGATGCGGGGCAGGCTTTGTGGCAGTCGATTCGGGCGAGGAGTCGTCGTCCCTGGCGGGGTATCCGGACCTCCCCAGCTAAGTGCAAATGAGCTGCTCAGCCAGTTGGATGAGATTGAACACGATGTCCGATCCGACCTTAAGCTTCTCATGGCTACTCCTTCTTTTTTGGATCGACTGCGCGGGACTGGCGTCCTTCCTCCCGCACTAGCCCGCAACTTCGCTGCTATCGGTCCAGTGGGAAGAGGATCCAATCAAAGTGACGATGTGCGTTTTACCCGCCCTTACGATGCCTACCGGCACCTTGGCCATCAGCTAATTGAAGCTAGGTCCGAAGGGGATGCGCTATCTCGGCAGTGGGTACGGGTCGAGGAGATAAACGGCTCATTCCATTTCATCCGCCAAGCTACTGATCGACTCGAGAAAACTAGCCAGACGGGTGATCTCTGGCACTCAGAATTGGGGACGTTGAATGGCGAGGATTGGGGATGGGCCGAAGCCCCTCAAGGCGAGTTACTCTACTTAGTAAAGGTCGAAGACGGGACACTTGC
>JABEUM010000152.1 GCA_013044475.1 Acidimicrobiaceae bacterium | reverse complement strand
TTCGATCTTGAGGAGTTTATGGTCGTTCCTATCGGGGCACGTTCTTTTCGAGAGGCCCTTCAGATGGGGGCGGAGATCTATCACTCCCTGAAGTCGGTGCTCAAGTCCAAGGGGCTATCGAGCTCCGTCGGAGACGAGGGGGGATTCGCCCCTAACCTACAAAGCAATGAAGAGGCAATTCAGATCCTGATCGAGGCGATCACTAGGGCCGGGCGCACGCCTGGTAGTGACGTAGCTATTGCCCTCGACCCAGCCTCCACCGAGTTCTATCACAACGGCTCCTACCACCTGGAGGGGGAAGGTAGGGTTCTGAGTCCCTCGGAAATGGTCCAGTACTATGCGGATCTCTGCTCTAAGTACCCGATCATTTCGATTGAGGACGGGATGGCCGAGGACGATTGGTCGGGCTGGGCTGAGCTTTCCTCTGCCCTTGGCGACAAGATCCAGTTGGTCGGGGACGATATATTCGTCACCAATACCAAGCTCCTTGCGAAGGGGATCCAAGAGGGTGTGGGTAACGCTATTTTGATCAAATTGAACCAAATTGGTACCGTCACCGAGACCCTCGAGGCCGTTGAGATGGCCCAGCGGGCCGGCTATTCGGCGGTCATCTCTCACCGGAGCGGAGAGAGCGAGGACTCCACTATCGCAGACCTGGCGGTTGCCACCAACTCGGGTCAGATAAAGACTGGGGCACCGGCCCGATCGGACAGGGTCGCCAAGTATAACCAGCTTCTCAGGATCGAGTCGAGCCTAGGTGGCTCTGCTAGGTTTCCAGGATTTAGGCAGCTCTAAGTGGCCAGGCGATTTCTCTTTTGGGGAGTCCTTCTCGGCGTAGTCGCCATCTACCTTTTCGCTATCTTCCCGACTCGTGGGCTTCTTTCCGAGCGGAACCAGTTGAGTTCTGCTAGAACACAACTGGCCACGCTCACCAAGGAAAATGCACAACTTAGCAAGAAGGTAACAAATTTAAACAACCCCTCAGTGATCGCCTCCCTAGCCCGTTCACAATACGGGATGGTCAACTCCGGCCAGCAGGGGACGATTAACCTTCCCACGCCTTCGGCGTCTAACAAGGGCAAGAAGAACGGGTAATTTTAGGACTTCGGACCCGGGGGAGTCATTTTTATTCCAGAGCGCTTTGGCAATGCAGCTTTTATCTGCTGGCTTCTTAGTCTTCGACGCCTTGAGCTGGAGAATGAACCTCGATAGCTCGGCGATTTCCCCGGCTTTTCCGTTTGGCCAAGCAACTCAGTCACCCATGGTAGAAATGCAAGCGAAAATCCCGGTCTCAAAGGGACCAGAGTTTTTCTTATCAACTTCATTAACCTTAATTAATACCCTTGATCTGGCTGTTTCCTAAGTTGTTTGCGATCGAATTAGCAAAGTTTATCTGAGTTATCAACAGTTTTTTGTGACATCGTTCACTCTCGGGTTGTGGAAAGTGATAGCTTTCATCATTGGGTCTAGAAAGTCGATTTTGGGGCTTCTAGTTACGCCAGCGATATATGAGAAGGGATAGTTGATGAAGGTTTCAATGACCGTCAACGGGAAGAGCGTCTCCCGCGACGTGGAGCCGAGGACCCTATTGGTCCACTTCATTAGGGAGGACCTAGCCCTGACCGGTACAAATGTAGGTTGCGACACTTCGTCGTGCGGAGCCTGCACTGTGCTGATCAATGGCGAATCAGTAAAGTCGTGCACCACTTTGGCGGTTCAGGCCGATGGGGCAGATGTCATGACGATCGAGGGAATGGCAAGTGAAGATGGGACTTTGCATCCTATCCAGAAGGCATTTCAAGAGAACCACGGCCTGCAGTGTGGTTTTTGTACCCCAGGCATGGTGATGGCTTCCTACTCATTGATCAAGGAGAACGACCACTTAGACGAGAAGGCGGTGCGAGAGGGTCTCGAGGGCAACCTCTGTCGCTGCACCGGCTATCACAACATAGTCAAGTCGGTTTTAGCCGCAGCGTCTGAGATGGGGGCCTAAATGACCACAATTGCTAACGCCTCTTCGGGGGTAATTGGCCAGCCGATGCTCCGCAGGGAAGATCCGAAGCTGCTTTCGGGGGAGGCTCGCTTCACCGACGACCTGAAGATTCCCGGGGCACTATGGATCGGCCTCGTGCGCTCACCTTTTGCCAACGCAAAGATTATCTCTATCGATACACAAGACGCAAAGGCGTCTCCGGGGATCGTAGCCGTCTACGTCGCATCTGATCTCCAGTCGGAATGGGCGGGTCCGATCCCCTCGGCCTGGCAGGTCACCCCGGACATGAAGAGTCCCGCTCACTACCCGCTGGCTTCTGGAAAGGCCAACTACGTCGGTGATCCAGTGGCGGTTGTCGTCGGTAATTCACCTACCGAGGTCGCCGATGCGGTCGCACTCGTCGACGTCAGCTACGAGGAGCTGCCCGCAGTCGTGGACCTGGAGGAAGCCCTCACCGACGCAAACGTGATCCACGAGGAGCTCGGTACTAATAAGTGCTATGTGTGGGAACTCAATCCGAATCCACAAGGGATCGAAGACGCCTTCAAGTCCGCCGCACACGTTGTCAAAGAGCGCTACATCCAGCAGAGGCTGATCCCAGCGGCGATGGAGCCGAGGAGCGTAGCGGTGGTCCCATCTCCAATGGGTGGCGACTACACACTGTACTCTGCGACCCAGATTCCCCACATCCTCAAGGTGATGACCGCCCTGACGGTTGGGATCTCTGAATCTAAGATCCGGGTGATCGCCCCGTCGGTCGGTGGCGGATTCGGATCGAAGCTCGATGTCTATCCCGAGGAGCTGCTATGCCTAGCACTCGCCCGCAAGCATAAGGTTCCCGTTCGTTGGACCGAAGAGCGCACCGAGGGAGCGCAGGCGACGATCCAGGGTCGCGGTCAGGTGCAACACATAGAGTTAGCCGCCGACAAGGACGGAAAACTCTTGGGGGTCCGTGCCGACATTATCGCCGACATGGGTGGATATCAGCAGCTGATAACGGCTGGTGTGCCGCTGCTCGGTGCATTTTTATACCATGGCGCATATCACACCCCGACCTACGCTTTCAAGTGCACCGGTGTCTACACCAACAAGACCCCAACCGATGCGTATCGCGGTGCTGGAAGGCCAGAGGCGACTTACGCTATTGAACGGGCGATGGACTCACTGGCCAAGACTGTAGGCGTAGATCCGGCGGAGATCAGGAGGCGTAACTTCATTCCGACCGAATCCTTCCCCTATAATTCGCCAGCCGGGCTGGTCTTTGACTCAGGGAACTACGGTCCGAACCTAGATCAAGCTCTGACTGCGGTGGGTTATGACACCTTGCGGGCCGATCAGGAGAAGCGGAGGGCTGAAGGATCCACGAAACATCTTGGTATCGGACTCAGCTTCTTCGTCGAGATGTGCGGACTAGCGCCATCTAGGGTCCTCGCGAGTCTGAACTACGCGGCTGGCGGCTGGGAATCGGCCACGGTTCGGATCCTGCCGACCTCTAAAGTCCAGGTTGTCACGGGGACTGCTCCCCATGGACAGGGTCACGAGACCGTCTGGGCGATGATCGTCGCAGACAAGCTCGGTATCTCGGTCGATGATATCGAAGTCCTCCACTCGGACACCTCGATCGCCCCTCACGGAATGGATACCTACGGCTCCCGCTCATTGAGCGTCGGTGGGTCGGCGGTCCATATTGCGACCGAAAGGGTGCTCGAGAAGGCCCAGAAGATAGCTGCCCATCTGTTGGAGGCGTCCGAGGACGACCTCGAGTACCAAGGGGGAATATTCAGCGTCAAGGGTTCGCCCGACAAGACCATGCCGCTAGCTGCGATTGCCTTTGAAGCATTCACGGCACACAACCTCCCAGATGGACTCGAACCTAATCTCGAGGCTACGACCACTTGGGATCCGCCTAACTTTACCTTCCCCTTCGGCAGCCATATCGCAGTCGTGGAGGTAGACGAGGAGACCGGCAAGGTCGAGCTCTTGCGATATATGGCGGTGGACGACTGCGGGCCGAGGGTGAATCCGCTGATAGTCGAGGGCCAGATCCACGGTGGATTGGCACAAGGCATCGGGCAGGCACTCTACGAGGAGGCGGTATACGACTCCGCCGGCAACCTGTTGAATGCGACATTTGCCGACTACCTGTTGCCCTCAGCGGCCGAACTCCCAACTTTCGAGCTGGGCAATACCGTGACACCTTCGCCGACTAATCCACTCGGCGTCAAGGGTATCGGCGAGGCGGGAGCCATCGCATCTCCCCCGGCGGTAATGAATGCCATCGTAGACGCACTTAGCCATATCGGACCCATCCAGATCGAGATGCCGGCTTCACCCGAGAGGGTTTGGAAGGCTATTCAGGCCGTAAGGGCCTAGGCAGACCCTAAAAGGAGAATGATGTATCCAGCAAGTTTTAACTACCTCCGGGCCTCATCAGTTCGAGAGGCGATATCGATGATTGGAGACAACGAAGACGCAAAGTTCATAGCTGGCGGACATTCGTTGGTTCCGCTGATGAAACTGCGGCTAGCAACTCCGTCGACTCTGGTGGACATTGGGAGGTTAACGGACCTCTCCTACGTCAGGGAAGACGGTGGCCAGATAGCTATCGGAGCACTGACACGCCATAGGGACCTGGAGATCTCCCCAGTGCTAAACGCAAAGGCGCCGATTATCGCGAAGGTAGCGGGGCAGGTCGGCGACCCTTCGGTCAGGCATAAGGGGACCATTGGGGGATCCATCGCCCACGGCGATGGTGCCTCCGACCTCCCAGCTGCGGCGTTGGCACTCGACGCGGTGTTTGTCGCCGAGGGACCCTCAGGGAGGCGAGAGATTAAATCTACCGACTTCCACAAGGGCTTCTTGGAGACCGCACTAGCGCCGAATGAGGTCCTGGTCGAGATCAGGATTCCTGCAAATATCAAGTCGTGGTCTTTCCAGAAGTTCAATCGACGGGCACAGGACTGGGCGATCGTCGGAGTGGCGGCGGTAAAGAACGGTTCGACGAGGGTCGCCTTGATCAATATGGGTTCGACCCCATTGCGAGCGGCTGGAACTGAGTCGGCGATCCAAAGTGGTGCTTCACTCAAAGAGGCTGCTTCCCAGGCGGACCTCGGTCTAGATCCACCGGGCGACCTAAATGCGACGGTCGAATTTCGTCGCCACCTAGCACACGTGTTAGTCGGACGGGCGCTCGAGGAGCTCGGTTAACTTAGACATTTGATCAACGGGCGGTTCGGGTCGGGAATCCCTGACTAGGACCGTCCGTTGTAGTTAACGGCCGATTCCGTTTTTTGCTCCCTCGAGTCGCTTTTCGGCCCTTGGAGTGTACGGTCAACTGCGCATGGGCGGACCTGGGTGGAGTGGGTGGACTTAGTGGCATGGAAGGATTTTGATGGCGGGTAACCTCTTTGGGATTTCTAACCCAAAAGAGCTCACAGATGAGTTGGAGAAATTTGACTACCTAGCCGACGAAGGGCTCTCCGTGGCGCTCTTTTTGGCGCTGAGTCTATCGAGGCCGATCCTACTCGAGGGTGAGGCGGGTGTCGGAAAGACCGAGGTAGCTAGGACGATCGCCGCTTGGTTAGGCGTCCCACTGATCAGACTTCAGTGTTACGAGGGCGTCGATGCACAGATGGCAGTATACGAATGGGACTATCCGCGGCAGCTTTTGCACCTTAGAACCCTCGAAGTTACCGAGGCAGATCGCTCTTCTGGACTCGACGCAGAGGTGGTAGAAGGGGAGCTCTATACCGAGCGCTTTTTGATCCGGAGACCACTTTTACAGGCGATCGATCCGGGATCATTGACTAAGAAGGACGATGGGAGGGTCCTCCCGCCGGTCTTGCTGATCGACGAGGTCGATAGGGCGGACGACGAGTTCGAGGCATTCCTATTGGAGGTGCTCTCGGACTATTCGATTACCGTCCCGGAGCTCGGCACCTTTCTAGCCGAAGTCCCGCCGATCGTCATTATCACATCGAACAGGACTAGGGACGTACACGATGCGCTCAAGAGGCGCTGCCTCTACCACTGGGTGGAGCATCCTAGCTTTGAACGGGAGGTCGAGATAATCACTCGGCGTGCACCGGAGGTTGAGAGGAGCCTGGCGATTCAGGTGGCGGCTATCGCCGACAAGATGCGCCAGGTCGGTCTGTACAAGCCGCCGGGGATAGCCGAGGTGATCGATTGGGCCAGGTCGCTATCGCTTTTAGGGGAGACGAAGATCGATGCCGACTCGCTCAAAGCTTCCCTTGGTGCGATACTGAAGTACCGGGAGGATCAGGACAAAATCCGATCCTTGGATATAACCGAGCTCGTCAGGGGCGCTGTTCTAAAAGGGGTATGAGATGGCCAGCCCTGCCGAGATAGCAGCGGGATTTGCATACACACTTAGGGGGGAGGGCCTTGTCGTCCCCTCGAGTTCGGTGGCCAAGTTCCATGAGGCACTCGGCGTAGTAGGGATCGAATCCAAGGGGTTCGTCTACTGGGCCGGAAGGACGACACTGATCACCAAGCCAGAATCCTTCGATACCTATGACCGCTGTTTCGATCGGTTCTGGCTCGCAAAATCGAAGATGGTCGAGGCTAAGACCTCTCTTCCCGCGACGATGCTGATCATAACTGACGACCTCGAGGATCCACCGGATACCAAAGACGACTCCGAATACCAAGAGATCAGTTTTGATCAGGTATTAGCCCTTCGCTACTCCGAGAAGGAGGTGCTTAGGGATCAGGACTTCTCGAAGATGAATCCCGAAGAGTTGACGATAGCGATGAGGATGATCCAGCTCTTTCGGTGGTCTCCTCCGCTACGTAGTTCATTTAGGAGGGTTGGAAACCCAAAGGGTAACAAGGTCGACTTGAGGAGAACAATCAGGAAATCCCTCTCTGCGGGGGGTGAGGCGACCCCGTTGGAGATGATGGATACGACTGAAAAGCGACGCAAGGTCGTCTTTTTGTGCGACGTCTCGGGATCGATGGAGCCCTATTCGAGGCCGCTACTTCACCTGGCTCATTCTGCGGTATTGGGAGCCCAGCGGGTGGAGGTCTTCACCATCGCTACCAGGCTGACGAGGATCACCCGGCAGCTTCAATCGAAAGACCCGGAGAGGGCCCTAAAGGACGCGTCTGAGAAGGTACTCGACTTCTCGGGTGGCACGAGGCTCGGAGAGTTAATTAGGAGCTTTAATGATAACTTTGCGATAAGGGGGATGGCGAGGCGGGCGATCGTGGTTATCTCCTCCGACGGCTGGGACAGGGGTGACCCGGAGGTCATGTCGACCGAGATGCAGAGGTTGCACCGAGTGGCGCACAAGGTTATCTGGATAAATCCGCTCAAGTCGATGCCCGGCTATGCGCCACTAGCGAGGGGGATGGCCGCCGCACTTCCCTACGTCGATTCATTCTTAGAAGGACATTCCGTAGCTGCCCTAGAGGCTTTGGTCAAGGAGATTTCGAAGTGAAAGATATACTCGCACAGGTTCTTAGATGGAGGGACCAGGGGCTAAAGGTAACTTTGGCAAAGGTGGTAGCCGTCGAGGGATCGAGTCCAAGGGAAGTCGGAGCGACGATGGCGGTCAACGAGCTAGCCGAGGTCGCCGGTTCCGTTTCGGGTGGATGTGTAGAAGGCGCGGTGGTCCAAGAGGCTCTTGGCGCTATGGGGGCACCCGAGGCGACTTTGAAGTCAGTAGGTATATTCGCACCAGGAGACGATTCCCTGGTCGGATGCGCCCGGACCGTGACCTTTGGTTATTCGGACGACGAGGCATTTGCGGTCGGGCTGACCTGTGGAGGTACCCTGCACATCTTGGTACAGCCGGAGCTGCCGAGCTTTATCGATCTACTCGCCGAAAAGCTTCGTGCCGAAGAGCCGCTAGTGGTAGCGACGATATTTGCGACCGACGACCAGTCTCAAGACACGACGTCAGAATACTTTGCCGAGATGAACCAAGGGGTCTTGCTGCCTAATACCGGAGCGTCGCTGATGGTCGACTCCAAGGGTGAGATATTTGGCACTATGGGCAATGCCGATCTGGACCGGGTGGTAGTCAGGGATGCAGTCGCGGCCTTGGAGCACGGCCGCTCGACCAGGAGGCACTTTGGCCGCTCTGGCCAGTCGAGGGCCCAAGAGGTCGGTGTGGTCTTCGAGGTCTATGCCCTGCCTCCCAAGATGTTGATCTTCGGAGCGGTCGACTTTACAGCTGCGCTAGCAAGGGTAGCGAAGGTCCTCGGATATCAAGTTACCGTCTGCGATGCTAGGCCGATCTTTGCTACCAAGGAGAGGTTCCCTATGGCAGACCAGGTGGAAGTCGACTGGCCAGATCGCTATATAGAAAAGGTTGGAGCCGAACTGGGACCGTCCGATGCCATCTGCGTCCTGACCCACGATCCCAAGTTCGACGTGCCGGCGATCACCGAAGCCCTCAAGACCAAGGTCGGCTATATCGGGGCTATGGGAAGCCGGAGGACTCACTCAGAGAGGCTCAAGAAGCTCGTTGCGACGGGGATAGATCCCGAGGAACTGCGGAGGGTTATGGGACCTATTGGACTAGATATTGGTGCGACGAGTCCGGAGGAGACGGCGGTCTCGATCATGGCCGAGGTCATCGCTTATCGGGCGAACAAGAACTTGGTGAGTCTCAAAGACTCCCAAGGTCCGATTCATTCCAGGTAGGGGTCACTCATTGGCTGAAGCGGTCTGTGTGTTAGCGGCGGGGGTTGGTAGTCGCTATGAGGGTTCCACCCCGAAGCTTAGGAGTATCTTTCGTGGGAAGGAGTTAGTTCGCTGGTCGTTAGAGGCTGCGCTAGCTGCGCCGGCCGAGGTTCACTTTGTAGTGATAGGTGGTACGGAGATCAGGGATCTTATTCCCGTTGGATTTGAGGTGTTAGAGAACGACCGCTACCAAAGCGGCATGGCGAGCAGCGTAATGGTCGCTATCGAGGAGGCCCGGGCTAGGGGTTTAAATGCGATAACTATAGGGTTGGGTGACCAGCCGGGTATCGGTGTGCAATGCTGGACTAGTGTGTGTGTAAGCCGAAGTTCGCCTATCGCCGTCGCTACCTACGATGGAAAGAGACGAAATCCGGTTCGGTTGGCCGATTCTGTCTGGGGGCTTATGCCGACTGAAGGTGATTTGGGGGCAAGGGAGCTGATCTCGTCACATCCTGAACTCGTCATTGAGGTCGCATGTGACGGAGAGCCGTTCGATATCGATACTTTGGAGGATTTTGAGATATGGAGATAAGGAACGAATTTACTGTCTCGGTCCCGATCGAGCAGGCCTGGGAGACTCTCACCGACGTTGAGAAGATTGCACCTTGTCTTCCGGGGGCGAGCTTGGATGGCAGAGATGGTGACAGCTACCTCGGGCAGGTCAAGATAAAGGTCGGCCCGATTACCGCTTCGTACAAGGGTAAAGCCCACTTTATTGAAAAGGACGAGGTAGCGCACAAGGCAGTTCTCAAGGCGGAGGGCAGGGATACGAAGGGCCAAGGAAACGCTTCAGCTACGATCACCGCACAGCTAAAAGAGGCCGGATCGGGCACCTTTGTCGAGGTGACTACTGATCTGGCGATATCTGGTAGGGTCGCTCAGTTCGGCAGGGGGGTCCTTGCTGACGTTTCGGGAAAACTCTTGGAGCAGTTTGTGACGACGCTTGAGTCAACTGTCTTGGGGTCCAATAATCCATCGGCATCCGGCTCATCTGACGATGAAGTCAGCACGAATGGGAAGACTAACCCTTCAGACGGCTCATCTTCGGGATCGGCCCAGCAAGCGAAAAGGGTAGAGCCAGAACCGGTCGACCTGATGGGACTAGCCGGAAAGACTATGGCGAAGCGACTGCTTCCAGCTATACCAGCGATATTTTTTGTGATCTTGATTTTGCTCAAGAGGAATAAGAAGAATCGCCGCAAAAAAGGCTGAATAAATGAAGGTGCCTTCTGGCTTCTTAGCTACCGACCAGGAGAGATTAGAGATTGAATCACTCCTTCAAAGAAAGATGGAGTTCCCCTTTAGGGTAGCTGCGCGCCGTCGCTCTGGGGATGCGGTAGTCATCGAGAACTTCCCGCTCTCCGAATCCAACAGGCCGATGCCGACGTGGTTTTGGCTGGTCGACCCGGAGATTTCCCAGAGGGTAAGCCGTCTGGAATCCGAAGGCGGGGTAAAGCAAGCCGAGAGGATCTTCCCTCCACTACTGCTGGCCAGCGTATCTAGGGTCTATACCGCAGGACGGGATGATCTCATGGCTGGACTTACCATTCCTCCCCAACTAGCACTAGCCAAAGGGGTCGGCGGCGCCAGGGCGGGAGTGAAGTGTCTTCATGCTCAACTCGCATACTCATTAGCCGGGGGGTGGAACCCGGTAGGTTCTTGGGTGGCGACGAGGATAGCTCTCGAGATCAACACCTACACTCTCCTCTAAGGTTTATGGGGGGCGGTGGCTGTCCCGGAGAAAGGATGGACGAATTGGCCAATGTATGGCGCGGGGCGCGAATATCGCTGAGGCCCCTTCGTCCGAGCGACTACGGCCAATGGATCGATGTGCGCACTAGGTGCAGGGAGTGGTTATCGGTCTGGGAACCGAAGCTCCAGTCGGCGAGGGTAGAACAGATGGGTAAGCCTGGCTTTGAACTCCTGTGTCGGGCGAGAGACGAAGATTCGCGGCGCGATTTTGCCTACGGTTTCGGAGTATTTCTGGGTGACCGCTTTTTAGGCGAAGTCAACCTTTCGGGGGTTCAACGAGGTCCCCTGCAGAACTGCACAATTGGCTACTGGATTGACCAGGATGTAGCGGGCAATGGCTATATCCCTGAAGCGGTAGTAGTAGGGATGAAGTTCGCTTTTGAAGAGGCGAAGTTGCATCGCGTACAGATATCGATACTGCCGAGAAACCAACGGAGTCGCCGGGTGGTAGAGAAGCTCGGCATAGCGCAAGAAGGCCTCGCTAGGAGGTACGTCGAGATCAATGGAGTGTGGGAGGACCACCTCTGGTTTGCGATGACCTATGAAGAGTGGGTCGCAAGACGACATGAGTTCGTCACCAAATGGATCTCCAAGTGAGCCAATTTTCGGATGGCCAAAACCAGTAATGCTGGGCGACTCGAAGCCAGCCGATGCCTCGGATAGCTATGGGTCTAGGCGACTTTCCGAAACTGAGTTTTAGACCTTTCTGTCGTCGCCCGTTGCTGCTATGATACAGAACTCGTTACCCTTGGGATCCGCCAACACCCACCAGTAGGTATCCCCCTCTTCGTATCGCCTCAACTTGGTTGCTCCGAGTGCGACGAGCCTTTCGGCTTCGGCGTCTGGGTCATCGGAGTAGAGGTCTAGGTGGATTTTGTTCGCCGACTCGGGGCTACTCTTTTGTATCGTGACCAGTGAGTCACGGGCCAACGGATCCCGCAGGCCGATATATGGGTCCCAAAGGTTCCTTCTTTCGTAGCCCAAAGCTGAACTCCAGAACTGGGCTACACCTTCTGAGTCGTCACTATTGATAGTCAAGCCCCTAAGTCGAAGCACTTTTTCGCCCCCCTGACGATCACCCGTCGAAAAACAAGTGATATATCTGTTAGCGTCAAATCTATATGCTTTTGGGTCCAGCCCTATTGATCCTGTTAGGATGGCTTAACTTTTTTAGATTAACCGGGTGATTCTGATCTAGAGCCGGAGGTTGTCTTTGCTGGCCCTCGGCCACGGGGACGGGTATTTGGAAAGTGATTATTTGACGCTGATTTTGAGAG
>JABEUM010000151.1 GCA_013044475.1 Acidimicrobiaceae bacterium | reverse complement strand
CGTATGAGTCCTGTCCCCGTGGTGGGGACAGGGGAGACTCGACGGCTGGGGAGCGAAAAGAAAAGGAGTACTTAAGAATGTTTAAGTACTCTGGAGCGGCCACCTGGAATAGTCGACGCTCAAGTGTGTCGTCGTCCATTTCGCCAAAAGGGCCAACTGAGATCGACCCCCCTTGCGAGCTTCACGCTATCTGCCACCGTAGTGAGCGGCATCGAAGGTGACGAGGCGGTTTGGCGGAGGCTCAAGCCCTCACCGAAGTGCAATCGAAGTACATCACGGGTCTTACCCATGGTTGAATGGGGACGGGGCATCGGCACCTCCTCTGATTGGGGATAATCAAAGAAGTGCTGCCGATGCCCTGCCACTCACGCAAACGTCACAAAACCGAACCCGGCTGGGGTGTACGAAAACCCTCGGAATGGGTGTACTGAAAGCCTCGGAATACCCGCCGAACCAGGAAGCGGGGCAAGGTGGCTAAAAACCCACCGGAAGGAATACCTATAGACGCGTAGGTATTTTGGTGCGGACGAACCAACGATCCATCGGTCCTTGACGCCTCAAACGGCCACTTCGCTGCGTCTTGGGCAGTTCGGCTCGCCTTTTCGCAAACTTCTGCTAGAGCATTAGTCCGACCAGAGTCTCAATTAACGCAGTCTCCAGCATCTCGACGTCAAAAATTGTAGCTTGATCCATGTCGTTGATCCCGGACACGTCTAACGGTCGGTCTACCTCCGGATCCAGGGTGCCGCTCATGTTCAAAAGATCAACCAGCTGGCTCTGATTGTCGCTCAACAATAGTTGAAACTGAAAACTCGCATAGTTGCGTCTGCGACGTTGTGAAACACCTGAGATCTTCTTATCATGCCAGGTAGCTTCGGAAAGGCCCACCCCAGCAAAACAAATAAGTCTCGACAACTCCAAACTCTGCCCTTTAGTCTTTGCGACCGAAACATCCTTCAGCCCCAACGATTCAAAAAAGGCGACCGATAGCTCTCCAATCCAATTGAATGCAACGAGAACGTCGTCCTCCCATAGCCGATCGTCCGGTCGGATAAACAGATGTGCCCATAGCTGTGCTTTTGGCTCGACTATGACAGCTCCACCGCCAGAAGTCCGCTTGGCAAGTTCAAAACCTTGCGAGCGGAGAATAGGTCCATCGAACAGGTCGGCTTTCTGTGCAGCCCCGAGCACCACGGACCTCGCAGTTGGCCTACACAATAATAGGACCCGTCCATCCTGGTCGTTCGGTTCAAAATCGTGACACACCTGCGCAGTGGCATCCGCGACTAAGACCCGCCATCGCTTCGTATTCATCGAGATCAGACTAGGCCGATTGTGCAGCTTGCAAGTACTGCAGCCAATCCGGTTGAGTTGAGCCGATTGCAATCAGCCAAGCACGACCCCGTGGGGCCATCGGCCTAGACTTAAGTACGAAATTGGTCTCAGAAAGCAATCGGTCTTCTTTGCGCGAATTGCAGTTCTTGCACGAAGCGACGACATTGTCCCAGCTGTGCGATCCTCCCCTCGATCGCGGAATCACATGGTCAACATTTTCCGCCTGGGCGCCACAATATTGACAGCGATGATTGTCCCGTGCGAAAATTGCTCGTCTAGATAGTGCAATGCGGGAAGGGAACGGTACCCTGACGAAGTGTGTTAGCTTCACGACCGATGGCTCGGGGAATGCGTACCGCTCCGACCTAAAGACATTTTCTGTCGCGTGCAAGAGTTCGGCTTTGTCGTTCAGTACCATCACAAGCGCCCTTTGAGAGGTGACCACACAGAGAGCTTCGTAGCTTGCATTAAGTACGAGAGCCCTGGACACCGATCAGAAACCACAACTCTTTGATTCCGAGCCGACCAGGCGACCTGAGGGGAGAGTACTCCCTACACGCCACCGCAAAGCGCCGCCACTGAGTCTACGACTCAGGTATTGGTAATGCCAATCCACGGGTTAAATCATAGCTAATAAGGGAGCTGACGTCGAGCGAAAACGCGCCAAATAACCCGATTCGAAAATGCACTCGAATCATCTCCAATGCCTTGCCATGGAAATCAACTCCCCTGATACGAAGATCCGGAAGTGTCCTTCCAAAAAGAGCATCTCTAAGAACGAGGGAGCTAACGATAGCGGCGCTGGTCAAAAGACCAGCTCATGAATGATATCAATGCCTTAGCATCCACGATCGAATCCGGAGCGTAGGTCTCCTTTCGAAACCTCAAATAGTCCCTCAACTCTCTAGGCTTGCCCCTGATCACCGCCTGGATAAAAAGTCCAGACCATACAAGGACCTCAAAAAGAGCCTTTAGAAAATCAGTCGCCGTTAATTGTCTACGAATCCTGGAACTCATGCTCAGCGTCCTGGTGATTCATTCCAAGGACCAGAGTCGAGGCGGGGCTCCTTGGCCAGACCAAGCACTAATTCACCGAGGATATTCTTCTGAATTTGGGAAGTACCCGCATAGATCGTGCCGGCCCTCGCGTTTAGAAAGGTTCCCACCCAGGACCAGGACGAATTAGCCGCCCCTGGTTGATCAGTCTGAAAAGCGCTCGCTGGCCTCCTGCCACTTGGTGTTAGTGCAGCAGGTCCCAAAATATCGATAGCGAGCTCGGTCACCTTCTGATGGTACTCGCTCCAGTAAAGCTTGGAGATCGAAGACTCGGGGCCTGGAGATTTCCCAGAGATGAAGTTAGTCAGGGATCGATAGCCTAAATAACGCATGATCTCAACCTTCGAGTAGCACCATGCAAGCCGATCCCTAATAACCGGATCGCTGGCCTTATCGTTCAACTTTGCCAAAGCAAACAATCTGTCTAACTCGGTACGGAACAAAATCGATGCAACCGCCGCAGCCTCTCCCCTTTCAAAGCCCAAAAGGGTCATCGCTACCGCCCACCCTCCCCCAATCTGCCCAAGAACATTTTTGGAGTCAGTCCTTGCATCGCTGAAGAAGACTTCGTTGAACTCAGAATCACCTGAAATCATCCTGATCGGCCGAACTTCGACACCTTTTTGATCCATCGGAACAAGTAGAAATGTGATGCCCTTATGCTTTGGCTGCGAGGGATCGGTCCTGGTCAATACGAAGATCCAGTTGGCGAGGTGGCCAGCCGATGTCCAGATCTTCTGTCCATTGACTACCCACTCATCACCGTCTAGATCGGCTCGGCATCCTAAATTAGCCAGATCTGATCCTGCGTTGGGCTCAGAGTAACCTTGGCACCACCTATCTTCGCCGGAGAGAATTCTGGGAAGAAAGTACCTCTTTTGCTCCTCGGTTCCCCAATGAATGATCGTGTTGCCAACCATCTGGATTCCAAAAGGATCGTTTGGTCCGCCAGTTGGAACACCAGCTAAGGCGAACTCTTCCGCCAAGACGACCTGCTCAAGCGCGCTAAGTCCCGCACCACCAAACTCCTTCGGCCAGGACAGTGCGAGTAGATTGTTTTCATAGAGAGTATTTCTCCACTCGCTCGCGAAAGTGACGGCTTCATCCCGGGCTAAAGAACCGATTCCGTTCCAATCCGGAGGGAGCTTCTCTTCCAAAAAGCCTCTTATCTTGGCCCTATAGACATCTGCCTCTGGAGGATAACTAATCTGCATGGACTAAAAGTTACCAGCCAAAAATCTCCAATACTCGTCAGCATGGACTCAATAGCAGTGGAGGCGATCCTGGTGGCAGTCTACGAAACCCTGCTGAGAGGGCGACATCTCCCTCGGCGATACGGGCTTTCTGTGCCACGCTCGCTCAATTGAAACATCGAGGGGCTAAAGCCCGGCTCTTAAAAATCCGAGTGCCGCTGCGCCCAGCAACGGCGAATTGGATCCGTGAAGAGTGGCTTTTACGCTGATAGAGTTTGCAAACGCTATCTTGTGGGTAGATCGTGCAACTTCTTGAACCTCATCAAGAAATTGCTGGCCGAACCCCAGAGCGACCGAGCCAGACAAAAAGAAATCTTCGACGTCAAGTAATGAAGCAACGCTGGCGATTCCTCGCCCTAGAGCCAAAGCAACTTCATGCTTGATGTCTTCGGTGGCCTCACTCGCTGGTCGGTTGCTCATTCGCTCGATGGCGAGTCCGGATGCGTGGGCTTCCAGGCATCCTCTTCCGCCGCAGGGGCAAGGGTTGCCATCGGGATATACCTGAATGTGGCCTATATGCCCGGCATTGCCAGACTTTCCATTTAAGAGGCGCCCACCCGAATAGATACCTCCTCCGACTCCGGTCGAAACTACCATCGCTACGAAATCGTCAAGTCCTATCCCGTGACCAAACCTGGCCTCGCCGATGGCCAAGGCCTTTGCGTCGTTTTCTATAAAAACTTCGACAGCTAGCTCTGCCTTGAGGCGACTTGCAAGTGGAAAATATCTCCACGCCGGAATATTTAATGGAGACACGGTCTCTTGGTCCATAGGACCGCCACAACCCACTCCCGTTACGACGAACCTGTCGCTTTCTACTTGAGTTATCAGCCCCAGCAAAGCACCAAAGACTTCTTCGGGATCTGAGGTCGCCGGAGTTGCGATCTGGCACGACTCAACGATCTGCCCTCCGAGAGATACCAGGCCTACCGCAATCTTGGTCCCACCAATATCTATCGCTAGGCAAGCCGATTCGTCGCCGCTAGTTGATCGGGCCAAATTCTGACTCGCCTCCAGATTGTCCAAAGAGCTGACTTGAAATTTAGCTCTCTCGGTGGAAACGGTTTCTCAGCTTATTCTGCAGGTCAGAAACCGAGCCTTGGACCCCGTTGGCCTTCATATTGCTGGAGAGGTCCTGCCAACCGGCCCGTCCCATCTTGCGGAGGTTCTCCTCAAAATATACCGCGGAGCCTAGCATCACCAAAAAGCCGAATATTCCAAGCCATACCGAAGTTGTGAAAGTACCAACGGTAAAAACGAGACCGAGAACGAAAATAACCCCCGCCCACTTGAGATTCCTCCCAGCGTGTCGATAGACGGTTTCAGAACGAACCCTGTCTGCGAAGGCAGGGTCGTGATCGTAGAATGTCTTCTCGATCTCTTGGAGAATCCGCTGCTCTTCTTCAGAAAGCGGCACAACCTCCCCCTTCTATACGACTCTGGGACAAATACCCACATCCATTAATCTACGCTCAGAAGCTATCGACATATTCAACCCGGCCCTAAATCGAACCAAAGCTAGACATACACATCTTACTCCAAATGAAATAAATTAGCCTGGTCAATTTTCGCCAACCGACCACCTTTGGGTCAACTCGGTGGCGCTAACTTCAGTGCGTGTTCATCTTCTCGAATAAAAAGACCGATCCCGGACAAAACTTATCTCAAGGGCAGGCCAAGTTGAGGGCTCGGCCCGGCAATCATCGGCTAGGTCGCTAAATTACAGATCATTCGAAATGGCCAGCCTTGCTCCGGCGATAGTTACCAGTTGCCAAAAAAACACTGGCCAATAGACCAATCCGTCCAATCGTAGAGACACTGATCCTTCCGAGCAACAGCAACTGAGCAAGCTTGCCCGAGCAGGCTATCGAATTTGGCTTGTCAAATCCAGTTTCACCAAGTTTGTCTGGGCTTTCAGATTGGCACAAATCAAGGCACTGGCTCGAACAGCGCCTCCATGGTGACTTGAAGTTCAGCCCCCGCCCTGGACCATCCTGAAACTCTCCGCATATCGAAACTTTGAGCCCCTAGCAGCTTCCTCGGCCCTATTTGACAGTGCCTGACCCAACCAGAGCTCGCCGTATTCGACCTGGCTCGAATGCATGGCCACGGCCTCGATCTTCTCGTTAAGTCCGGAGGCTATGTCTACAATCACATCAGGAGTATTGGTAGCAGATAGCAACGCCATCTGAACCGAATGCGCTGGCAAAGAGTCGGGAAAATAACCGTCTAACCTCGCCGCCGGGAATGCCGCATCCAGGCAAGCCATCCCTATCTCCCTGTGATCCCGATGATTGAAAAAACCGGACCCAAAGAAGATCGTCGTGGGGTCTGGACATAAGAGCACGTCAGGCCTGTGATCCCTAATCTGTGCCACCAGTTTTTCCCTGAGTTCGCGATCATTGCCGACTTCACCGTCAGGATAACCTAAGGCAACCAGTTCCTTGACCCCCATGCGGCGTGCAGACCTATCCGCCTCCTCCGCCCGCAGCTTTATCTTATCTGAGGTCGAAAGCGAGCTCCTGTTGTGCGCACCTTTGTCTCCTAGGGTACAGACGACCAGCCGGATCGTGGAATTGGCCTTAGCCCAAGTCGCAATTGTTCCTCCACAGGAGATTTCAGCATCATCTGGGTGGGCATAGATCGCCAGCACCCGCAACGGAACGTCTTTAAACACTCTCAATGAAATCTACGCCTAAGGTGCATCCGAGATCACCTTACATGCCCGATCTATAGATGAGTCATGGAGATCCTTGTGAGTGACCAGCCTGACCCTGCCCGGACTTATAGTCCCGGCCAAAATGGCATTCTTCTGCAAATGGTCAAGAAAGCTGGTCGGGTCCTTGTGATCGAACACGACAATATTCGTGCTCACTGAAGCTATATCCAGACCGCAATCGGGGTATCTTTCGCTCACCGCCAACGCTAGAACCTTGGCGCGCTGATGATCCTCAGCCAATCGCTCGACCATCGTCTCAAGAGCGACAATCCCAGCTGCGGCGATGACCCCCGCCTGTCGCATCTGCCCACCAAGGATCTGCCGTTCAACTCGGGCCCTCGCTATGAACTCTTCTCCCCCAGCGAGAATCGAACCCACCGGAGCCGAAAGTCCCTTCGAGACACAAGACATCACGGAGTCGACCTTTGAGGTGTATTCGCTCGGCTTGACGCCAGTTGCAACCGCTGCATTGAATAGACGTGCTCCATCCATATGCAGGGGAATTCTGCCAATGGCAGCTTTGAGCTCTGCGAGGTGATCGATGTTCCAAGGTCTCCCTCCAGAAGGCATGTGGGTGTTTTCTACGCACACCAGCGAAACATCTAATCCGAAATGCCTCTGGAGCAGCAACTCCTCGCGCAGTTCATCGACTTGAAGCTCGCCCTCAACCTCCCGGATCAAGCCAAATTGGATGTTCGAATTCTTCGCCGCTCCGGCCCGCTCAAACTGGACGAGATGTTGATTCTTTCCTGCAAGCACTACACTCCCGGGATTGGTCCAACTCCGCAAGGCGACTTGGTTCGCCATGGTGCCAGAGGGGACGTAGAGTGCCGCCTCCTTGTCAACTATTTCTGCGTAGAGCTCCTCAAGCCTCCTTACCGTCGGGTCCTCTCCATAGCGATCATCACCAACCTCGGCTTGAGCCATAGCCCTACGCATCTCCGGCGTTGGCTTTGTCACGGTATCTGAGCGTAAATCAATCAAATCCAGTGCTTGAGACATACCCACGACGTTAGCACGGGCCAAATCGAACAATAACTCCCCCTAACCTTGAGGAGTGACAACAAACGCTGAACTCCTCGAACTAGCGACACGACTATCGACCAATGCCAAAGATCTAATAGTCTCCCACGGGTCACCGCAGGAGATTGTGGCCAAATCGTCTCGCTCCGATGTTGTAACCGAAGTGGACAAGTTGGTTGAAAAAATGATCCGCTCCGAACTGCAATTAAGTCGGCCCGAAGACTCGATTCTCGGCGAAGAGCAAGCCAGCTATCAAGGAGAATCAGAGTTCACCTGGGTAATCGATCCGATTGATGGGACTACCAACTTCGTCTACGACATCCCCAACTTCGCAGTATCAATCGCCGTGCTTCGCTCGAACCAAAGCGTCGCTGCAGTTGTTTATGACATTGGAAATGATGAACTGTATCGGGCCGAGAAGGGGGCCGGGGCTACCAGAAACGGAAAGCCGATATCTCCCACTTCTATCAAATCGGTCAGGGATGCCCTTGTAGGAACGGGATTCTCTTATGACTCCAAGCGCAGGAAACGACAGACTCAGACTCTTTTAGGTATGGTCGAAACCTTTAGAGACATCAGAAGGGCTGGAGCGGCGTCAATTGACATCTGTTGGGTCGCCTGTGGGCGATTAGACGCATTCTACGAACAGGGTCTTTGGCCTTGGGATTACAAAGCAGCCGAACTCATCGCAACCGAAGCCGGTGCCAGAGTAGGCTCCTTAGATCGAGAAGAGGCTCAACGAACCCTGACAATTGCAGCCAACTCCTCGATATTTGATGAATTTCGAAACTTGATCAGGGAGAATCTGGTCATCGATGCCGATGCCGACCACCTGGACTAGCAATCGTCGATCCCACCTGGGCAACTTTTCTAATCTACGTAGCCTAAATGTCCATGCTCTGGCGGTACTGACCCAATAGACGATGGAAGGCACCGATATAAGTCTGATCAGGGAGACATTTCATCGCACTTATCGGTGATCTCGATGAAATCGAAAAGGGTGCGCTGATCTCACCCTGAAAGCAGTTGCCGCTTGAAGTAGGTCGTTTCAACACCAGCAGTTCCACTATCATCTGAAAAGAACCAGGCGCTGTCGCTAATTTGCTTAAATTCAGCCGTCATCGAGTTTCGATCTTGTTAGTAGGCTCAGCCTGGCAGAGCCAGAGGGCAACAACGAATCTGGTCTCAAATATAGGCATTGAGAGTCAAAATCATCGATTCTCGCCAGAATTACGGCGAATAGATCGACCCGACCGGCTCGATGACTAGCTTCAACAGCCCATAAGTACCCATAATCTGCGGAGTTAGCTTTCGCATACCTATAATAACGGTGGTCTAAAGCTGGCCATTCAAGGCTAACTCCGCCAATTTCCCCAGGGTAGCCTCGATAGACATGGCGTTCTGAGTCGGAAACTTAAACACCTCATAAAGAAACTTCGAATAGACGTCACCCCACTCGAAAGACTCCGTTACTAACGTCGCAGGTCCAAATTCGCTCGATCTATCCTCTAGCCGAAAGCGCCAAATGTGCCTTCCAACATGTTTCCAAGCGATCACCATCGGTTCGTCAAATTCGACCACCGTATTCCAGATCCGGTAGCTGATTGCACTGCGGCGCATCGACATCCGGAACTTGGCGTTCAAATAGAGCTTCCGCGGGCCCTCCACCTCGGCGAGAACCGTACCCGATCCATCAAAAAGGTGATGGTGGGCAGGAGTCGACAAAAGGTCGAAAATGGCCTGCTGGGGAGCCTTGATCACCTCAGAACGGCTCACCCGGTACAACGAATTACCCAAGTTTTCCGAAATCGAGTCATCCTGCCCAAAAAATCGCTTGTTAAATGCCACGCAACTATAGGTTAGGGGCTTTCTCCTTGGACTGGAAGTAATTCGCTGCCCTTTAAATCCAAGGTGCAAGATTCTCCGTCACATATTTATCGGATAGCTTATGATACAGCTATCCCTCAGACTTTTTTACCAGGCTGACGGCTTCCCTCTCAAAGTCGTGCCATGCCTCAAATCCTTTATAAACAGACGCAAAACGAATATATCCGACTTCATCATTGGCCTTTAGCCATTCGAGGACTAATAGGCCAATCTGATCCGTAGAACACTCATCTCCGGTCAATCTGAGCCTGTCCTCGATTTCACTAACCGCAGATTCAAGGTCAGAATCCAAAAAAGGCCTATTCTTCAGCGAGGCTCTCATCCCGGCCACCACCTTAGAGCGATCAAAGGGCTCGCGACCTCCAGACCTTTTCACAACAAGAAACAGGGCTTCCTCTATGCGCTCATAGGTTGTGAAACGCTTCTTGCAACCTTCGCAGGCGCGCCTACGCCTGATGGCATTTCCCTCTTCGACCACCCTCGAATCAACTACACGAACATCAGAACACAAACAGAACGGACAGCGCAAAACCACTCCCGGGCCGACGATTGAAGCTCTAGGAGCGAGCCGAAAACCCTGTTACGTCCCCCTAGCGTGTGACCCATTATCGATCCTATCGCCTAGTGAACCAATGGTACGACGATTTTCTCTCCCGGAGTTATTACCGTCGTACCGACCATGCTTTGAATCTCGGAAACGAGTGGTCGAGGATCCGAGTTTGGATCTAATCTTTGCACAATTGACCACAGGGTATCGCCAGGCCTCACGGTATAGGTGATCGAAGCGCCAACAGCTGGCCTAGTCGAGGTGATCCTCGAATATCCGAGATCGACTCCAACGAGACAAATCAGCAACAAAAGGCCGCTGCGAACAAGTCGAAATACTCGCTTAGACGATAGCCTTCTCCTCTTGGTACTGGCCAAGGCTCCATCGACTACGTATAGCTTTGGTCGCTCGTAATACAGTTTCGCAATCCCAAACGACCCTTGCGACAACGACATAGTCGCATGGTCGTCACCCAAGGCTTCGTTTACTCGATCTACCAATAAGACCATTATCTGCCTCCAACATCGAACATATGTTTCTATTGAATCACACAGGTGTGACATTCACAAACAAATTACGAACATTTGTATGTATTACCTGATGGGCTCTGGTATAGTCAAAGCGATGGATCTACGAGGAGGGTCTCTTGGACTTCAAACTAAGCAAGAGAAGACAGGTTTTCGAATTTCTGAGTGACTTTCAGAGTCAATTTGGTTACCCTCCAACGGTTCGCGAAATTGCGAGTGCAGTGGGTCTGGCTTCGCCTGCTTCGGTGCAAGCCCATCTAAGGTCGCTGGAGAGAGACGGATTAATCGAAAGAGACCCGAACAAACCTAGGGCGCTTAAGCTAAATCATCCGGCTGAAGCCCGTCTTTCCTCGGAGTCGAACAGTGCGTTTCCTGGATCGGTATCGATCCCGATACTTGGTCGAGTAGCCGCCGGTACCGGTGTACTTGCCTTCGAAGATCAGGAAGGGGAATTGCTGCTCTCGAGGGAGACGATCGGGCAAGGAGATCATTTTGCCCTCAAAGTTCGAGGCGACTCCATGGTAGAGATGGGCATATTTGAGAATGACTGGGTAGTAGCAAGGGTGCAAAAAATCGCCCAAGTCGGCGAAGTTGTAATCTGCGGAATATTCGGAGATGAGGCCACTGTCAAGATCCTGTCGAAACTTGGCGAGGAGGTAGAACTTCTACCAGCCAATAAGAACTATCAGCCAATTAGGGCCAACCACGAGGACGTTTCAATATTCGGCAAGGTAGTGGCCCTAGTAAGGAGTTTCGCCTAGACCTTCGAGTGCGATCCTTATCCTAATGCCCCCGTTGCTAAATATTCAAACAACTAGCCTGCTCAGTTGCTCAAGGAAATATTGCGTGCCGGGGGCAAGCGCGAATAGCTGTGCTTAGCTCGTGGCGCCTCTCGCATCATCAGAATACCCATAGGCCAGAGCCACAGTGCGACCAAGATAACCCACTGCCACGGTGGAAGGCAAGCCATCGCGTGTACGAAAGTGCTTCCATGGCTTAACGCAGCACCGGTCACGGCGCCAACCGTTCCGGGTTGGATTACTTTTGCCACTCCCCCGTTCACTGAAAACTTCGCGGCAAGGATTCCCCAGTTCACCAATGCCGTGCGTGTAACACCCCCTTTGGTCACGGAGGTCATAACGGTAGCGTCGACCAATGGATGAAACACGTACACATAAAGTGAAACCGCCACGGTTATTCCGACCACGACAGACAGATGGCGATGGTGCCTCTTCAAGGTCAGATACAGACCAGTGGCCAGGACAGCCCCTACGATAAGATATGGTATGGAACGCAATAGCCAGCCAACGTAGCTCAAGTCCATTTTGACGACCCCGACAACGTCACGAGGACGAATCGACCAAGGGTCATTAGACGAGTTAAGATCTCCTCTGGTTTTCCATCCTTCTGCAGCGTTTCCAGAAACGACTCGATGCGTGAAGACAGTGCCTGGCTGAGTTGGTGGCCTAAATGCAATTATTTCGCCGCTAGTTATCTTCGAGCCAGGAGCGGTAACGACCAGCGACCCTACTGGAAGAGCCCTGCCCATAGACGGAGAGGACACGATAAACAACCGGCCACCACGGTGCAAAAAGAGCAGGCTCGCAACGATCACCAACAGCGCTGCAACTAAAGACACAATCATAGCGAAGCGCAAAAGGAGCTTCATTGCCCACCTCATAGCACAATTTCCTGTGTCTGATAGATGACCGATGCCTTGAAACCACTATTGCCCTGGGTGATGGTTATCGGGACATTTAGGTGAAGCCCGATTGCGTCCATCGGAATAGGCGCAAGCTCACCAATAGTGAAGCTGAGCGACTCGCTTGCAGATGGTACCAGGTTTGGCAGGCTCAACGACTCAGAGCCAGGCGAGAACAAGGTAATCGCCGACGAAGGCTGCGGACAAGGTGACGGACTGCTCGGATATACGCAGCTAGCGATCCCATTTGACTCGGTCACGGCGATAGTCACTCCGACGAGCGAGCAGAGCGTGTTGACATAGGGATCATCCAGCGGCCATAGCTGGCTTGCTCCATAGCTCTTAGCCAGGGTAACGAATCCACCCTCGGTAGCCGAGTTTTCCAGAGCGAAGGCATCGGCGCTAGAGAGCACCCCCGAGACAACACCGACGTCGGAGAGGTTACCTGCAAAGTAGGCCTTAATCGGCGGATCAGGCCAATATGTCGAGTCCTCCGCTCCCCACCCGATATGCCAGTAACCGTTATAGTTCTGCGCAGTTGTGACAAAAGAGTTACTAGCGACACTCTGGCCATCGACCCAAAGGCTTGCACCCGAAGGGCCGACCGAAGCGACCACGAAGTGCCAAGAACCATTGTTGTAGCTCCTAGGAGAGATCAGTTCGACGACCTTGTTGGGGTAGATCCCAAAGACCAGGCGTCCAGAGGGATCAATCCAAAGCGATCTATCGTTGTTGTACTGCCCTATTATCCCCTGGGAGTTAGAAAAACCTATAATGGTGCCGCCCAGGGTGGTCTTGAACCAGCCAAACAACGAGAAATTCTCAGGATTTGAGATTAATCCCGTAGTAGTTAAGTTTCCAGATGCTCCATCGGTCAATATCGAGTTACTTCCAGAAATCGGACCCGGCTGCTGATAGGAAATCGAACCCAAACCGGCGGCGGTGTCCACTGAATCGACGAGATCGCTCATGGCATTGCCGATTGCCACGTTACCGTTGTAGTTCGATAGACCAAGGTCATTCAAGGGCCAAAAAGACTGGGCTCCATCAGTCAAAATCCTCGCTTGATAGGTTGCCCATGAAGAAGAGGAGTACAGTGCCGCATTCTCGGTTCCAGTGAGAGAAGAGGGGAAGACGGCAACACCTGCAAGATCTCCCAAGAAATATGGATCAGCCGGGGAATCAGGCCAATATGTCGAGTCCTCCGCTCCCCAACCGATATGCCAGTAACCGTTATAGTTCTGCGCAGTTGTAGCAGAAGAGTTGCTAGCGACACTCTGGCCATCGACCCAAAGGCCCCCGCCTAAAGGGCCTACAGAAGCAACCACGAAGTGCCACGCGCCATTGTCGTAGCTCCCAGGAGAGGTCAGTTCGACCACTTTGCCAGGGTAGATTCCAAAGACTAGGTGTCCAGAATGATCAATCCAAAGCGATCTGTCGTTGGAATACTGCCCTGTTACGCCTTGGGCTCCAGAAAACCCCAGGATAGTTCCGGAGGTACTGGTTTCAAACCACCCAGCTACTGCGAAGTTCTGCGGATTGGTGACCTCTGAAACAGTTTGGATATTTCCTGAAGATCCAGCAAATCCAGTCGAGGCGGAACCGCTTCCAAAGGGACCTCCTTGAACGGTCGTCAATCCACCGCTGGCGACTCCAGTATCGTTACCGACTTGATCCGCCAGTGCCAGCAACCCACAACTCCCTGGCGAAATCGACGAATAGCTACTCGGGAGGCTTCCACCATTTGAAAGTCTTACAGAGCTACTAACCGTCCCGGTGGTTGGAAGTGGATCAGCGTTGATTAGAGGTGCAGCACAGTATGCGACGTTAGTATCGGTCAGCCCGCTTGAAGACGAGCAGGTAGCTGCTACCGAGGAAGAGGATTCGACCAGGCTCCCAGCACCAGAGCTACCTTGACCAGCCAAGGTAGCGGCAAAACCACCAAATGCATTCGGGACAAGAATACCGGCTGGTACAATTATCGCCACGACGGCTAAAAAGCAACCCAGCAGGACGAAATGACGTCCACTTCTGCGATGGCGCGATCCCATCAGTTACGGAGCAATCGACCAAGTTAGCGGCATGGTTGCGACCAAGCCCTGGTCGCTATTGTTAGCCGACGGGTCTAAGGCGAGCTTGAAATCATAGACTTGGCTCCCGCTGGCTCCAAGTGATGGCAAGTCGATTGCGGAGGTGAAATTGCCGAGATTAGCGGCTGCGGATAGCGCCGGGCAAGCTCCGCTTTGAGCCGGAAGGACACACGTCGGTGATCCGCTGACCGTGTCATTCTCTATGGTGATGTCCACTTTGGAACAAAAACCCGAACTATCCGATCCGTAATAAGGAAAGGTCGCCGAATTTTGCGCTGCACTGCAAGCTCCAGGTGTTAGCACGAAGGTGCCAGCAGCGATCGTACCGTCGTTTTTAACGGTAATTGAGGTAGTAATTGGCGTGCCTCCCGGGGAGTCGTTAAGGCTAGCTCCGAACATGTCGGTGCCTGTTCCAGAGCAGGTCGCGGCGTTGCTAGTGATTGGATTGCCAGTAGACATGCAAGTAGTTGTGGGAGTATTCTCTTGCAGCAGAATAGTACCAGATCCCACACTGTTGACTGAGTTAGTTATTGCTGCATTGAACCCTCCCAAAGAGGATTCAGTTGAGGCTGACAGTACTACGACCGAAGCCAGCGCTACCGCCAGCGGAATCCACTTAATACCCCGACCTCGCCTGTTGTGACCCGCTTTGCCGGACGCGGCATTCATCGCTTTTCCTCCCCAGAAGTTTGAGTCCGCAGCACTGTGACTTTGGACCCTAGTTATTCGGCGGCCGTACAACAGGACTGTAATTGTTGCTCTGTTATCCCGAGATTTGTCCGCCGTAAGCTACATTTGCGCAGGTAAGCCGGTTATTAATTAGTGCACCATTTGTGGGGTTTTAAGCTAAAGCCGCAACAAGTGGTATTTCTCACAATAACGAAGCGCCGGATCATTGCACCGAGGTGAGCCTGCCTGCGCAGATCGAGCAGTCTTCGACCTCGCCCGAACTTTTCTGGTTCAAGAGCATCGCAACCCATCTCTCCACCGCCATCAGCCAGTTTGGCGCCCCAGGATCTAGTTTGATAGACGAGTTCGTCCGCGGCGGCTCTGGTCGGGGTCTTCTCGAGCTGGGTCTGGTACTGCGACCTACTCGGAAACCTACTTTGAGACACTTCGTCCTTGTTCTTTACCTAACGCTGGGCATCGGATCGGCGACCTAACGAGATGCAAAAAAGAGCTAGCGAACGAGGGCAATTAGCGGTCGACCAAAAGGCGATCATCTCCGTCACCGCCCGCTTTAGACACCGTCAATGTCCAAGTACCTCTGACAATGTCTCAAAGGCCTGGTGGATCTCACTCACCCCTACCCACTCTCCCGAGCTGTGAGCAAGTTCAGGATCTCCTGGGCCGTAATTTGTTGCAGCAATTCCTCTTTCAAAGAAGGTGGCGACATCTGTCCAGCCAAGCTTTGCGCGCTTGATAGGCACGCGCCTTGAAAGCCGATCTAGTAGCTCATTCTGCAAGCTCGGAAGGGCACCGTCAGCCGCATCTACCAGCTCAAAGCTATCGCCGATCTCCGCATCTAGTAGGCCTTCGAACAGCGATGACACGTAGTCAAAGGCCTCTCTTGCATTACAGTCGGGGGCAAAACGGTGATTGATTGTAATCTCGACGAGATCCGGTACGACGTTGTTGGCGATGCCCCCCGATATCTTCACGGCAGATAGCGCTTCTCGGAAGGTACAGCCATCCAACTCTACCGATCGCTGCTTTGCACTCGCTACTCGTTCCAGAAATAGTGCACTGCGATGGATAGCGTTGATTCCCTTGTGGGGCCGAGCCGAATGTGAACGCTTTCCGCCAACTCTTAATTTAGCTCGAATAGTTCCCTGGCAGCCAGCTTCAAGGGCTACGCTCGTCGGCTCCATCAGGATCGCCGCCTCGACCGCCAGTGCGCTAGGCCATTCCTGCTCGATTTGGAATATTCCGCTCTCTGATCTTTCTATCTCTTCTGCGGTGTAAAAAAGATAGCGAGACGGCGAGGTATTCGAAGGGTCTAAGGCTAAAGCGATCATCACCGCTAAGCCGGCCTTCATGTCCGTCGCCCCAACACCGTATATCCGGTCGTCTGTCCTCATGACCGGGTGCCCGAGCGAAGGTGGAACTGTATCTAAATGTCCAGCGAGGATGTAGCGAATTGGTCCGTTGCACTTTCTGGTCGCTACGACGTTGTTCACGATCCTTACTACTTCAAGGTGGTCGGCCCGCACTAAAAGAGACTCGACATAGTCGGCAATCTCCTTTTCCCCGAGGGATACAGAGGGGATGTTGACCAGTTCGAAGCAGAGTTCTTCCAAATCTTTCATCGACTACAGTGCCAGTCCGTGCTCTCTCAGGAGCTCATTTAGCATGGTCTTTGAGTGTCGCTCGCCGACGTTCAGCCGTTTGATCAACAAGACACAAGGGAGACCAAACTCTCCACCTTTAAAGCGTTTAGTACGAACTCCACTTACTGCAACGCTGTAATCTGGAACGTATCCTCTAGAGAACTCTTCACCAGTTTCAGTATCTATCACCGGGATTGAAGGGTTCAGAATCACTCCGGCGCCAACTACCGCACCCTTACCGACCCGAGCGCCTTCGGTCACCATCGCCCTTGACCCAATGAATGCGTCGTCCTCGATCACTACCGGAGCAGCCTGAGGTGGTTCGAGCACTCCCCCGATGCCGACGCCACCCGATAGATGTACCCTCGCTCCTATCTGAGCGCAAGAGCCCACCGTGGCCCAGGTATCGACCATCGTGGACTCACCGACATAAGCACCGACGTTTACATAGCTCGGCATCAAAGTTACCCCACGTGCAAGAAATGAGCCGAAGCGAGCCGAAGCTCCCGGGACCACGCGCACGCCCTTTGAAGCAAAGTCTCCTTTCAGTGGCATACGGTCGACGAACTCGAACGGTCCGACCTCGTATTTGGTCATCCCCCTGACCCGAAAGGCCAGCATGATAGCCATCTTGAGCCATTGTTGAACTACGACCTGTCCGTCTGCATCGACCTCGGCAACCCTAAGATCCCCTTGATCCAAGCCGGAAAGAACTTCAAATACGATGTCACTAGCGGCAACATCTTGGACGCCTAGGCTCTCCCGCCGTTGCCAAAGTTCTTCGATCGCTATCTTTAATTCAGCCACTGCCCTCTCGTCATTCCACTTGTTTTCCTAGAGAGACGCTAGTGGCCCTGTGCGCTAAGCCTTGACGCCACTAGTGACACCAGGTCGGTAGGAGCGACGACCGCCACCCTTACGTATTCCGACGACGCATCCCCATAGAATTCTCCAGGGGACACTATGACCCCGGCTGTCTCAGCGAGATATCGAGCGACCTCGAAGCCATCTTTAAATCCAAGATCCCCTCCCTCAAACCAGAGATAAAAACCTCCCTGCGGGAGGTGGAGCTTAAATCCAGCTTCTGAGAAAGCTCCCTGCAGGATCTCTAACCTCTCAAAGTATCTCCTTCTTTGCACTTCTACGTGCGAATACTCTGACAGTGCTTCGGCCGCAACGAGCTGCACCGGGCCGGGAACCATGAATCCAGCGTGCTTTCGGACTTCGGAGATGAAGTGCACTATATCGGGATCGCCGGCGTAGAATCCGACTCTGAGTCCCGCCAAATTAGACCTCTTAGAGAGGGAATGAAGGGCCAGGACACCTTCAGAGGCGTACTGCAGCACTGAATTCGCACTACCAGACCAGACGAATTCCACGTAGCACTCATCCGACACTAAAAGCGCACCGTGTTCTTTCGCCCATTTGACCGCTGGCTCAATTCCATCGGTGGACCCAGTCGGGTTGGACGGGTAGTTGATCCAGAGCAAGAGAGCTCCCTCTACTGCCCAATCTGGGAGCTGATCAAAGAGGAGTTCTCCGTTTTTAGCCACCGGAACTGCGCAATGTTTAAGCCCGGATAGCACCGCACCCATCTTGTATGTTGGATAGGAGACCTCTGGATACAACACGACATCTCGATGTGGATTCAGAAGGTGCAGATACCCTGGCAGTGACGCTACGAACTCTTTAGTTCCCACTGTCGCAGCGATGTGGGTTGGGTCAACCTCAACGTCAAATCTTTCACTCATCCATCCGGCTGCGCTCTTCCTGAACGGAAGGGATCCTATGGAGGCCGGGTAGCCTCGCTCGGCTCCTGATGTGGCCAGCAGGTGAGGCACGAAGCTCGGCGGAGGATCAACCGGGGTTCCGACCGATAGGTCAACATATTCACCGAACTTCTCTTCAGCGATATGCTTGATTTCTTCTAGCCGATCGTAGGGATATGGTGGCAATTTGAAGTCTGAGTTAGCTGGACTTTTCAGTGGATTCATTCCTTCTCATTCTACCGTTGCATCTGAGTGATCAATAGTGAGTCCACTCATTATGATGCACCTTTTACAAGGTTCTCGTCTCGGACTTCGTTCTCACTAGTCCGAGAGTTGTTCTCGCCTCGCCAAGCACGGCCAGCGTTACTGCTGGTCT
>JABEUM010000150.1 GCA_013044475.1 Acidimicrobiaceae bacterium | reverse complement strand
GCCTTTGAGCACTAGTCTGGTCTCTCTGGAGAAGTTAGCTGAAAGAGGTTATGGATAGATGAGGGACACTACACTGGCCGCTCTTTCACGGGCCCCAGGCATCAAGTTCGTCTCTTTGGGTATCGCTCAACTCGACGAGTATGAAAACTACTCCGGAGGTCGATTCAGTTTTCCATCCAAATCCCGCCTCATCATCGACCCGGACGCGGTGGAGATCTACACCGACGGTTGGCTCCTTTTCCGGGTGAAGATCGATGGCCCGTCGAGCGAACCGGTTGATCCAGCGATAATCATGGGCAAATATACCGATTCGCCGGAGTCTAAAGCTGCGATCCTTTCCCCGATCGGAAAGGGTTACTACGCCGCGATCTACTACTACCACAAGAACGAGACCTTCAAAGCGTTGAGGCTGTCACGACGGGCCATAGAGGTCGGTCCACCAGAGGTCGAGGTGGCGAGGGTTTCGCCAGCTTTGGCAAAAATTGCGAATGCCTCGAGATTGCTCAGGGTCACCCTTTCAGAAAGGGACCAGTCCGTCGAGGCGATCATCGCAGACCTCAAGAACTACGCCCAGCTGACGGCGAAGGATACGAAAAGACTTCTCCAGCACGCAAAAGAGACGATCGGGGGTGTGCGTTCTCTAGTAGATCCCGAAGAGGACAGCGGCACTATCTCCGACTACACCAAGTGGAGAAACAAGTACACCACGATATCGTCCGATGCAGCGGCAAAGGCCAGGGAGCTCTCCGAAGCGTTTCCGATCACGCCGAAGTTTTCCATTATCATGCCGATCTATCGCACCAATGAACTCTACTTACGCGAAGCAGTTGCGTCGATATCCAATCAAATCTACTCCAACTGGGAATTGCTGCTGATAGACGATGGCTCTGGGCAGCAATCGATAACCGAACTGCTCGAAAGATTCAATTTCGCCGAGGCGAGGGTGAGGGTCATCCAGAGGACCACGAACATGGGCGTCTCCTACTCGACCAACGAGGGAATAGCTGCGTCAGTGGGCGACTACGTCGTATTTATGGATCACGACGACTTCCTTGAGCCAGACGCTCTCTTTTGGGTTGCCGACGCGATAAACAGGGATCCCCAAGCCGCTTTGATCTACACCGACGAGGACAAGTCCGACGAATCTGGTGAACTCTATTCCCCACATTTCAAGCCGGACTGGAACCCGTTGATGTTTCTTTCATTCAACTACCTAAACCACCTCACGGTCGTGAAACGAGACGTCGCTTCCAAGGTAAAGCTAAGGAGCGAATTCGACGGAGCCCAAGACTACGACTTCCTGCTCAGGTATATCGAAAAGATAGACCATTCCCACATTGTTCACGTACCAAGGGTGTTGTATCACTGGCGAGCGATCGCTGGGTCGACAGCCCTATCAGAAGACGCCAAGGAGCAGGTGGACGAGAGGACCAAGGCCCTCACGCAGGAGTTCTTGGACAGAAACTTCCCTGGCTCGATTGCCGTGCGAGAAAATAACACTAATAGAGTCCACTTCAAGTTGCCCGATCCGGCACCAAGTGTGGCGGTGATAGTGCCGACCCGAGACGGCTACGACCTGCTTAAGGAGTCGCTCGGAAGTCTGATGACTATAACCGACTATCCCAACTACCAGATTTTCGTAATCGACAACCAAACGACCGACAAAAAGACCCTCGATTATCTGGCCAATTTGGAAGCCGAAAACAGGATTAAGGTCATCCATTACGATGACAAGTTCAACTTCTCCGCAATGCACAATGTGGCAGTAGGTTCGATCGACGCAGACCTACTACTCCTGCTGAACAACGATACCTCAATCGTCAAGGCGAATTGGCTTTCTGAAATGGTCAGCCTCATGGATAAGTTTGACAGCAAAATTGTCGGAGCTCGACTCCTCTACGGCGACGGCACTACCCAACACGCCGGGGTCATGGTCGGCATGGGTGGTGCAGCGGGCCACTTTGGACAAGACGTCACCCAGGATGAGCCGGGCTACCGGAACAGATACCGGGTGGTCCACAACCTGACAGCCGTTACGGGGGCTTGCCTCCTCATCGATAAAAAGACCTACCTAGAGGTAGGGGGGATGAACGAGGAAGAACTCCCAGTGGCCTTCAACGACGTGGAGCTATGCATCAAGGTGGTCGACGCCGGCCATCGAGTGGCATGGACCCCATTTGCAGTGCTGATCCATCACGAATCAAAGTCTCGTGGTTCGGACCACGACGACCCCTGGAAGATAGTCAGGATACAAGGTGAACAGTCCTATCTGAAACTCAAGTGGCCAGAGTATGTCTTAGACGACCCTAACTACAACCCAAACATGGACATCATGGGGGCTACCTTCCAACTCGCCAAGAGGCCGCGCTGCCCCACCCTCGCCGAATTCGTCGACCTCCATTTCGACTGGGAAAAGGCGGCACTATCGGATCGCGACCCACTGGTCAAACTGGAGGCCGAAAGGGCAAGAAACCTCCGGCACGTCTATGGACTTCGCATCGCCAGAAATTCCAGAGAGGCGAGAAGTAACTCCGATCCGATCTACTGATAGTCGGAGTTGCAATTTGCTCCGATCGAGCGGGCAATTCAAAACTATTTGACCTATGCTTCGAAATGTGGATCTAACAACTCCATTCGGAGAATACGAGTCTTCCAGCCCCGAGATCCCGGTCGACAGCCTTGGAGATCTGATAGTACAAGACGCCATTGAGCTGGCCAAGCACTGGCTCCGTGAATCAAAGACACTGGGCGGCCGCGCGTCTTTTTCAAATGCGAGGCGGCTGGGAAGACTAACGGGTGATGCGTCCTCGGTCGCCTTCACGATGTCCTTTGCTGACCTCGTGCTACGTCCAGAATCTGAAGTCGTTGCGGCAAAGCAGTTCAGAAAACTGGCAGCTGGCTCCCGAGTTGACTTTCTATCACCCATCGATGTCGCGCTGATTCGCATCGGTGCGGCGGTGGCTGGCTATATGCCAAAGCTGGTCATGCACCTGGCGAAAAAGCGGCTTCGCCAAATCGTCGGCCCTCTGGTTTTCGACCTCGAAGATCCTTCTTTGAAAAAGGGGTTAGCGAGCCTGAAGAAACAGGGGTTCCGGGTCAATATCAACTTGCTCGGCGAATCGGTGCTCGGCGAGGCGGAGGCTGAACGGAGGCTCAGCAAAACTATCGACCTTCTTGATCGCAAAGACGTCGACTACGTGTCGGTTAAGGCCTCTTCGATAACTTCTGGGATCAACCTATGGGAATACGAATATTCGGTGGGAAGGATCAAGGTCAACCTCCGAAGGCTCCTGCAAGCTGCAATGGCCCATAATCCCGCAAAATTCATCAACCTCGACATGGAAGAGTACAAGGACCTCGATCTGACCATCGACTCCTTCATTGAATTACTGAGCGAAGAGGCACTATTCCATCTCAGCGCTGGAATTGTCCTTCAGGCCTACCTGCCAGACTCTTTTGAAGCCTTGAAAAAACTCGCAGATTTTTCTGCCAAGAGGTTCAACTCTGGCGGCGGGAGGATCAAGGTCCGGATAGTCAAGGGTGCAAATCTCCAAATGGAGAGGGTCGAAGCCGAACTCCATGGATGGAAGCAAGCACCATTTACCTCCAAGGCGCAAGTCGATGCGAACTACAAAAAGATGCTGGATTGGGTCCTTCGGCCCGAGCATACCGAGTCAATGTCCATTGGAGTGGCTACCCACAACCTCTTCGACATTGCTTGGGCCAAGCTACTCGGGCAAAGGAGGGGGGTAAGCGAAGCTATCGAATTCGAAATGCTCCAAGGCATGGCGCCAAACCTAGCTAGTGCTGTAAGAAATTCAACTTCCAGCCTGCTCCTTTACACTCCAGTCGTCGAAAAGGCGGACTTCGACAATGCCTTTTCCTATCTCTTTAGACGGCTTGAGGAGAATTCCGGTGGCGAGAACTTCATCCATCACCTCTTTGGGCTAACGCCATTCTCCAAGGATTTTGAGATCGAACAGGCCCGCTTTGAGGCGGCGGTATCGGATAGATGGAAGACCTCCGCTATTCCAGCTAGGCGATTAGCCGAAACGAACGATGCCAAGGATGGGTTTTTCAATCAGCCCGATTGGGACCCGACCGACTCCGAAAAGAGGGCATTGGTCATCCAGGCCGTCGGGTCACGGGAATTTCCAGCGATTCCCGAGCGGATCGTGGATCGGGAATCGGTCGACAGCATTCTCGAAGAAGCGAAAAGGGATCGCTCCGTCTGGCAAGGGATCTCCCCGTCGGTCAAGAGAGAAATCTTTGAAAAGGTAGCGGAGACCCTCGAGGCTAAGAGGCCGGACCTGATAGCCATCATGGCAATTGAGGCAAAGAAACCCGTCGTTGAGGGCAACGTCGAGGTCTCGGAGGCGATCGATTATGCACGCTATTACGGAGGAAAGATACCAGACGACGAGTACTTCGACGGCGGTCGCCTCGAACCATTGGGCACCGTTGTCGTCGTCCCACCATGGAACTTTCCGCTGGCTATCCCAGCCGGCGGAATAATGGCGGCACTAGCCGCTGGGAATTCCGTCATCGTCAAACCCGCTCCACAGGTCCCAACTTCCGCCTATATGCTTTGCGAGGCGCTTTGGAGTTCCGGGATACCGAAGGAAGCGCTGCGATTCGTGGATTGCCAGGAGGAGGTAGTCGGGGAGCGACTCATCTCGCACCCAGAGGTGTCGGCGATAATCCTGACTGGGTCGTATCAGACCGCAGAACTATTCTTCAAGCTCGCACCGAACACTGCGATCTTCGCAGAGACTTCGGGGAAGAACTCGGTAATCGTCGCTGAGGACGCCGACCTCGACCTTGCGGCCTCCGACATAGTCAAATCGGCATTTGGTCACGCAGGACAGAAGTGTTCGGCGGCGAGTCTCGTAATCTGCGTCGGCTCCATAGCCACCTCGGAGAGGTTCAAAAGACAGCTGATCGACGCGACGATGAGCCTCATAGTGACCGACTCCGCCCTCCCGAGGTCACAGATGGGTCCGCTTATAGAACCACCGTCTGGGAAGCTACTTCGAGCGCTGACCGCCCCGTCAGACGGAGAGAGCTGGCTAGTCGAGCCGAAACAGATCGAACAAGAACAGAACCTGTTCACGCCGGGCATACTTGAGGGAGTAAAGGTGGACTCCTTCTTTGCAAAAACCGAATGCTTCGGCCCGGTTCTCGGCCTAATGGAGGCGAAAAACTTCGAGGAAGCGCTGCGGATCCAAAACGCATCCCCCTACGGTCTGACCGCCGGATTACACAGTCTCGATCCTGAAACGATCAGCTATTACAAAGAACACGTCGAAGCGGGAAACGTCTATATCAATCGACAAATAACCGGCGCTATCGTTAGACGCCAGCCCTTCGGGGGCTGGAGGATGTCCCAAGTCGGTCCCGGTGCCAAAGCTGGCGGGAGTAACTACGTACGCCAGCTGACCCGCTGGCAAAATTTACAGAACCCGGCTTTGCGCGCCAATGTCGATATTGAGATAGCCTCGATGCTCAGATCGCTCGCCAAGGGACTCGATCAGGGTGACCAAGAGTCGCTACTCGCCGCGGCGATGAGCGACTCATACTGGTGGGAGAAGGAGTTCTCCTTGTCTCACGATCCGAGCGGACTAACTTTCGAATCGAACGTATTCCGCTACCGGCCCCTTCCCCTGATGGCGATTCGCATCGGAAGAGAATCCGAAATACTCTGCGCAGCAAGGACACTGATTGCCGCAAAAAAGTCCAAGAGCAATATTTTTGTCAGCGTTTCACCTAAATTCACCCACGACTTGGCTGAACAAGGTGTAACCACCCAAGATGAAGAGGGCTTCCTGAGCTGGGCGCTCGCCAACAGACCTACCAGGATAAGGCTCATCGCTGAGGATAAAGACGAGCTGGTAGCCAGGCTCGGGCCGAGCTGCTTCGTGGACACTCGGCCGATGATGCTCAATGGCCGGATTGAACTTCCGCGCTACCTACGCGAGCAGTCAATCTCCGAGACGCTCCATAGATTCGGTAATCTGGTACGGAGGCAAGGACGAACCGTTTAGCTCGCGTTCCGGGACTGGCACCCCAAAGCAGCGAAAGTACTAGCCCTTCAGTCCGAAAAAGATCTCACTTGCGCCTTGCG
>JABEUM010000149.1 GCA_013044475.1 Acidimicrobiaceae bacterium | reverse complement strand
GAGGCTAGTACTTCCCCTAATGGTGGGCCATCTCTATTTATGGAGGGAGCTAGTCCAGTTCGATGAAAAGCTCATCCAGAACGGCCGCTGGCCCAGCGACTACTTCCCATCCAGTTTGCTTACGGCCGAGGAGGAACCAGTTACCAAGGTCAGATCTTCTAAGTTGAAAGTCTCCGCAGCTGACTTCGCTGCTGGACGCCACCACTTCCGGCAGGGCCATCTCGCTCGAAAATAAAAGTCCTGCGTAAAAGTTGGAAAAGGCCCTTTGTGCCATTGAGATTGACTTTTTGTTTAGCTTTGCCCCCTTCACGAAGGTTTTTACTCCTTCATCTGAAGCCAAGCTATATGCAGCGATCAGATCTTGAAGATTTCCCCCAATCAACGATCGATCAATCGACAACTCTCCTCCTCCAGGGCCGTTGTGACCTTCAGCCACAAAACGTGCAACGTTAACTTCCGCACAAGTGCTCAGTCCTGGATCCCTTCCCGTCTCCACTAGTTCGCGGGCGCGACCTGCGGCGAAGCCCAGAATCGAGGCGACTCCTGGTCTCTCGTCCACACCACTTGACGGAGATCGGAAAGTGCCGAACTCATCATTCGGCGACCCGGACTCGCTCGACCACCGGCCTAAAAGGTCAGTTAACAGCCCTAAATTGCTGTCTTGGCTAGCTGGTTCAGTGCCGAAGCTCGCCAGTGGCACAAAGTTGCCGTATAAAGTAGGCTCGCTTGGTTGGCTCAAAGTCGTTTTTGTGCGCACGCTTCTCAACCGGTCCACCAAAGGTATCTTTTCAATACCTCGAAGAAGTAATAGCTGAAAAGGATCAGACTCCAACTCCTCCGAGAAGGCGTAACACAGTGCGGCGGCATGTTTACAAGGATCAGCCCAATCTGGGCAGCTGCAGGAGAAGGAAAGCTCGCCCGAAGACGGCAATAGTGGAACTTCCTCCCGCACGAGCTCCTGCTCGAGTTCGATAGGTACTTCTCCCGTCAATAGAGCCGCCAAAAAGTCGACCCGACTCCCCATGATCCGAATGATTACCTCTAGTGATTCTTGGTTGTAGCTCTTGAGAAAAAGCTTCGTAGAGTATGGTAGGGGTCGAGATCCGACTACCGAGGCTTCGACAACGCCAATGTTGACGGACTCGATCTCTACCGCCCCCTTCCGTGCGTATGTCCTCCCTCTGGGCAGGCGATTGGCGTCGTGCACGGCTCTGTTTGACAGGGCATTCCACCAGGCCTGGGACCACCACTGCTTGGCGGAGAGATACTTGGTACTTCTGGCGGCGGAACTAGCCATCAGAACCTCGGTCGGACAAAGAAACTAACTCGGTCAGCTCATCGTCATCTAACTCGGTAATCCACTCTTGCGATGACCCAAGAACCGAATCGGCTAGTCTCCGTTTCCTGGCTATCATCATCGAAATCTTCTCTTCAATGGACCCTTCGGAAACCAACTTGTGCACCTGTACTGGTTTGAATTGGCCAATGCGGTATGCACGATCGGTTGCTTGATCCTCGGTGGCCGGATTCCACCAGCGGTCGAAATGGATCACATGGGAGGCAGCGGTAAGGTTTATTCCGGTCCCTCCAGCCTTTAACGAGAGAATCATCACTGGGAAGTCTCCCCTCTGAAAGCTCTCTACCATATGGACCCGCCTCTTTGCGTCTAGTCCCCCATGGAAGAATTCGGCATTAATTTTCCTCTCCAGGAGACGACGTTCGATCAAGCGGCCAGCCTGAACAAACTGGGTAAATATAAGACACTGTTCACCCTCGTCTATCACCAACTCTACGATCTCCAACAGAGCTTCAAGTTTTCCTGATCTTCCCGAGAGTGGTCCAGCCTCCCTTTGGTATTGTGCCGGATGATTGCAGATCTGCTTGAGTGAAGTCAATAGAGACAGCACCATGGCGCGTCTTGAAATTCCATCGGACATTTTGATCTCAGCCAGAGCTTCCTCTACGACCGCCCTGTACAGGCTCACCTGCTCAGTGGTCAATTGGACCAGCTGCTCCGTTTCGGTTTTTTCCGGTAGCTCCGGTGCTATTAAGGGATCTGATTTCTTTCGCCTTAGAAGGAATGGACCTATTTGAGCAGCTAATTGCTTAGCAACACGTTGATCGTTGCGCCTTTCAATCGGCACGACTACGCGCTCATAGAAGCGCTTCCAATTGCCAAATAGACCGGGAAGTACAAAGTCTAAAATTGCCCATAGATCCGATAGTCGATTCTCGACGGGCGTGCCGGTAAGGGCTATCCGATTAGACGATCTAATTTGTCTTATTGCCCTTGCGGTTTTTGAAAAGTGATTTTTGATGTACTGTGCCTCGTCTGCAACAATAATTCCAAAATCTATCTCCTTGAGGAGTTCGATATCTTGCCTCATAAGTTGGTAGCTGGTGATGACAACGCTCGTTGCAGAGATTGAATCGAGCCGTCTGTGAGCACCTTGATATCGGTGCACGTCAACTCCCGGTGCGAAGCGTTCAAACTCCTTCTCCCAGTTTGCAACCACCGATGTCGGGCAGACTACCAGGGTGGGTCCCTTGCCTTTAGCTGCTTGAGCAAGATGGAGAGCAATGATCTGAATGGTTTTGCCGAGTCCCATGTCGTCGGCGAGGCAGCCACCGATTCCAGCATCGCAAAGAGCGCTTAGCCATCCGAGCCCCCTCCTTTGATAGTGGCGAAGAGTGGCAGAGAGTCCAGGTGGTTCTCCGACTTCGAAGCCCGACGTCGAAGCTAAAGCGATCATCTCGACAACCGATGCTAGGTCCTCTGTAGGTAGAACTTTTACCGGGCCGTCAGAGGTGTCCACTTCTCCAACTAATGCTGCGGCAATGAACTCGGCGGCTGTAGGTTTATACGCAGTGAGACGATCGACAAGCTCCTGATTCACTCTGAGCCAGCGGTCCCTGAACCTGATCACCGATCTCTTTGCATGGGTGATCTCATCGATCTCCTCGTCAGTAAGCTCTTGATCGAAGATCGAAGGTCGAACATCGACGTTTAATATCGACTGGACACTTAACGTTCCTTTGGCCTGAGCGGACCCCGCGGTGGGTCCCGATCCCCTTCCCAAATAGGTGATTGGTGGGAGTATCAGCTCTTTGGGTAATAGCACCGCAAAGCCAGTTTGATCCAGAGAACCTATACCCCACTTAAGGAGCTCGTCTAGCTCGTCTAGCTTCAGCAGGATCTGGCTAAGCGATTCCGTGTGCATCGACTGAGCGATCGGGGGAAAGGCTTTTCCTGCGCGGCGCATTGCAACTAGCGCGTCTTCAGGGAATGACTCATTGAACATTTTCCTAATTGTCGCCGGAGAGCCATCGATATCGGCTACATCGACCTGAAGACTAGGATCACGCTGGGAGGTGGCAAATGGAATCAATCTGGCTATTGCACCGAATTCCTTACCCCTTTCAGATGAATCCAGCAGCTCGAGTCGAAAGCCGATCTTAACCAACGGAGCAAGCCGTTCGCTAATCGACTCTACCCATGTCTTGATCTCGACACTAGGTTTAGTGTTATCCAGAGCGTACGGTTTTAGCTGAGCTAGTGGCTCTGCGGGAAATAGGAGGTCCGTTCCTGCGACCCGCACAAAGGCATCGACTATCGTCCGCCGAGCTACTTCGAGCAATTGGGTCGGTTCCTGGATTTTGGTTGCCTCCGTCGAGTCAAAATTACCCAACTCTGTTTCGAATGATCCTTCGGTGACCTTGTGCAAAGCAAGCGGTAGAGCAGAAAGCAGACTGTAATAAAAGGTACCGACGGTTCCCGTCGGCGGGTTTGGCCACCACCGTACTCGTCCCTTATCATCAAGGCCAGGGCCTACTTCTCCCCTGGCTATCTGGGTCAGTGTGAGATTCACGATGAGGGCCCAGGCCACTAAAGATGGGGACGAGGAACCGGGTTCTAAATTGACTAGTTCCCGGATCACTGCATCTAGTGGCACGGCTCTTCCAAACCGCTGGACAACAGCGAATTGGGAATTGCGGACTTCAACGGTTTTCAAGGTGAGCAGTTCGTCGATGCGAGACGGTTCCAGGTTGTTCGACGGGTCCGCTAACTCGGCTCGCTCTGTGATCAGCGCTACAAAAGTCCCGTCAGAACCGGAGGTGTAATCCGGTAAGAAGACGAGTTCATCAAGAGCTAAGGACATAGATCCAAAGCTTAGCTAAGACAAAGTGGTGTGCGGGGAGTTCAACCCCTCGACGACCTGCCGCGAGTTTACGGCACGCGTCTTGTCCATTACCATACCCTGTAATGGGACTGCCAAATAGATAGGCCGAGATCGCTTCCTTTCTGAAGCAAAATTGCTTTACCGCAAGGCCTGGAATTCAATCCAACCTTCGAGCATATTCCGCCTACGACAGCCCCGGTGGAAGTATGGCCTCGATAAGGTGTGGACCACCTTCTTCGAACGCCTGGTTGAGCTGTAATTCAAGCTCTTCAGCAGTTGTCGCGCGGCTCCCCTGAACTCCAAAGCCTTCGGACATTGAAACGAAGTCCATTACTGGTGGGAATAGCTCAAGCATTTTGCGAGATTGCTCTCCATGAGCTGCGGCCCCAACCCTCCCCAACTCGAGCTGCAGGATAGCGTAGCTCTGATTATTGAGGATCACTGTGGTCACGTCTAGGCCCTCCCTTGCCTGAGTCCAGAGTGATTGAATGGTGTAGAGCGCTGAACCATCTGCTTGAAGATTGATCACTTTGGAGCCGGGCGAGGCGATCGCTGCGCCGGTTGCCAAGGGCATTCCCTGGCCAATAGCACCACCCATCAAGTTCATCCACCGATGACGATTTGAGCCTTTTGTTGCGAGATAACTCGACACCCCGTTCGTGATAGCTTCTTCAGAAACTATCGAGTCCCTTGGTAAGACATTCGCGAGAACCATCGCCGCCTTACCCCCAGTCAAAGGTCCTTTTGGCATGTCTGGCAGTGCATCTCTAAAGACATCGACCGCTTTGGCACTTATACCCAGAAGTTGTCCGATCTCCTCGAGTTGCAAATCCGCGCTTAGCCGATCCGACGTAAGGGACACTACTTCGGTTCCCGAAGGTACGAGCTTATTCTCCATGTCAGGATATGCAAAGAATGCCACCGGAAAATCCGCACCACATAGCACGAGGAGCTCGCAACCTTTAAGTTGTTCGATTGCAGCTTCGGAGAAATACGATAGCTTGTCGTAATTCACTACACCGGCACCCCGCTCGGAGACAGCTGTGAAAGTTTCACCGAATATTCGAACGCCGTAAGCGTCAGCTATTCTTTTGGCTGCCACCGTGCCCCGCTCGGACATGGCACTTGCGCCGAGCAAGAATACCGTCGAAGCCGACGAGGCGATCTTCTTCGCCAAGTCTTTCAGGTCGCAGCTCTCGGCGTCTTCTTTGCTTATGCCGCTGACGTCGGTGATCTCCTGGGCAACTTCTAACCATGAGAAATCAGCTGGGACTATCAAGGATACGACGCCGCGCCTCCCGCTCATAGCTGATTCCACCGCTGACCTTGTCATGGCGGATATGAGATTCTGGCTACTTACCCGCAAGGTTAGCTTAGAAACCGCTTTAGCGATTGACTCGATATCGGAAGCGAGCGGTGGGTCTAGCGGCAGATGGTAGCTTGCATGATCTCCAATCACATTGACGATGGGAGATCCAGCACGTCGGGCGTTATGGAGATTCGCCGATGCATTAGACAAGCCTGGACCGAGATGCAAAAGGACGGAGGCGGCTCTCCCGCTTACTCGTGCATAGCCGTCAGCAGCTCCGGAGGCGACCCCCTCGAAGAGGCATAGTACGGCACGCATCTCAGGATTCTGATCGAGGGCGGAAACAAAATGCATCTCCGATGTTCCAGGATTAGAAAAACATATATCTACGCCAGCATCGACTAGCGCTCGCAGTAAGGCATTTGCACCATTCATTTGAGCATCTTTCCAGGATTGAGCAGCCACTTTGGATCGAAGGCCAGCTTTATGCGGCCCATAATTTCTAATTTATCCGAGTCTTCGGTTTCGTAGAAGTGATTGCGTTTGGCAATTCCTATTCCATGTTCAGCGGAGACCGCCCCACCAATCGAAACTACATATCGAAATATCTCCTCCTGGACCTCGTTAAGCAGTTCTAGATCGGGTTGGAATATCGAGAAATGGACATTTCCGTCTCCAATATGGCCAGCACCGGAAATGTAGCTATTCGTACTTTGAGCTAAATTCTTGACCACCTCAAGAAAAGCAGCTATCTCACTTCTGGGGACCACAGCATCGACAATGTCGTTTGCCCCGGCAGCCTTCGATACCCAAAATGCAGATTCACGCGCTAGAAGAAGATCCTCCCCTTGCTTGGTCGTGAGGAAATAGCATTCAATCGCACCTCTCGAGCTAAGAATCTGAGCCAGGTTCTCCCTTTGGTCAGTGAGGTCATCCCAATGGGATCCTTCCAACACGACCAGCAGATAAGCTTGGGCAGATTCCCTGACGTCAGCGGGTATGCCGAGATCCATTTTCACTCGTTTTGCCATCGCGTAGAGACCGTTGGCGTCCATATACTCGAGCACCAACGGCAGGTTCTCTGAGTTAATTAACTCGGGGACACATGCTGTCAGCTCCGCAGGAGTTACGAAAGGTACGAGCAGCGAGACCGCATGCTTCGGCCTTGGATAGATGCGAACAGTGACCTTAGTAACTACACCCAGCGTTCCTTCTGACCCAATCACCAATTGGGTCAGGTCATAACCAGATGAAGACTTGACGTATTTACCGCCACTTTTCACCAGTGTGCCACCCATCAGCACAAACTCGACACCTAGTACTTGGTGACGGGTAACGCCATACTTGACCGCTCGCATTCCACCGGCGTTGGTAGCAACATTGCCTCCTAGGGTCGAACCAAGCTCACCCGGGAATACCGGATATACAAATCCCAGACCCCTCAGAGCGTCATCCAATTGTTCTAGCGTGACGCCCGCCTCAACCGTAGCGGTGTAGTTCTCCTGGTCAATCTCAAGAATTGAATTCATCAGTTCAGTCGAGAGAACAATGGATCCTTCGATAGGCGTAGCCCCGCCAGCAAGTCCGGTACCAGAGCCTCTCGGGACGACTGGGACGTTTGCCTCAAGGGCCAGCCGGAGGACAGCGGACACATCGCTGTCTGATTTAGCTAACACGACACAAAGCGGCCGTTGAGGAGACACACCTAACGCCTCGTCGTGAAGATATTTCTCGGGAATTAAGGCGCCGACGAACACTTTGGCTGGATCTACGGCGCCCAAGATCTCAGCTACAACCGCTTCGGACAAGTCTCAGCACCAACCTAACTCTACGAACATCAAGCACCTCTGCTTGGTTTATTGAGGACAAGCTCGTTTAGGGACCCCATGACTTTACAAATCAACTTATAAAGTCAAACCAGCAGCCGAACCGACAATATCCCAAGGTTCGCCATTAAGCATGCCAAGCCGATAGATTTTCTTGCCACCAGAAACAACCAGCGTCACACCTTGCTTGAGATGCCACGTCCCCAAATATTTTCAATTCCGAGCACGGTCACGACTGGCAATTGCACCTGGCGAGGGGACGCGATATTTAGTTTCTGATCGAAGCCAGCGCTTTGAGTGAACGGGGCAAAACGATATTCTTCCTTAGCCAAATGAGTACGAAGAATAAGATGAGTAATAGTCTTGATGAACAATGCAACGATAGAAGGTGGCTTGCTCAGTCTTGGTCTATGGCCGCTCAGATCCGCCAGACTACTTGTTTTCCTCTGGCTGCGTCAAGACCACGGGTTCTCCTGCTCGGACCGCTTTATCAGGCACGCATTGAACAAGACCCTCCCAGCCTTCCTTCGGCCTAGACGACGACCGGGTCAAACTGCCACAAGAGATCCTTCCATGCGCGAACTGAAAGGCTGCTCCGGTTAGCTTCGCCTTTTGAGAAAGGCCTTTACTGCGACGAAGCCAAGGCCGACGACTACTGCGAGGGTCACGAGCGTTGTCACAATCTGCCCTATAAAGTGCAACACAAAGGAGAGCAGTAAAACGACTACTACCGCCCCAACTGTTACCTTTACCACTGAGCCACCAGACGTCTTGGTAGGAAGAATACTCATTACACACCCCGATCCAGGACTACCATGGGCAACTGTGTAAGCCCATTAAGCCTTTAAATGCAATATATACAACTCTGCTGAGAAATAGCTCTCCTTCTTATCGAATATTCCTGGTTTAGCCGGGAACGTCTCACATGTAACGCCAAATGATCGACACCCTCAAATCGATGGCCTCGTAGCTTTTGCAAAAAGTCGAACATAGTCAATCTGCTGCGACGGGAGCCTATCTAACACATCTTTCAAAAAGACCTTCTGCTCATCGACCCTGAGTTCGGCCAGATGAAATGGAAGAACTAGGGTCGAAATGTACTTCTCGAATACCTTCCGATCATCAATCTGAATTGTGTCCTTAATCAGATCGACCGTGATGTCAGTAAAGCCAGCATTGGCCAGATTCTCTTTAGTTTCGAGGACTCCGGCGAAGTTCCACACGTCAAATTGAAGCTGCTGCTCCGGCAAGCTTCGCAAGACCCCTTCAATGCTGGCGATGTTCCCGCGACCTCCGCAGTCAAATACCAGTCTTCCGCCAGGCTTGAGCATTTGAAACAGATTCGAAAATGCAGTTTGATGGTTCTTGACCCAATGCAACGCAGCCACTGAAAAGGCGGCGTCACACCGATAGTTCAAGTCCAACTCGCTACCCAGATCACCCATTACGATCTCTAATCGTTCGTTATTCCCAATCTTGCTTCGTAGGGCTCTCAGCATCGAGCTTGACCTATCTAATGCAATCACTCGCCCGTTGGTCACAATATCCAGTACTTTTGCGGTGTCCCTTCCCGTTCCGCAACCGGCGTCGAGAACGAGATCGGTCGGAGTTGGATGGAGAGCCGCCAATACTCGGTCGCCCCACCTCAAATGGGGTAAGGGCATCGAATCATAGCTCTCCGGATCCCAATCATTAGAAGCTTCACCACTCACGGCCTATAGCCCTCCGTCTATCATCCCGGCTAATGAAATCGTCGACACCAAGTCGGTGGATCTGCTCAAATCTTTTGGCGCCATGGAACAATTGTAAAAAATACTCGTTCCGTCCGAGCCAGCAATTTCTCCTCGGGAATCGAAGCCAATTTCAGACCCGCTCCATTTCTACAGCTCATCTCTGTCTAGTCTACTTGGAGTGACCGGGCCGAATAAAAACAGTTTAAGCGCTGTCAAGCTAGCAACTCAATTCAGCCGGGGCGACTTGTCCTTGTCAAATGGGCTCGGTGGATCGATCGGACTTACTATTCCACTGGTTGTTGGGGTTATTCTCAAACACCCCGCTGACGGTGCAATTTCGTCGGTCGGAGCCTTACTCGCTGGACTAGTGGCATCCCAGGGCTATCACAGAACTCGCGTACAAGCCTTGGCTTGGGAAGCTGTTCTGATGTCATTGATGAGCTTTGGCGGTGCGATGTTGTCGAGCAATACCGTTGTTTTTGCCATTTTCGCTGCGATATCCGCGGCATTTGCTGGAATGTCGCTGACGCTCGGACCTACGTTCAGTATCGTCATCATCGAAGCCGTCCTTCAAATGGCCGTTTCGTCAGCTTTTCAGCTCGACTTTAAACAGGCGCTGGTTCGCTCCGTATACGTGTTTCTTGGTGTAATCCTGCAATTAGTTATAGTGATGATCAGCTGGGCTTTTGGAATTGGTAAACAGGAATTTAGTACTGTTTCAAAGCTGTTTGGGATACTTGCTAAATATACCGAAGCCGTCGTCACCGACGCACAGCTCCCACAGCCCCCGGTTTTCTTTGACTATCAAAGCGCGCTAGGAGACCCAAATCCCTTTTTGAGTCAGGCAAAGCTATCGCTAATTAACTCCCAAGCAAGCGAAGCAGAACAGGTCAGAGTAAATCTTGTCGCTTTTGTAAATCTAACTAGGCCGCTCACCAGGGATCCGTTACTGAATGAGGCGGTAACCTCAATATTGAATCGAGCAAGGGACGCCCTTGCTCGAGCCGCAAACTCTGTTCTTTGGGAAACTAAGGAGCGTGGTCTAACCCGTGAATTTACGATGGGAATCGACTCATTTTCTGGAACTTTGGCGATTCTCGAAGCCCTCAATGCGCCGGATCGCTTAGTTGTCACGAAGCTACTAAGACAACTGTCGCGCATCGGATTAGTTACAGATAGTGACTTGACGGTTGAAGAACCTAATTTCAACCCGAAACGCATCAGGCGGTGGCGGCCCAGTATCCGCGACGATCTTTCTGCTGCTAAAGCGGTAATTGTGGCGAACATCAACTTAGAGTCTGACGCTTTTCGTCATGCGATCAGACTGGTTATTGCTACCTTTCTTTCTGTTCTTGTCACGAGAGAGGCCCACATCTCGAGGGGTTACTGGGTCTTCCTAACTGTGATTGTTGTTCTGAAGCCCGACTATGCCACCACCATCCGGCGCGGAGTGGAGCGAACAATCGGAACAGTAGTAGGCGTCGGATTAGCCGTGGCGGTGGTCGGCGGACTGAAGATGTCTGACTACCAACTCATTCCACTAATATTTTTACTTGCTATCGGCGCTTACTGGGTATTTCGGGCAAACTACGCCACCTTCGTCATTCTATTGACGGTACTCGTAGTTGCACTGTTGGAAATCGCTGGACTCGGGGTGGTAGTAACGGCCAAGGCTCGACTCTCTGACACTCTGATTGGTGGAGTGGTGGCGATAGGCGTGTACCTCATCTGGCCAACCTGGGGAAAGTCGAACATGTACGTCAAGATGGCCCAGCTCTTGGCGGCGCAACGTTCATACGCATCAGCCCTTATCGAAGCGACCATCAACGGGGAGACCCATCTAAATAATCTTAACAACCTACTCATTCGAGCTCGATCTTCAAGGATCGTTGCCGAAGGAGCTCTGGAGAGGGTTTCTTACGAGCCAAAACAACAGGTGCTGGGCTACGTAAAACGCGCTCAGTTCGTAGCTTCGGCACGCCTATTTGCGGGAGCCTGTCTAAGTCTCCACGCAGCTTGTAATTCAGCAACTGCCGTCATGTTCAGTGATGAAACAAGGGGCGACTTGGAGGAAGTCTCCAGTCTTATCCAAAGGTTTTACACGCAGTTCATAGAGGTGCTCGAGGGTTCGAAGCTGGCAGCAGGAGTCGATATTGACATAGCTAGATTAGAAAAGTTAAGCAACAAGGTTGCCCAAGATCTTGGCCGTGGTCCCAGAAGGGGGTCACTAGTGGCACTCGCTCTACTCGAAATGACCGATGCGGTTAGGTCCATCGATGATCTGTTGAGCTACGTTATGTCTCAAGATTGACTACCTAAAGCCGCTCAGCTAAAAAGTTTCCATTCCTTCTTTGCCTGCCGGAGTAGCTTGGAGGACGGGTTTGGTGCTTTCGGGCTGGCTCTGAAGTTTCCATTGGGTGATCGACCATTTCCGCCAAATAATCGGATTGCGATTCTCTTTTCTGTCGAGATCGTCTTGCTTTTCTGCAAGTCGATTTATGCGAGACGAGATTTTGCCCGCTCGGTCACCAAAGTCGATGGACTCCGTTGCCAGCGATCCAGGCTAACGAGCGATTTTTCGCCCTACATTTGCGATCTGAGTCACTCTTTGCTGGATCATCTAAACCCTGGCCACCGGGTAAGGCCTTAGCTCTAGGTCGATGTCGATCAGCAATAACGGTCGATCAGCAATAACGGTCGATCAGCAATAACGGTCGATCAGCAATAACGGTTGCTGGAGTGATGTTTTGGCTGCCTAAGGACGCAAGGAAACCACCGCAGTCCAGGCAGAATAAATATCGCAACCGATCAAAGAGGCTCAAATACCGCCGTGAAGTGCCTAAGCGAGGTTGGCTCAGAAACGATCTTGTATCCGCCGAGATCTTTAGCCTCATCCTTGAGCTGCTCGCAGACTTCTATAACATAGTCGATATGGCTTTGTGTGTATGTCCTGCGCGGAATCGCTAGCCGCACAAGATCATTAGCCGCTGGAATTTCTGTCCCGTCTGGTTGGAGGCCAAACATAACGGTGCCGATCTCAGTACCACGAATTCCGCCGAGTTCGTAAAGCGCTACAGAAACGGACTCCCCGGGATATTGCAAAGGCGGCACATGGGGCAATAGTGTTCGGGCGTCAATGTATACCGCGTGTCCGCCAATCGGGAGAACTACCGGAATACCCATGGCATCTAACGCTTCTCCAAGATAGGTTGTAGAAGCGATTCGGTACTTTAGATAATCATGAGAAACTGCTTCGGACAGGCCCGCTGCAATTGCTTCCAGATCCCTTCCGGCCAATCCCCCGTAAGTAGGAAATCCCTCTGTCAGGATGAGCATCGTTCGTGCCTTATTGGCCAGATCCTTGTCGTTGCATGCCAGCCAGCCTCCTATGTTCCCCATCGGATCTTTCTTGGCGGACATGGTCATACCATCCGCTAATGACGCTATTTCGCGAACTATCTCCCTGACCTCTCTATCCTGCTGGCCTGGCTCTCGCTGCTTTATGAACCAAGCGTTCTCGGCAAACCTGCACGAATCGATAAAAAGAGGAATTTGAAATTCATCACAAACTTTGCGAGTCTCACGTATGTTCTGGAGTGAGACCGGTTGGCCGCCGCCAGAGTTGTTTGTGATCGTCAACATAACAACCGGCACATTGTCTCTACCTATCTCTTGGATAAGCTTTCTAAGTGCGGCTACATCGATATTTCCCTTGAATGGATGGCGAGACTTAGGATCCCTGCCTTCTGCTATGACCAAATCGACCGCACGTGCTCCGGTGTATTCGATATTTGCCCTCGTCGTATCGAAGTGGGTGTTGGATGGTATTGTCTTCGTTGCATCCGAAATTACAGAAAAAAGGATACGTTCCGCTGCCCTACCTTGGTGTGTCGGTATAACGAACTCAAATGGAAATAGGTCCCGCACTGCGTCACGGAAAATGGTCCAAGATGGCGAGCCAGCGTAAGATTCATCTCCGTGCTGAATTGCTGCCCATTGATCCCGGGACATCGCTCCGGTTCCTGAATCAGTCAGGAGATCGATCATGACCTCCTTTGCTGGAAGGCTGAAGACGTTGAAGCCGGCTTCCCTGATCGACTTCTCTCTTTCTGGGCGAGTGGTTACTCGAATAGGTTCGACCGAATGGATACGAAACGGCTCGATTATAGTGCGGTACTCCATTTCAGCAATGGTAGCGCAAGCGGCTACCACAGAATCACTCCCCGACTCATATCCTGGGAGCAGACACTTGACTGGTGCCATTCCATAGCGGGTCTAAATCTTGCGAGGCCCGCTCTCTAACCAGCCATACGTGACATGGTTTCTCAAAAGGAGCCACGCCGGCAAATATTTTGTATTTGAATGGAATACCCTAAGGGGTATTATAGTTTAGTAAGTAAGTTGTGACTGAGGAGGTCTGATGGCAACGATAAATCTTGAGACGGCGACGTTTGACGACACGGTGATGAACAATTCGATTGTCCTGGTGGATTTTTGGGCATCTTGGTGTGGTCCCTGCAAGATGTTCGCCCCGGTATTCGAGAAGACCTCAGAAGAGAACCCAGATATCCTCTTTGGCAAGGTAGATACCGAAGATCAGCGTGACCTAGCTGGCTCCTTCCGAATTATGTCGATTCCTACCCTCATGGCGTTCCGTGACCAAATTCTCCTCTATTCGCAGCCCGGCGCACTGCCCGAAGCAGCGCTGAAAGATCTAATTCGCCAGATCCGTGACCTCGACATGGATGACGTAAGACGCCAGATAGCTGAGAACTCTGAAAATCAAGAAGGACATTCTCGCTAGCTTTCATGCGGCGAAATTTTTCCGCTTTTGGACCTTTGACTGGCGATGAGTCGTCATTGCCAGTCCGTCACTTCGACGCACGGCAGCGCGATTAGCCAGACCGTATCGTGGCGAATAGATATATGCTCTGAATCTTAATGGCTGTCTACAAGTAATAAAATGCGATGGCAAGGCGCATGCGTCATCTCTTGCGGGGTTTTTCGATACCTTTAGTTTCCCTTGTGGCGACGCCCTCTGAAGTGGGAGGCCCCGACCCCCGGCGGCTTGCTGGCCGAACTATCGATAGCCCATTTCTTTAGGTTTTTGATCGTGGAACTTTGGGAGTACTCTGGTAGGGCGAATAGTGGTGTTCGAGACCGCCAATTAAACTGCGCACCGTTTTGGCTGAAGAAATATCCCAGGCGAGCTGTAGGTCTATACTTGCCTTGGTACTTCGCGAGTCGGTGATGTAAGAGAACCGTTAGATTAGAAGCAGATTGCAGCCGAGCGAGACACCACTTTGGATGTATCATCTCTAGGGTGGAGGGACGAAGCCAGATGGACGAAATAGGTGACGAGGTCGCTCGTTTACCAGGATCAATGGACATGTTGGCGGCGTCGATGCGTTACGATGCCTCCGACATCGAGAGTTTTGTGTCGTCAGTAGCGGCTCGAATGGGGTCGCTATTCCCGTCGAACACTGAGGTCCGCTTAAAGCGTAAATCGCTTAGATCCAAGGAGAAGATCGTCGAATCCATCACGGTCACATTTGAGGACAATCTTTTCGGGCTAGATAGGCGCTCGGGACGATTAGTTGCCAAATATTCGCAGCGCGTTCGAGGAATCGTCTTGAAATCGATGGAACTGTCAATATCTGAATGGATCGAAAAGCTCGCATCCACCGCCGCTTTCGAGGCTGAAAGAGCCGGTAAAGATAGGGCGGCTTTAGCAAAGCTGTTAGGGCTCGAATAGTGGGACTGTTCTCTAAAAATCGTGGTACATCGACTACCCAGGGCAGCGGCACTCAAAGGACCAACCCACAGATCACTCCGATGTCCCAAGAAGATATCCAAACGAGCCTACAGAGTGTTGCCGAAGGGGGAATTCCACTTACCGCCAAAAAGAGGCTCGAAGGCCAGACGGGATCTGATAGACCTTTCACATCGACGCTTTCGACCTCGGAGTTTCTTGCCTTATCCTCGGTTGGACTCGTCCCAATCAGCCAAGTAATGGGTTCCTCCGTCTACCAGATTGGATACCAACCGCTTCCTTTGGGGTTTTCTCAGGGCATGGCGATGGGCTCTCTAATCCAACCCCAGCTGCTTTCCGTGCAGACGGAAGCCCTAAATCGCTGCCGAGACCTTGCACTTTCCCGTCTCGCCGATGAAGCTCGGGCAGTTGGGGCCGATGGAGTACTCGCGGTCAAGATTACTAGCGGCTCCGTTGATTTCGGCACAAATGTCATATCGACCAGTATTTCGGGGACTGCTTTTAGGTACCCTGATTCGCTAAAGCCTAAATCAAAGTCATACGGGCTCGGCCTAACAAACCTTTCGGGGGCAGAAGTAGTACAACTCGTGTCTCATGGTTATTTACCTGTGGGTCTTCTGGCTTCAGTAGTGGTCTATTTCGCTCCAATACCGTACCTACCCCTGGGCTCCCCTGCCGGGCCATCGATCTTTGGCGGTGGCGGAAGTTGGGGTGGAAACTTTGAGATCTCTTCTCTGTCGCAAGCTCTGCGTTACACTCAACACGTTGTGCGTTCGTCCGTCAAGGAGCAGGCAGAGCGTGTTGGAGCAGATGGAATCGTTGGAATGGACCTTACGACAGGGTCTGCTCCGATAGGCGAGGAATCGACAAGAGCCGTGTATTTTACTTCGAGCGTCTATGCGACAGCCATAAAACGAGCGCCTTCTCCGGTAGACGCAAAGCCGGTGGACATATCCTTGGACCTTGGCACTTGACGTCTAACTCGGTTCCAGGCTCAACCATCCCGGACCCTTTATTTTTTCAAACATTCAGTTATCTATGTGAACCTGCAAGACTGCCCACTAATTAGTAAGGATAGGAACTAAACATGGAATACGACCCGAAGTCAACCGAGGGACTTCCACAGGACGCCAAGGGTAGGTTGGCCCAGAACAAGGGTGGCCTATTCACTAGCGATCTTTCGGTAAACGAATTCCTACTGGTCAAGCAAGCAGGTTTCGATCCATTGGGAATGGTGGTAGGGTCTTCGATCTACCATATTGGATACCAAGCCATGAGATGGAAACAGTCTCAGGAGATGGAAGTTCTGACCCAAGCAATGTACTCCGCTCGAGACCTTGCGATGACCAGAATGGAAGAAGAGGCCGACGTTCTCGGTGCCGACGGAATTGTGGGTGTTAGGCTCCAGGTTGGCAGGTATGACTGGGGAGCGGATTTAGCGGAGTTCATTGCAATCGGGACGGCTGTGCGCCATCGCGAGGGTGTACTGCACCGAGCACCTAACGGACGACCATTTACTAGCGATCTCTCCGGCCAAGATTTCTGGACGATTCTTCGGGCTGGATATCGTCCGCTAGGTTTGGTGATGGGAAATTGCGTGTACCACGTAGCGCATCAGGGTATGCGGCAGAGTTTTGGTAATGCCTTTCAAAACGTGGAGATGGTCAACTTCACTCAGGCGCTCTATGAAGCTAGAGAGTTAGCCATGGCCCGCATGCAACACGAGGCCGAACTTCTGAAATCCGAAGGCATTGTCGGTGTACAACTGAATGAGAAAAGTCACGGATGGGGCTCTCATGTGATCGAATTCTTCGCAATCGGAACGGCTGTGACCCCAATCTCTGAGAATCACACGATCGACACTCCTTCATTGATAATGAACATGAATGCTTAGACTGACCCGCTTGGTCACCCGATTCGGAGCTCAAAAAAACGAGCCGTCTCAAGTGGATTAGGTCGATACTGGTCTATCTCTACAAATCCAAGCGATTCGTAGAGTGCAATGGCTTGGGTCATTTCTGTGACGGTATCCAAACGGACTGCGAAATACCCTAGTTTTTTGGCCGCGTCTATAGCAACCTGGCAAAGGAGTCGAGCTATACCTGAACCGCGAAACTCTGGGGTAACATACATTCGCTTCAGCTCCGCTATGCCTGGCGACAGGTATCGAATACCTATGCATCCGACCGGACCTGCCTCACTGTTAGCCAAAAATGCTGCACCGCCGACGGACCGCGAATACTCCCGTGAAGGACTTTGGAGCTCCGTCTCGGTGTCCTGGAAGTCGATGACAAATGGAAGCTGGTCGAGATACTCCTTCACGAGCTGGACAAACTGCGCTAATCCAGTGTCGTCAATGACTTCTTCAATAACTATGTCAACGCCTTTCACGCTAAGAGCCTATTTCGACGGCTAAGTCAATAAGCACTTTTTTACCCGGGGTACAGTAACCAGTCTAACTTCGCTTTGCTACGCTGGCTCATTTGCTTTTCCGATCTGAGGCAAATCCAAGCTCGAGGAACTCCCCCGGTGATCATCCCGGCAGGGTCTTGCGAGAAGGAGATGCAAAAACACCATAAGCCTCCACGTCGCAATCTTGGCTCGTCTTCCGCCCAAAGATGATGTATTCGACGGTATTGCTCGGGCCATTGCGCTTCCGGCATAATATCTGGCTTCATCAGAAATTCCAAGTTCATGCCAACCATAGTCTGCCGAATGAATGTAGGATCCTACATATTCTCTTAGCCAAGCAGAGACTGGATGGACACTTGACCCCTGCGTCGCTCGCATCGCCAAATGGTGGTGATGGTTACCTCTTTGATTTCGACACCAAGGTAGTGGATCAATATGGAAGCTATCATGCATTAATTAGTCCTAACTGGAACATTGGCAAGAAGCCAAATGGCGGTTATTTGATGGCCATCCTGAATAGGGCATTTCAAAAGGAATCCGATAAACCGCACTGTCTGTCCATCACCGCCCATTACCTTCGTTCTCCAGACCCAGGGCCATGCGAACTAGACGTGGTCGTAGAGAAAGCAGGCAAAACAATTACAAATGTGTCTGGGCGCCTTATTTCCGAAGGCAAGACTTCGATCGTTGCACTTGCAACCTACGGTGATCTCGAGAATATGGTTGGCCTGAATCGTCAGAGCGCTAAAGCACCTGAAGTTGATCCGCCCTCCTTATGTGAAGAACTAAATTGGCCAGATACTATCGCTGGGGCAGTCGGGTCGCAGATGCCGCATCGATTTGAAATGCGCGTACCCAAAGATTCCCCCTTCAATAACCGCAAAGCTAGCGGCACTCAGGCAAAGCTAGCGGTCTGGATGCGTTTTGCGGATGATCGACCGATAGACGCTGACTCGGTTCCACTCTTTTTGGATTCTGCACCTCCCGCTATCATGGCGGTAGTCCAGGCAGGTTGGATTCCAACGATTGACCTGACAATCCACCTCAGAAAGGTTCCAACCGGCAACTGGGTTCTCGGTCTTTTCGCAACGGACACACTGATCAATGGACTGCTCGAAGAAGATGGCACTCTATGGGATGAAGATCTTAATCTTATAGCCACCTCTCGCCAGCAGGCGATGCTCCTCGTCCCCGAAAAGAGTGGATGATATTGCAACAGGAGCGGCATGCCTCATAAGGGCCAGGTGTGGGCCTCGTCCTTGCGGTCTAAGTTGAGTGAGCTAATCGAGTCTTATAGCCAATTCACAGTTCCCGAGTAAACCTCTCCGGAGGTCCATTTCTGAAACGGCCGAAAGACCCCATTTCTATAGGTCACTTCTCTTATGCTCGCTCTATCTGGAATCTGGAATTCGAGCTCGGCTGGCGCGGCTCTGGCGATTGGGTTGTGATTGGCGATCACACAGGTAGAAATAGCAATCGTTGGGTCTAATCGTCTAACAAGGTTTGAATTTCACTGCCAGGGTTCAACGGTAGGCGATTCGCAAAAGGGCAAATGCACGATACAATTACGATTCCGTCTGAGATCGATGGGACCGAAATATGGGGTTGCAACAGTTGTCGCAGTGATGCGCTATAACAAGATCTAATGAACTTGCGAGAGTGGGCACTGTCCCAAGGCATACATCTTCAGACGGCATACAAGTGGTATCGTGTCGGTACTTTGCCTGTGTTCGCACGTAAAGTCGGTCAACTCATACTGGTGGGCGACTTAGAGTCACAACCGTC
>JABEUM010000148.1 GCA_013044475.1 Acidimicrobiaceae bacterium | reverse complement strand
GCATACTATTAGTCGAGCTGGTAAAACCAGAAGGCAAGCAACTCATGGAGTTTGCCTCATTTCTCCGGGGTATTCGGGAGAAGCCGGTCCTTTTTGAATAGCTGTGTTCTTAGCCTTTAGAGGGTGATTTCAAGGTGGGTCATTTTGCAAAAGTCCTGACTGTTTCTGATGGAGTCGTCGCTGGCACGAGGGAGGACAAGTCGGGTGAGGGGCTGCGAAATCGGCTTGGCGAACTTGGGTACCAGGTGGTAGAGAGCCGGGTTACAAAAGATGGTATAGCCCCGGTCGCATCGTCGCTACTCGAGATGTCCGACGGTTTTCACGGCCTAATTCTAACTACCGGGGGAACCGGATTTTCCGAGCGGGATCTTACTCCAGAGGGGACTTCTATGATCCTGGAGAGATTTGCCCCAGGACTCTCCGAAGCCGCAAGAAGCATAAATCCACTGGGGAGACTTTCCAGGGGGGTGAGTGGAACGAGGGGTGCTTCGTTGATCATCAACCTCCCTGGGTCTACTACGGGGGCCCTCGAGTGCCTCTCCGCGCTAGAGGACGTGCTTGAACACGCCATCTCCCTCCTCTTAGATAACAGCTCCCGACATCCAAATGGCTAGCTAATCGTTAGCTTGGATGGCAATAACTTGGATGACCGCAGGTCCAGTTTTTTGGGAAAGACTCTGATTTGAAAGTAGGGCAGTAGGACGGACGGGACCTCCTCTGACATGTTGAGGGCGATTGAATACTCAATGGGTTCTCGCCGCTCTGCGAGACCTAATCCATGGGTGGGAGCCCTATTGCGAACCAAGACCGGCGAGTTTATGGGTAGGACCCAAAGGCCGGGCGGAGCCCACGCAGAGATAGATGCGATGGCAAAGGCGGGCAACGTCGTCACCGGATCTAGCTTGAGCGTCACTCTGGAACCCTGCTCATACTATGGGCGGACTCGACCGTGCGTAGATGCGATCATAAATGGCGGGATCTCTTCGATCTCGATCTCGATAGTAGACCCGGACGAAAATGTCTCGGGAAATGGCATCAGGCGGCTGGTTGACTCACACCGGCAAGTGACGATAGGGGAATACTCTTCCAAGACGGCACTTCGCCTAGCGCCCTATATCAAGCAGCGGCTTACTAAGAGGCCCTGGGTGGTGGCGAAGATCGCTATGACGCTAGATGGCCGGGTAGCGGCGTCGGACGGTTCCTCTAGGTGGATCACTTCCGATCTCGCTAGGCATCATGCCCATCAGCTGAGGGCCGATTCGGACGCGATAATCGTAGGTTCAAACACTGTAAAGATCGACAACCCAAGGCTCGATGCCAGAGATGCCTCGGGGAGACCACTCGAATACCAGCCGCAAAGAATCGTCCTCGGGGATATACCGGGCGGGAGTGCCCTCTTGCCAGCTACCAGCTATAGCGGCGACCTTGGGGCCCTTTTGGATAGCCTTGGTTCAAGGGGCTTTCTCCAAGTAATGGTTGAAGGTGGCCCACGGGTAATTTCGGAATTCTTCAATCAAGACCTCGTGGATCAGTATTCAATCTACTTTGCACCGGCAATTTTCGGCTCAGCTAAGGCCCTTTCCGCCTTCGACTCCGGTGAGGTGGTTACCATGGCCGATATCTGGAGGGGGAGGCTTAAAGAGACCCTCCGGCTGGGGGACGACGTCTATCTTGAAGTCTTATCAACGAGAGCGATCGCCCTCCTCGAAGGGGCTCGACTTGCGGGTAAGCAAATGGCCGAAGAGCTCGGATTAGCCTACGTTGAGGATCATCCCATTGAGGAGGAACTTTGTTTACCGGAATAGTCGAGCAGGTTGGCACCTTTGAATCCCTTCTAAAGTCGCGACTGAGGGTTAACTGGCCGGGTTTGTCTTCAGACCCTGAGCAATTGGCGATCGGGGCGTCGGTGGCCAACAATGGCGCCTGCCTTACCGTCGTCGAGGTGCAAGGAGACACGGTCGGTTATGACGTCGTCGAAGAGACCCTTCTTCGGACGAATCTGGGAAGCCTAAAGCCAGGGGATCCAGTGAATATTGAAAGAGCTGCGAAGGTGTCGTCTCGACTTGATGGCCATATCGTTCAAGGACACGTCGATCAGATTGGGACGATCCTGAGCGCTGCGCCACAACTTAGCATCCAATGTTCTAGCGAGATGACCAGATACATCGTAAAAAAAGGCTCGATCGCGGTTGATGGGGTATCTTTGACGGTGGTGGAACTCTTTGAAGACGGCTTTTCCGTCTCAGTAATCCCTCATACCTCCAAGGTAACTACACTGGGATACAAAGGCCCGGGCGATACGGTGAATCTCGAATTCGACGTTCTCGCCAAATATGTCGAGAGGCTCTTTTCTTCGACCCCATTGGTAAGAGGCGAATAGGTGGGGAACGGGGCCGGGTAGCGCCAGAAATTAGGAGAGACCGTTGGCATTATCCACGATTGAGGAAGCGATTCAAGCGATCAAGAACGCCGAAATGGTGATCGTCGTCGACGACGAAGATCGCGAGAACGAAGGCGACCTTATAATGGCGGCTGAGTTTGCTACCCAAGAGAAGATCGCCTTTTTCACCCAACATACCTCCGGTCTGATCTGTGTTCCGATAATCGGTGAGAGGCTAGACGAGCTGGGAATTCCCCTCATGGTTCAGAACAACACAGAGTCAAATCGCACCGCTTTTACCGTCTCGATCGATGCCCTTAAAGGTACCTCGACCGGGATCTCCGCTAAGGATAGGGCGACCACCATCCTTGCCTTGATCGACGAAGACACCAAGCCAGACGAACTAAGCAGACCGGGGCATATCTTTCCACTGCGATATCGTGAGGGCGGCGTCCTCAAGCGAGGTGGTCATACCGAAGCGGCGGTTGATCTGGCGATCGCCGCCGGGCTATATCCGGCTGGTGTAATATGCGAGATCGTATCCAAGGATAAGGGTCACATGGCTAGATTCGACGAACTCGAAGCGCTAGCCGCCGAGCACAATCTGAAGATGATTTCAATCGCCGATCTAGTGCGTTATCGGCACCAAAAAGAAAAGCTCGTTAGGCGGGTTGAGGATGCCCAAGCGAAGCTGCCCACGGTCTTTGGAGAGTTTGAATGCGTCGTATATGAGTCCCTTTTAGATGGAGAGCAACACTTTGCTATCTACAAGGGGGATTTGGACGACGAAGATGGCGTGTTGGTCAGGGTGCACAGCGAGTGCCTTACCGGTGACGTGTTCGGCTCGCTGAGGTGTGACTGTGGCCCTCAACTAAACGCGGCGTTGGAGATGATCGCCGAGCAGGGTTCGGGCGTGGTGGTATACCTGAGGGGCCATGAGGGTCGTGGAATCGGTCTCGCCCACAAGCTGCGCGCCTATTCGCTGCAGGAAAAGGGCCGCGACACCGTTGATGCCAATCTAGAGCTAGGGCTCCCTATAGATTCTCGCGAGTACGGCATTGGAGCGCAGATACTGGTGGACTTGGGCGTCTCGAAGATGCGTTTGATCACCAACAACCCGTCAAAGTACGGTGGCCTCAGCGGATTCGGCCTCGACATTGTCGGCAGGGTCGGTCTGAATATCGAACCCAACGGGTACAACATCGACTATTTGAAGACCAAAAGAGACCGTCTCGGTCACCTGATCGAGGGCCTGGACGATTCGGTATTCGAGAACAAGTAGTCCGTAATGCTCTCAATTGTTGGAGCGGGGTCCATTACGGAACCATCGTTTTGGAGGAAAAATGAAAAGGGATAGCGAAGAACTCAACTACTACGCCGGGGCTCTTTCCGCTGCTGGACAGAGGTTCGCCATCGTGGCGTCGCGCTTCAATGAATTTATTACTAAGTCGCTCATAGATGGCGCCACCGACTGTCTCGTCCGACACGGGGCCAAAGGGGCCGACATTGATACCTACTGGGTTCCCGGGGCTCTAGAACTTTCGCTTATTGCTCAGGAGCTAGCAAAGACATCCAGGTACGATGCAATTATCGCCCTGGGTGCGGTGATCCGCGGGGAGACCTCCCACTACGACGTCGTGGTCTCCCAGAGCGCCTCTGGTCTCTCTAGGGTGGCGATGGAGAATTCGATACCCGTTTTGAACGGGGTCCTGACTACTGAGGACCTGGACCAGGCGATAGCAAGGTCGGGCACGAAGTCCGGTAATAAGGGGTATGACGTTGCAGTTGCGGCGATCGAAATGGTCAATCTGCTGACTGACATCTCAAAGCCCAAGTAGGGAAGGCCCAAGTAGGGAAGGCCCAAGTAGGGAAGGCCCAAGTAGGGAAGGCCCAAGTAG
>JABEUM010000147.1 GCA_013044475.1 Acidimicrobiaceae bacterium | reverse complement strand
TTGCGGCCCACCACAACTACCACTTCGACGACTACTACCTCCACGACCACCTCAACTACGTTGGTAGGGTCGTCGTCGACGTTGGTTGGAGGAAGCACAACGACAACGTCTTCAACATTGCCAGGAGGCTCAACCACTTCTACGACGCAGAGCAGCTCAGCCACGACCTCGACAACGTCACTGAGCTTCGGGGGCTAAGCGGGCACATCTTTCCGAACTACCCAAAGCAAGGAGACAGTTAGTGAAGATTAGGAGTCAATCAGTTGCGGATAAGTTGTTTGAGCCAGGGTTTCAGCGATGGAGACTTCTCGCTTTTAGATGACCGTTTATTAGTGCTTTTCTAAGCGAAAGGCATCTCAATCATCATCCGTGGAACCTAAGACTTATCTCCTCCAAAGTGCGACACTGCCAAGTAGCCGTAAGTCAGATCAGATTGTCGTAGAGATTCTCCCGACTTCGCTGCCATCCTCTTTCTGAACGTAAACCTCGAGATTAAATATGTTGTCGCCGCCAGAGGTCTTCGATGTTTGAACATGCTTTCATCAAAGCCGAGCTCGACCTGCCAAGTAGCCCTAACCGTTGGTTCTGGGTGACAGGTTGTGATTTGTAGGCACCTTTTTAACCTGTAACTTTGGCTGCGATAGTGGATGTCCAGTGCGGGGCTATGTAAGCACTAGAAAGTGCCGGGCAGCTTGATCAAGCCGAGAAGTCCCCTCGGATAATACGTTCAAGGAAGTGTGCGACGCCATTTTCGTCATTTGAGGGTACAACGACATCTGCCACGGCAATTAGGTCAGGATGAGCATTTTTGACAGCAGCTCCGACCTCGGCTTCTTGGAGCATTTCGATGTCGTTCAGGTGATCTCCAATTGCGGCCACCATCGAGGGCTGAACACCAAGCGAAGCGGCAGCGCGCACCAGTCCGGTGGCCTTAGTAACCCCATGGACCATCACCTCAACCCAGTCGATTGAGCCGAAAGTTATCGAGAACCTTCCAGGGGAGTAATCGGCGATAAGTCGAGCGAGCTCCATCTGTCCGATGCCATTCGGCCTCATTAAGATCTTGGTCGCCCCTAGTTCGAGTTGTTCTTCGGTGATTATTTGAACAGCCTCATTTATGTTCAAGTACTCGCTTCCGTCGGGGAAGAATCCAGTCTCGGGTGTGAAGGACAGGCCGAATTCTCTTGCAAAACGCACTTCGGGGGCGATGATTCGAATCTGCTCGACGAGATTCACCGCATCGCCAGCGGGTATTAGCGAGTGCCAGATCTCCTCTTTGTGTTCGAGGTCCCAACCAATCGCCCCATTCGCGCAGATTGCAATCGGCCCCAGCTGGGCTATTTCAGCGAGTTCGGAAGTTGAACGGGGCGATCTGGCGGTCGCTGGAATCGTGGCGATCCCGAGCTCTTTTGCCTTGTGGATCGCCTCTATGTTTATTTTTGAGATTCGTGACTTGCTGTTCAGTAGCGTGCCATCGAGATCCGTAGCCAAGAGTGCCTTTATAGCCTCGTTCAAAGTTCTCGTCTCTCCTTTAGCATCTGAGCCAGCTATATTGGCGCTTTGGTTCTCGATGTGTCAGTAGCCAATTCCAGGATCCGTATTTACCAGGAGAGCCGGAATTCTATCCCTGGATGTTTGAAGGCGGAACGTACTGGCTCTGGTCGTAGGGGCCGGATGAGCACTGACTCTTAAGCGCAGGTATAAGTCTAGCCTCAGGTACTCGGGAACTCTCTGAAAGGGTTATCTGTAGCGCCTGATAGTTGCCGTCAGATCCCGCCGCAATTGCGGCATAGGGGAGTGCCTCGCGGAGCTTTTCTAAGGCGCTGGCCTGAAGCGGTTTTATAGGTCCGACTCCATTGGAGACTGATGCCTCGTACTCTGCGATCGAAGCTTTAACGTAGCTGCAGGCAGTCTTAGCATTTTGGGTAGCCGATGGAGCGCAAGCGGATAGCAGTGCCGCAGAGGCGCCCACCAGAACGAGCCTCACTCCAGTCGTTTTCAGAAATGAGGTGGACGGAACTTTTAGCTTGCTCCTAGCCATTCCGTAGACTTTGCTATCAAGAAGTTGGAAATTTCGGTGCACTTGTCCAGTATAGGACAGAGATTCTCTTCACCCAAAAAGATCTTTCCTAAGGGAATCTTCAGCCTTGAGGTTACCCCAAGGCGTCTAGCGGGTACTTCGGCCACCGAGGGGTACGCATCAACCGCCGAAACCTCAATGGGCATTTCTGTTCCTGCAACCGCCGATAGGTCTACCATCAGGCCTAGTAGATCGGTCCCCTCTGGAACGGGAGGGAGCGACCAAGTGAGCGTTAGCGGCAGCTCATAGCCATCGGGTGGATCTTGATCTTCGCCAAGGGACTCCATGACGTCTTCGAAGCTCAATAGGGTGCGGGGATTTATGGCAATCGAGAGGTGCAGATCCAAAGGGCCATTGCAGGCGTCTTCGGGGTGCAGGTCGACTTCCCACGTCTGGGAGAGCGAGTAAGTCTCTACAAAATGTCTTTCGTCGTGAATATGAAGTCCGTGCTCAACGGCGTGATCCTTCAGCTGGCTCACGTACCCGGGAATGTCTACTATGGCCACATCTCTAGCCTAGGGCGAAAATAGAGAGATGTACCTGACTCTGCTGATCTTTGCCCGATGGAAGTCGGTACTAGCTTTGAACCATGGGGACAATTGAGCAAATGGACCTTGGTCTTTTTGGCCCGCAGAGTGTCGTCTGGAAGTTCCACTCTTCGAAGGTGGCTCTGGTGGGCGGGATTAGGGCGCTGATGATCCAGGCACTCGAGCCGAGGGCGATGGCGGCGGTTGAGGCGGCCGGGGGATACAAGGCTGATCCAGTAGGCAGACTAGCAAGGACGATCGAATTTATCCAGACCGTCAGTTTCGCTCAGACTAAAGACGCTATGAGTGCTATAAGCAGGATAAATAGTATTCATTCGAGGGTTAATGGCGTGGATCCCATTACTGGAATGAACTATGACGCAAGCGACCCGCTGCAACTCGCTTATGTCCACAATGCCTTCGTCGAATCGATAGCGGTAGTTCATGAGCTATACGATCCTTATACCTCTATTTCGGAGATCAACGCCTATATCGTTGAGATGTCATCAGTGGCGAGGCTGCTCGGGGTGAGGGATGCCGATCTACCCCAGCAGTACCAGGCCTTGAAGCGCTGGGTAGAGAGCTTTGATACCCTGATCTCGACCGAAGTGGCACGAGAAGCGGTAGGATACCTGAAAAGTCCACTCATGCCTTTTCCTATGGATATCCTTTGGAAAGTCGCCCACAAAGGGGCCATCTTTTCCTTGAGCGAAAAGCAATCAGAGATGTTGAACCTCCACCTCAGGGCCAAAGAAGAATTGGTAACTCCCTGTTTGGTCAGGTCAGTAATGCTTTCGGCTCAGTTTTTGCTTCCCTCGGCTCCGATAGTTCGGCTTGCTAAGGACCGGGCCCATCTACAGTGGCAGTTGGAGCACCAAAGATGAGACGGCAGACGAGTTTTTACCTTTTCCAGATAGTGTGAGCGCAAATGACGAGTTCTATTCCGGCCAGCATCGGCGATTCCGAAATCTTCGAAAAAGTACTAGGAAGTCGAGCTGACGAGAGTTTGATTGACGGGCTAACCCTGTGTTACCGAGCCACATTTGCCGCAGGTCAGATCGCACTGAAC
>JABEUM010000146.1 GCA_013044475.1 Acidimicrobiaceae bacterium | reverse complement strand
CCGAATAACTGATCGATAATGCTAAGAGTTAGTTTTGCTTGACCGAGCACGTTACTCTGAGACCCGAACAAGTTTGAATTGGTGTTTAGCGAAGCTAGCTCCGTTAGAAAATAAGGCAATAGTCAACTAGTTTTCTACCGATCGGTGGCTATGTATATCACCCTAGCTTCGATATGCTTGCTTGAACGATGCTCCGCCGCAGGACGCACCTGAATCGGAAAGAGTTGAGGTAACTATGGACGCTATCGAAATTGTTGAGGTCTCGGCGCGAGATGGACTCCAGAACGAATCGACATCCTTTTCTACCGAAGAAAAGATCCGACTCATCGAAGGTTGCGTAAAAGGTGGGGTAGACCGAATTGAGGTTGCCTCTTTTGTAAATCCAAAACGTGTTCCGCAGATGGCGGACGGAGATTCAGTTATTGCGGGTCTTAGCCAATCAACCCTTTCTCGCTCGATTGGCCTTGTACTAAATGAGCGCGGAATGCAAAGGGCCATTGAAGCCGGTATTCCAGAGATCAACTTTGTCGTCGTTGCCACTGACACCTTTGCCGATAGGAACCAATCCTCCACAACGGAAGGACTGCTTCAGACTTGGAAGTCCGTAGCAAGGATGGCCAAAGAGTCTCGCATTCGGGCATCGGTTGGCATCTCAGCGGCATTCGGATGCCCGTATGAAGGCGAGGTCTCCCAGGACCGGGTCCTGTGGGTTTTGGAGCGAATCATGGAATCGCAGCCGGATGAGGTTGGACTTGCTGACACGATTGGGTCGGGCGTTCCGAAGCAGGTCGAATCGATGATCCGGAGTGCAAAAAGGATCATGGGAAGCACAAAGCTCAGATGCCACTTTCACAACACTCGTAACGTAGGATTAGCCAACGCCTATGTGGCAGCCGCCGAAGGAGCTACCGCCTTAGATTCAAGCCTTGGCGGTATAGGCGGCTGTCCTTTTGCGCCTAAGGCAACAGGAAATATACCGACTGAAGACCTGGTCTGGATGCTCCAAAGAAGCGGATTCAAAGTCAACGCAGACTTATCGGAATTGATGACCACCTCGAGCTGGCTCGAGAGTCAGCTCGGCAGAGCGCTGCCTTCCATGGTTTATCGAGCCGGCATATTTCCACCGGTGAGCTAACTGCACTATCTGAGGTCTCACCGGTAGTTGCCGAGACATATCGAACTCTATAAGACGCTGTTCGAACTCCTAATGGCCGATTGTCTCGGTCGTAGCACTTTGAGAATAAGTAACCTTGTGATAGATGCTTCGGTTATTAGTTGGAGCTCATTCTTTAGGGTAGGTCGGCGACGTCGTTATTCCTTTGATCGCCCCAACCAGAGAGCGCTCTCAGGCAACCGCTTTCGCAGGGTCAGGAAACCGATACCGCTTAACGCTGCACCGATCGCTACCGGAACGAACCAGACGAATGAAAGGCCAGCGGAAAGTAAAAGCCCGCTGACTGGCGCACCAAACATCTGCGCAGCCCCCCACGTGCCTCCGGCCAATGAGTTATATCTACCACGAACTTCTTCTGGTGCTAATGCGTTGGGAATTGTTCCCCTTATGGGTGAGTAGATAACTTCGCCTAAGGCAAAAAATCCTAACGACGAGACAACTAAAAAATCGCCAGCTGCCTTGGGGATCAAGGCAAATGTGGTCAATCCGCTCAGAAGCCAGCTGAAAGCCCAACACATTCCGACCAAGAAGAGCAATGTTGAGCTCTTCTTCCCTACGCTCCATCTGGTCACCATCATTTGGGCAACGACGATGACCGCCGTATTAAGGGCAAATGCAAAGCCGATTACCCTGGCTGAGCTCCCCGAATAACGAGTTACGAAGGCTGTCCAACCAGCCTCAAGCTGCGCATAACCAAAGAGAATCAAAAAAAAACTCAGCACAACGTAGCGAACAAAAACCCGATCGGCGAAGACTTCTCGATAACCTTTATTACTCGGTCTGCCTTGGAGCGGGAGCCTAGGCTTTGCTTGTGTGGCCGATGAATCTGTGGTTCGAATAAGTAAGTGACCGCTTCCTGAAGCCACCAATCCTCCCACGAAGATCAACGCAGCAAGGATTGAGAAACCAGCATTGAGGTGATAAATCAGGACAAACGTCGAAACCTTGTTTAGGTTTATTAAAAAGCTTGAGACCACCGCTCCCAATCCAAATCCAAAGTTGAAAATAGCGAAGCTGAAGGACTGAACCCTTGGTTGTAGCTCCAGCGACACGACCTCTCCGATAAATGCGCCAACTCCAGGCCAAATCATCGCATTAGTTAAACCCATGGAAAATATCGCCACAAAACCAGACATCACAGTGTGGGCATCGGCCAACAGAACCATTGATAATGCCGATATCAAGAAGCCCGACACGAGCACACGTGCCGCTCCCAGCCTATCAATCAGGGCACCAGCGGGTCCCCCCGCAAGGATCCCTATCACACCTTCTACTGCGAGCAATATCCCCGCTGCCTCGTAGCTGATATGTCGCTCCCGGTGGAGGTAGACGATTACGTAGCTCAATGAAAGCCCGTTTGCGATTCCCAGAGTCACTTGCGAAAAGTAGAGCACCCTTAGGGTCGTGGATTTAGAAACCCGCTCCTTCTTCACAAGAATCTTCCATTCACCGATCGTCGCAATAAAATCCTCAATCGACCTTAGAGAGCCCTTCACTCGATACGGTCGGTATCTAAACAGTATTTCGCCGCATCGGAGTCAGGCATTCGAGCGCCGACGGTGGAGATGGGCTGCTTCTGAGCTCTGCTCGCACCCTAGCAATCTACCTGGCTCTATCTGTTTAGATGGTTCGACTTTTCGAGTGGACGCTGATAACGAATAGGAAATCTTTAGTAGCATTTTTACTGTCCAAAACGAGTAGCTTGCACTTAGCTACACTTATGCGAATTGCGATTAGGAGCCTGTAATGCAAGACCCAAGCAACGGTTGGAACGATAGGTATTTGGCGTCTGAGCACCTTTGGATACAAGATCCAGACCCCACGCTGGTCGACGCTACGGCTAAACTCAATCCCACCACTGCCCTCGATGTCGGAGCGGGCGAAGGAAGAAATTCCATCCACTTAGCCAGGAATCATTGGAATGTTACCTCGGTGGATCTATCCAGCGTGGCACTCGGACGACTCGAGCAGAATGCTGAGCGCCTAGGCCTCAAAATAGCTACATTCTGCGGAAGTCTGGAGGAGTTTTCCAAATCTGGAGGCCAATTCGATCTGATAGTTATCGCTAATATCCACCCATCCCTATCAGAACGAAAGGAACTCTACGCTCTGGCCAAGAATCTCTTGGCTGAAGGTGGGAGGCTTTTCCTGATAGGCCACCACAAGAATGCTTTCGGTATAGCTGGACCTCCTGACCCGGATCGGCTACTAGACGAAAGCGAAGTAACTGAGGCATTTTCCGATATGGAAATAGAAAGGTTAGAGGAGATTAGCGACATCTCCGATGCTGCGCACGACCCCGCTCCTTCGCTGGTCGCAGTGGTCAAAAAACCATTGCCTTAATTTGATCTCGATGGTCCGTTAATCGCTGCAGGGCCTCCTCGATCACTTCAGGTCTCTTGCAGAAAGTCCACCGAATCTGCCCCTTATCCTTAGTTTGATCGTGATAGAAGGCTGAGACAGGTATAGCAACGACTTGTGCAAGATTTGCTAGCTCAATGCAGAATCTCGCAGCAGAACTTCCGCTTGAGCCGCCCAGATCAGATACTACAAAGTATGTACCTGACGTTGGGAATGTCGAAAACCCAAGCCGATTAAGCCCTTCAACAAGGCGGTTTCGCTGATCCTCCATTGGCCTTCTTACCTGTTCAGTAAATAGT
>JABEUM010000145.1 GCA_013044475.1 Acidimicrobiaceae bacterium | reverse complement strand
TGCGCTCTGGTTGGTTCAATCGGACTGAGCCAGTCAAGCAACACCCGACTAAACACGCCGATACGAACGAACAGCTAACGGAATAAAAACGGCAATAATCACAATCAACCACAGGGCACTCTCGATTCCACCCCTTATCGCAGGTCCGCCGAGAGCGAGTGCTCGCATTTCATTAATTACTATGGTCACCGGTTGATGCTTGGCGAAGACCTGGAGCCAACCCGGCATAGAACCAACGGGCACGAATGCCGAGGAGACGAAGGTTAAGGGGAATAGCCACGCCAAGCCGAAAGACTGAACCGTCTCTTCATTTTTAAAGGCGAGGCCACAGTAGGCCGAAACGCAACAGATGGCGACTCCAAAGATGGTGCCGAGTAGGAGCATCAGAATACCAGGGCCGACTCCATTATGAAATCTAAAGCCGACTGCGTATCCGACTAGCAGGATTACGAGGACAGTAACGACTAGTCGAATCGTATCGGCGATGAGTCTTCCTAAAAGGACGGCGGATCTAGCCATCGGCATGGAGCGAAATCGGTCGATCACCCCTAATTGAATCTCACGAGCAAGGCCTATCGCCGTGCCAAATGAAGCAAATGCCGCCGACTGGGCGATTATCCCAGGCATTAAATAGTCAACGTAACCGCCTGGTACGGATACCGTAATTGCCCCTCCGAAGACATAACGGAACAGCAAGACGAACATTACCGGCTGCACTATCGTAAAAAAAATAAAGGCCGGAACACGTAGCCAAACTAGCAGGTCTCGTTTCGAGACTATCAGGGCATCGCTTATGCCGTAACGGAATCTGTCCATCGAGGTCAGTTCCATTACCACAGGGATGTCCTTGACTTCTTGATTAGTCATTAGCTACCTCACTTCGACTTTTAGAGGTCGACCTTCTTCCCTTTCGACCCCGAGTGGTCACGCCGTCTTCACCTACCACGCTTGCAGCGTGCCCGGTAATTGCGAGAAACACGTCGTCCAGCGACGGCCGGTGCAACGACAGTCCCTCAACTTCTACGCCAGCTGAGTCAAGGTTCCGCACCGCATTGGCCAGCGCGTTGGTGCCATACTGGCCGACACCCACCGAGACCTTTGCCGATTTCGGGTCTAAGGTCGGCTCAGTCATGGACAAATCTATGACCGCCCGCTTGGCATCCTCGAGTCGGTTCGGGTCGAGGACCGTAAATTCCAGCACATCTCCACCTACTCGATCTTTGAGTTGGCCCGACGTTCCAGTCGCGATAACCCTACCCTGATCTATGACCACTATTTGGTCGGCGAGCACATCGGCCTCTTCTAGGTACTGCGTCGTAAGCAGCAAGGTCGTCCCTTCCTCGACCAGATCCCTGATTACTCCCCACATTCCGATACGCGCCCGTGGGTCAAGGCCGGTCGTGGGTTCGTCCAAGAAAAGAACCGAGGGATGACCAACAAGGCTCGCCGCCAGGTCAAGCCGCCTTTGCATCCCCCCCGAATAAGTCTTGCTAGGTCGATCTCCAGCTTCGACGAGATCAAAGCGTTCGAGCAACTCTTGAGCTCTTGACTGTGAACTCCTTTTGTTCAAGTGATAGAGCCTGCCCATAATCTCGAGATTCTCCCGCCCGGTCAACTCCTCTTGAATTGCCGCACTCTGGCCCGCAAGGCCGATCAAATGGCGCACCTTCGCCGGGTCAGCTAACACGTCGCAGCCCTCGATAAAAACAGTGCCGGAGTCCGGTCGCAAAAGGGTAGTGAGGACCTTGATCACTGTAGTCTTGCCCGCACCATTCGGTCCGAGCAGGCCGAGTACCGTTCCCCGCTCTACCGACAAGCTAACCCCACGCAGGGCTTCGACGGCTCCAAAGCTCTTCTTTATATCTCTAACTTCGACGGCGACTTCCAATGAAACTTCCATTCTCCCACTGGACCCAACCGCAGTACACGGCATAACCAAGGACCCATCCTCGGCGAGCCTAGCAAATCTCACCATGGACACCAAATAACTTCTATTCAGGATGTGCATGCCAGTTAGCAACTGACTTTGCCAAGCACTGCCAAAACAGCAATCTACCTGGACAGTACGGCTGACTGGGCCTTAATCAACAAGTCTGTCTTTCAGAGTCGTGCGACCAATTCACGCACCACTAATACGCCTGCATAATTCTGGCGAGTTGGAAGTAGCTGGCTAGGCTCAGCTCGTCCCACTCATTAGACCTAAAAAAAAGAAGGTCCCTTTGTCGATCATCAACCGATCGACTTTCAGCTCTTATCCCGCAGAAACGGAGTCAAACCAAGACCCGCTACCGCTAGCCACGATAGGAATACCGAAATAAAAGCGGTGGCCGAATCCGGGTAGCCGAATTGTAGGTATAGAGAGATCGACGTGTGGCCGGCCACTTGTCGTCCAACCGGCGCTGGGTTTACCCGGATATACAGAAACAAGAATGATGCCGCTATGGCAATAACTACTAACGAGCTGGCGATGATTGCTGGGCGCCTCTTTTTGATGCTCAAAAGTCCGAACAGCAGCAGTGGAACCAGAAGGAAGGTCTTTGGAAATCGCACAAAAGATGAACCGAGGTAACCGTTGGATAGAGGTGCGTAAGCGGTCCAGCCGGTAAAGGTAGTCTGAAAAAGTAAGGAAACTAGCACAGGCAGGTACCATATCGTCAGCTCGAGGAGGATAAAGAGGCGTCGCTTACTCAAAACTGAGTCCTCCTTTAAATCCAACTAAACCGACGAGGTCAGCTAAACTCTATCATCCGGCGCTGCGAACACAGATGTGGATAAACCGTGAGCCTCTGCATTGGCGCCTTTTGCACACTTTGGAAATCGAAACCTAGGCCAGGCCAATCGGGCTAGCTTCGTCGGCTGCTCTGCGGCTAGCAAGCCTATTGCTCACTTGGTTGAAGTTCATGCACTCAGTTACCTTTTCAGCCTTCTCCGCTTCAGTGCTGATTCCGCGATTCCTATATCTAAATACTTTGGGAATGCGCTTCCGGTGAGGCTACCTGTAACCGGTAGCTACAAAGAATCCGCCGGAAATAAGGACCAGGCCAACCAGAAGATACCAGCTCGAGACTCCGCCTGGAAGAAGGTCCAGATAGTTAAGGAGGATAAGTACCACACCCAGTCCCAAGAGGCCGAAGATCACATAGAGCTTCCGGGGATCGCTCTTTCTAAACTTCCGTGGCGTGGGAGCTGTGTAACGCCCCGCAGATGCTGCCACCTTCTTGTCTGAACTCTTCTGGGATCCCTTATTTACCTTTGGCGGCGTCGGGCCCTTTGAAGATCGACGCGTCTTCGACTTAGGACTCATTACAAATACCCCACCTGTCTAGGATCTATACATGGACTCAAATCGGCCGAAAAAAGCCCCGACGCATGATACGGATTTCAGCGACTACCTTTCCCAACAGAAGATAGTCGTCATAGACAACTTCGACTCTTTCGTTTACAACTTGGTCCAATATATAGGCGAAACTGGAGCTAACCCTATCGTCTTCAGGGCAGACAAGATCGACCTAAAGGAGGTCGCTGCCCTGAAACCAGATGGGATACTCATCTCCCCTGGTCCGGGCCACCCAAAGGAAGCTACGCTCTCGAACGAGATACTAAGCAGCCTCTCGAAAGAGATACCTACCTTTGGTGTCTGTTTAGGTCACCAATGCATCGGAGAGGTATTCGGTGCCGAGATTGTGCGGGCAAAAATCCTTATGCATGGCAAGACTTCCGAAATCACCCACGATTCAAAAGGTGTATTCGTTGGAATGGCCCAAGGCTTTAGAGCGACGAGGTACCACTCTCTGGTCATAGAACCCAGCTCAGTCCCACCAGATCTAGAAATCAGCGCTCACTCCAACGACGGTTACATCATGGGTGTCAGACACAGAGAATACCCCATCGAAGGCGTACAGTTCCACCCGGAATCGATCTTGACCGAACAGGGGAGAACCATAGTGCGCAACTTCTTGGATATGACTTTAGCTAAGGTCTGATCACCGCTCCCGGATCAGCCGGCTGGGGGAGCGGTAGTGGTAGTAGTCGCTGGAGCAGTAGTGGTAGTCGTCGCTGGTGCAGTAGTCGTAGTCGTGGTAGGCGCTGGTGCTGTTGTGGTAGTCGTAGAGGATCCAGGGGCGTTCCCCGTTGAGACGATAAGGTCCACAGCGGAATTCGGCGCTACGGTCGAACCGGGTCCCGGCGTCGTATCCAGCACGACTCCTTGTGCCTGGAGAGAATCCTGGTACGATACCGTCCCCACCGAAAGCTGCACTGTCCCTAACGTATTGGCTGCCTGCGCCAGCTGCTGACCGACCACGTTAGGCACTGTAACCTGAGCCGGTCCATTAGAGACGACAAGATTCACCGTCGAGCCTTTTGCGGCGCTTGAACCTCCGGTCGGACTCTGGCTCACCACGCTCCCCAAGGAGAGTTTGTCGGCTACATAGCTGGTCGACACGTTGAAACCAGCATTCAACAGAGTTGTTTCGGCGGTCGAAATATTTACCTTTGTAACGTTGGGAACACTAATCATCGCCTGACCGGTAGAGACGACAAGATTCACCGTCGAGCCTTTTTGCACCGACGCTCCTCCGCTGGGGTTCTGTGAGGTTATTGTCCCTGCGGCTTTGGATGATTGTGAGTAGGTGGTGTTGATGTTCAGCCCCAGACCAGAGAGCTTTTGTTCGGCCGAGCCGAGCTGCTGACCAACCACGGCCGGAACTGAAGTCAGCGTAGCAGAGGCGGCGGTTTGGGAAGTCGTCTTTTTGAATAGGCCAAGGGCGTTTCCTCCCAGGAACACCACCCCAGCAAGTATCAGTATCGCCAGGAAAGCGATAAGGACCGCCATTCCAGCACCCATCTTCCTGTCGGATGGAAAATCGGTAATCGGCTCGAAAGTAATCGTCTCTGGCTCATCGGATATCGTTATGATCTTTGGAACTCGAGAGATCGAACGGGTAGCGTCGTCCCTCGAGGTTTTTGCAAATTCTATCTCTTTCCCCTGTTCAAATCGGTTAAGGTCCGCCCGCATTTCGGCTGAAGTCTGATATCTGTCAGATGGGTCTTTCTGCAGCGCCTTGGTGATTATCAGGTCTAGGTCGACGGGAATCTCGGGATTGAACCTCCGAGCCGAAGGCACCGGTTCCCGGACGTGTTGATAGGCGATGGCCAAGGGAGTTTCTCCAGTAAAGGGAACACCACCAGTTGCCATCTCGTAGAGTACTACCCCTAAAGAGTAGATGTCGCTTCGAAGATCGAGTTCACCGCCCTGCGCCTGCTCGGGGGATATGTAGGTTGCCGTCCCCATTATCGATCCAGTCTGTGTCAACTCTGAATCGCCTGATAATGCGCGAGCAATACCAAAATCGGCAACCTTAACCAGCCCATCGGGAGTAATGAGGACATTAGAAGGCTTGATATCGCGATGGACGACACCATTTTTGTGTGCGAAAGAGAGTGCTGCAGCAACATCAGCTGCAATAGCAGCTGCGGCCTTTGGATCTAGCGGAGACTTCTCTTTGATCACCCTGGAAAGGGTCTTGCCTTCCACGAGTTCCATGACGATGAAGTAGGTACTATCGGCCTGACCCCAATCGTAGACCGAGACGATATTTGGATGTGATAGGTTAGCTGCGGCCTGTGCTTCTCTCCTAAATCGTTCGACGAAAGCCTCGTTGGTCGAGAGCTCGGGAAATAGAACTTTAAGGGCGACGCGTCGATCTAACAGGTTGTCGTTGGCTTCATATACTTCCGCCATGCCCCCGCGCGCAAGCTTTTGAATTACCTCATATCTTCCGCCATAGGGCGATTCCAAAATGCTGGCCATTTCTTACCTGTCCCTAATCACCCGACGCCTAGCGCCGATTGCAATATCGCCTTAACTACCGGGCCCGCCTGAGTCGCGCCCGTTGATATTCCTACTAGTCCCACCTGCTTTGGAACCACTACCGCAACTGCGATAGTTGGAGCATTGGCGGGTGCAAAAGCCACCATCCAGTTGTCTGCCCCAGACACCGTCGAACCAACACCGAGGGTCGTCTGCGCAGTACCGGTCTTGGCCGCTATCTTTACGCCCGGTATTGCGATCCCAGATGCCGTTCCCCCTTGGACAACACCTTCCATCTCTGAGGTCACAATGCTCGCTGTAGACGGGGACGTCGCAACCTTATAGACCTTCGGTTGGTACTGCTTGACCACTTGGTCTTGAATATTTCTTATCTGGTACATAAGGTGCGGTGCCATCATGAGTCCTCCATTGGCTACCGCAGCGCCGACCATGGCCATCTGAAGTGCGGTGGCGCTGACATTGCCCTGCCCTATCGCAGAGTAGGCCAGCTGAGGAAGGTTGCGATTGAAAAACGAAACCGGTGGAAAAGTCGAAGCCGCTGCGCCTCCTATATCGAGAGGTGGTATTTGGTTAAAGCCAAAAGAGGCGGCTTCGTTTGAGAGGTTAGCAGCGCCAAGCTTGAGACCGACCTGCGCGTAGCCGGTGTCACAGGAAACTTTCAGGAGCAAAGGAATAGTTCCACCACAGCTCTCGTATGCATAGTTGTGAAGTTTGTGGGTGGTCAAAGGTAAGGGGATCTGGGTAACTGCAGGAAAGTCGATCGATGCTATAGAAGGATCGTGATCATAGACCGCCGAAGTCGTAACTATCTTGAAGGAGGACCCAGGGGGGTAGGCCCTGGAGATTGCCCTATTCAAGAGTGGCTGATTAGGGTTCGATATAAGTGACTTCCACGCAGCCTGTTCGGTAGTCCCGGAGTGCGAAGCCAGCGGGGTTGGATCGTAGCCCGGATTAGAGACCATAGCGAGAATCGCCCCGGTACTCGGCTGGATTACGACGGCTGCTCCTTTGCGACTCCCAAGTGCGGACTCTGCGACACTCTGCAGAGTAGAGGAGATAGTCGTAGTGACTGAATCTGTGACGTAGGTAGAGTTCAGCAGGTCCGTCAACGAACGAATCGTCGGGGAATGGCCGGTCAGATATTTGTTGTAGGCTGCCTCAATGCCGGTGACTCCGTAATCGATCGAATAGAAGCCGGTTACGTCACCATAAAGGGTCCCATAGGGATAGACCCGCAAGTAGTGGTATGCGTCGTTGACTGGTTTGGATTCTGCGATCACCTTTCCATCCCCGGTCAGAATAGCCCCTCTGGGAAGAGAGAAGGCGTTGACTACCTGCCGCACATTTCCTGGGGCATTTGCCAACTTCTTGGCCTGGAGAACCTGAAGGTTGTTCAACTGTAAAAAAAGAGCCCCAAAGAGAAATAGGAGCACTAAGCCTATCTGAGAAATACGCCTATCCAATGCTACCCACTTCCAACCGTAGTAGAGGAGCCTTGGAACTGCTTTTGACTATTCACCTCGGACATCAAATTCGAGATGAATAGGTTTGCCGCGTTAAGGGAAGGTTCGACCACTCCACTGTTCAATTCGACCTGGCGAGCTTGATTTACCGACGAAACTGCGACGCTCGTAACCTTTACGAGCTTCGGATCGAACCATAAAACGCCACCCTTACGCCCTTGATAGATCGCAACGTACTTCCCGGACGTACCCACGTAATAGGAGTTCTTGGCATATAAGTCCACGACCCCAGCGACCACAGCAGCGACGACCGCCACCGCCAAGACGAAAAGTGTCGTCCTAAGTATCTTTAGCACCAGGGATGACCGCTGCACTTCACGCCTAGGAATCGGAGTTGGAATGGCAGTTATCGCAGTTCGTTTGGTGTTTGTGGATATAGAAATCCTGGATAGAGGGGTCTTGGGGCGCCCTTCGTCCGATTTAGCACCCTTGCGATCCCGTGGCGCAATCGACTCGATACCGTGGCCAGAAGTTGCGCCGCCCACAGAGGCGACCGAAGTGGTTTCTACGACCCTGACTACTACGACGGTGATATTATCGCTGCCACCGCTTTTTTTGGCCATACTTACGAGTTCCTGGGCCGCCAATTGTGGATCTGCATGCTCGATCAGTGCCTTCCGAATCTGTGGCTCTACCAGCTCATTCGTAAGCCCATCCGAACACAAAAGGATCACGTCGCCCACATAGGGTTCTATCTCCCAGAGGTCAACCTCGATGTCGGGTTCAACTCCAACCGCCCTAGTCAGAACGTGTTTTGCCCGGTGCATCGAAGCGTCTTGCACAGAGATTCGCCCCGAACGCAAAAGTTCACCTACGTATGTGTGGTCCTCGGTAACTTGTATCAGATCGAGATCATGTAGCAGGTACGCCCTAGAATCTCCCACCGAAAGGATCTCGATCAGGTCTCGATCAAATTCGTCGTCCGCCTCGAAGGGTACCAGCATTGTGAGGGTTGTACCCATGCCAGACAGCTCCGGGGTAGTTAGCGAGTGCTCAAATACAGCGACATTGGCCTCTTTAACCGCCTCGAAAAGTCCTTGCTTTCCAGCAAAGCTTTCCAGCTTGGTCAGGAAATCGACGACTATCTTTGAGGCGACTTCGCCCCCAAAGTGCCCACCCATTCCATCGGCTACCGCGAAGACCTTCCCATTGGCGACCATGGAGTCTTGGTTCATAGTCCTCACCAGTCCACGATCGGTAGCGGCCCCCCACTCCAGTCGCATCAGACACCCACCACAAACTGGTTCTGGCCGACCATAATCGTGTCCCCTACCGTTAGCTTTCGCGACTTCGTGATTCTTTGTGAATTCACAAAAGTGCCATTGGTAGAGGATAGGTCGGTAATCAACAACTCTGAACCTTCCATAAAGACCCTGGCGTGAATACCTGAAACGAAGGAGTCGTCGAGTTTGATGCTACACCCCTCCGACCTGCCGAGGGTGATTTCCCTTCCAATTGGAAATCTATCCCTAGGAACTTCACCCTCCAATCGGATCAAAAATAGTTCCTTTGTCCCCTGGGCGCTCTGAGATCCGCCTGCGGATCGAGCAACCGTCTCTCGGGCCATTGAGACATTTGGCGTTACCACCGGTGAATTTACCCTAGCAACCGCTGGTGTCGTGGTCTCCGACTTTGACTTTTTAGTCTCCGAGCGCATCTCTACCCACGCCGCCCTCGATATACGGAGGAACAGCAGCCAGAGCAGTATGATCACGACATACTTTAGAAGTTCTTGAAGTGGAATCGGCACAGTGCTATTGGACCTCGAAAATCCCCTGGGTTCGCCCGAAAACTATTTGGTCACCATCTCTAAGTTCAACTACGTCTTTAATCCTGACACCATTGACAAAAGTACCATTTGTTGAACCCAGGTCTCGAACAAATGCCCTTTGGTCTGAGACAAATAACTCAGCATGCGAACGGGAAACCTTCGGATCTTCGATCACCACGGTGCTGCCCGGCATCCTGCCGACCGAAACCATTGCGTCGCTCAAAACCACTGAAGAACCGCCCTCGAAACGTAGTACCATCTTCTCTTGATAGTCTGAGTCTTCGTGAAAGCCGCACTCGACGATAATTGAACCAAATTTCTGTTCTTGGTCCAAAAGAATATCAACTGAAAGAGGTCCGACGAATCTCATTTCCGACCCCGCTGCGTGCTCTTTTAGTAGGACTAGCAATTCGGCCTTTATCGACTTCATTACTGGATCCAAGTTAGTGTAATCTGCTGGTGCCAAGGACACTTCGATGACGTTGGGAGCGAGTGCATATTTGGCCCCAGACATGGTATTCTGATCCACTTCGCGAATCACACGCTTAGCGATCTCGACCGGTTCAACTCCTCGGCGAGAAGCCTTCGCAAAGGTAGATTCGAATAGGTTCTCAATTCGCAACTCGAAATCTCGCAGTCCCACCTCAACTAATCTAGCCAGTAGTTCTAACTCTGGCCTGAAGTTATGCTTTCTACGCCAAGTGCATCATCGGCTCGCTTGAGCGGCTAGTTTTACTCTGTCATTGCGGGCGAGTGGCGGAATTGGTAGACGCGCAGGATTCAGGTTCCTGTATTCGAAAGGATGTGGGGGTTCAAGTCCCCCCTCGCCCACTCCGTGACCCGTGTCCCGTTTAGTGGACCACGGATTTGAAGGTGCGAGACGCTC
>JABEUM010000144.1 GCA_013044475.1 Acidimicrobiaceae bacterium | reverse complement strand
GTATCGTGTGTACTTCAGGAGATCGGCCAGGTTAGCCTTAAGAATGTCGGTAGAAATTGACTCAGTTTGAGAGACCACGAGATTGTTGAAGATCTTCACTAGCCTCTGATGCTGTTGATCGACCACTTCGATTCCGACTTCTAGGTTGCTCCCCCAAGTTAGAAGTGGCTTAACTTCAGGGTCTGAAGTATGCGAAACACGAAACAGAGAAACATCGGAGTCTTTAGACCGATCCGTCCACCGTCTTCCTTCTTCTTTCATGGTCGGAAATCCAACCCCTCTCTAATCCTTCTTTCAACTACCAAATAACCAAAAAGTCTCAAATGGATTACTGCTGCCTCAGCATTTTCGTCAAAGCAGGCGAGGGCCTCAAAACGCTCAATGCTGCTATCGACTCGAATTGAATCGAACCTAAGGGTGAAGTGAATATTCGGGACTCCCTCATGGTCCTCTGATTTGATCTGCTCGACGAGCAGATCACTATATCAACCACCCCTCTCACTAGGCAAAACTGGCTTGGAATTCGTCTCATCGATCACCAGCACAGATCCAGCTAATCTCCGCCGGTCCAGCCCGGAACATGGATGTATCCATTTACAAATTCTCCCGAAGTAACACTGGAAGCTAGCTAGAATTCCGGAGATCATCTGGGGGAAACACTCGGCTCATGTCATTCAGGCTTAGCTTCGCCTCGCAGCTGAGTCCCAGTCTGCTTATTTCTGGACTATTCCGCAATAATTCAACTCACAGGCTAAGTACGCTCTGACATCTTTCAAAAAAAGCCTTAACCGGGCTAAGTCAACTGCACGTTTAGCAAGCCAGGTAGATCAGTACTACTCTGTGAGAAGGTTCGGATCCGAGCTCGTGACTATCTGCCACGAAGCAGTGAACGATCCTGTCGAGAAAGCAAATTATTAGGTGCGGCTAAATCACGGTCTTGCCAATTGAATGATCTTCACAGCACTGACCAGCCAGTTCAGGCTTGAATATCAATTTGGGCCGTCGCCATACTTGATCCGCAGGTAACCGTGGCCTGAGCGATTCCTGGATCCGTATTGGAACCAGTCATCCAACTCCATTGGACCTTTCCGGATGAATCAGCCTGCCCAGCACCTAATCCTTCGGACTGACTCCGGTAACCACTAGGAAGCGTTACCGTCAAATTGCAGCTGGTGTTGGGTGCCGACTGAGCTATTAAATCTGCGTATGAGCCCCTGATCACCGGGGATGTAAAAGAAATGATTTGAACTCCCGCCGTCTGCTGGACTTGGTTAGTAGTGACTGGAGTCGGCGCAGAAACTCCGCCAGAGGATATTCCAGTCTGGTTCCACCCCCAAACCGGATGGATCTCGGCCCAGCCGCCGTGGTCCTCGTCTAGAACATAAGGCCCAGTTATGGAGACGTGACTTCCGACTACTGGATTAGTTTCATCGGCTCCGGTACAAGTTCCATAGTTATAGCTTCCATTTGGCGGAATAGGTGGCTGACCTACGACACAACCGGGTCTATCTGCCGGGACAATCTCCCCCACTAGCCACCCATGCTGGAAGGAGAAGTTTGCCGGACGAAGAAGGTTCTGAAATTGGCTATCAACTAACAGATCAAAATGAGTGTCCCCATCAGGCTCAGAGCGAACCGACATAACTGTTCCCGTTACCGTCATACAGGCCGAAACTACAATCAGACGATAGGAGTGATACACATTTGCAAGAGGACTGCCGGATCTACAGAAACTTGCCTTAATTGGACTGCCAGACGTCGAGGACGAGATAGAACCAGGGACGGTAGATGTCGCGGGAATGGTGCTCGACGAGCCACCTACTCGTTGAATCGAACTTGAGGTTGTGGATAAGTTATTGGATCCCAGATTTGAAGAATTAGCTAAACCAGAAGGGGCACAAGAGCTTAACGTCATTGCGCCGAGAACTAGAGAAAAAGTGAGTGCTGAAAACCTAGTACTGGGCAACAGCCAATCAAACTTCCCCATCGTATTTACCCAACTTATCTAGGTTCTTCAGGCATCGAGTGAATTCTAGTGTATTTCAACCAATCGACTGAGTTAGCTATCTAAGTGGCTGATCCACTAATCGATCTACGATGACCAGCCGACTCGGAGCACGATATACCCAGCCCTTTGGCCTAGAATTCTTAGGAGGTACATTCCAGACCTTCCACCCAAGGAAAGCGCAGACGCCGCATAGCTGACCCGCTAGTTGGTGGTCGGGCTGCCGGGATTTGAACCCGGGACCTCTTGACCCCCAGTCAAGCACGCTAACCAAGCTGCGCCACAGCCCGAGATGTAAGATGCTAGTTAGTGGCTAGCCTTAGGTCGGCTCGATTTTGGGCTAAAACGATTTTACAAGTCAAATTTGACAGAACCGATGGCTTTTGAACAATCGGCCGAGACGTCCAGCCAATTTTGCAACGAACCAAGTCGATTTAAACATGATGGAAAAACCAGACAAAAAGCTGTACAAATCTGTAAGTCAGATAGACGACAGTAGCAAATACGAGAAGTTTGAAGTGCCAAGGTGTCTTCCGTCTTTGCAAGATGACTGCTCCGCATGACGGACATGCTCCACCTTCTTTGAGTTCGGAAACTTCGTGGAATTTAGAACAGTTCTCGCACCAAGGCATGCAAATAGTCTACGAGAAACCGGCGAGTCCCGGACATGCCGAGCGGGTTCGACTCATACTGGAGGGACTCCATGGCGTCGTTCTGAGAAAAATCTCTCCTTCTGGCCCGCTGCCCGCATCCTCCTAATCAACTCAGTCCGCAGCTCTCCCGGCTGTACAACTGAATCGACTATAAGATCTGAGGCCAAGCGGAGCAGATCTACATCTTGCTCGTACTCTCGCCGCTTCTCCTTCACGAAAAGCTCCCGCTCGCTCTCGTCTTCTATTGCAGCTATTTTGTTGGCGTATACCGCATTCACCGCCGGCTCTGGCCCCATAACGGCAATCTTTGCCGAGGGAAGGCAAATCGTAGCGTCGGGCTCAAATGCCGGACCCGACATCGCGTATAGTCCCGCTCCATAGGCCTTGCGAAGGATGACCGAGAACTTAGTGACAGTCGCCTCAGAAACAGCGGTGATCATCTTTGCGCCGTGTCGGATGATACCGTTGCGCTCGACCTCAGAGCCGATCATGAATCCAGGAACGTCAGCCAAGAATACCAAAGGGATGTTGAATGCATCCGCGTTCCAAATAAATCGGGCCGCCTTGTCTGCGGAATCTACAAATAGCACCCCGCCTTTGACCAGGGGGTTATTGGCTACTATGCCGACGACCTTCCCATCCAACCTGGCCCAGCCGACAACGAGTTCCGGGGCCCAAAGTGGCTTGATCTCAAAGAAGGATTCCTCGTCAAATATAGAATCAATAATTTTATGAATGGAATAGCCAGCCGTGGCCTCTTGGGGAATGTCATGATCTAAAAGCTCCCTAGCCGGGGGCCGAGCGACGTCTGTGGGCGGTAATTCCCTAAAAGACGAGGGCAGGTAAGAGAGATAGTCTCTAGCAGCGTCTAACGCTTCTTCGTCGGATTGAACCAAATTGTCCCCGCACCCAGAAACCGTTGCGTGCATCCGAGCTCCACCCATCTCCTCCAAAGACGTAAACTCGCCGATCACCACTTCTGCCATCCTCGGCGACCCAAGGTACATTGAGGCATTGCCTTCAACCATAAAGACGACATCGCAGAACGCAGGAATGTAAGCACCTCCGGCGGCCGAAGGGCCAAAAAGGCAGCAAATCTGCGGAACCTTCCCGGAAAGCCGGACTTGGTTATAGAAGATTCTGCCGGCCCCTCTACGTCCTGGAAACAGTTGCACCTGATCGGTGATGCGTGCACCAGCTGAGTCGATGAGGTAAAAAATGGGTACCTCGTGCTTGAGCGCAAGCTCTGTTGTCCTGATGATCTTTTCAACTGTTCTCGCGCCCCAGGACCCGGCCTTGACAGTCTGGTCATTAGCTACGATACAAACTGTTCGACCTTCGATGGTTGCAGTTCCGGTAAGAACTCCATCAGAAGGGAGTCCCTCCGACATCGCGTTAGCTAGCAAGCCGTCTTCGACGAAACTCCCAGGGTCGGTCAAGTACTCTATCCGCTTCCTAGCGTGGAGCTTCTTTGACTTTACTAGCTTTGCAGTGCTCTTAAGTGGCCAGATCTCCCTGGCAAAATGTGAGGAGCGTTCGATTTCATGGGCAGTCCCATCCCCTTGCACGTCTTCCAGTTGATCTGCCATTCAGTTCCACCCTCATCACAATCAGCATCGCCCGTTACCGAGCCAAATTCCCCCAAAAGAACAAGACTAATTCTCTGAACGCTTCCTGACTCGGAACTTGATAGGTGTATTACCTAGTCCGAACCTTTCTCTAATTTTACGCTCGACATAGCGCAGGTAAGAAGGTTCAATGCTCCTGGTTGCAAAGAGCGTTATGGTTGGCGGATCCGTAGCCCCTTGGACCGCATAGAGAATCCTCGTACCTTTAGGAGGATGCTCAGATTGGGCCTTGGCGAGGCAAAGGTTCAATTCGCGTGTCGGGATTCTCGTCTTGTAGGCGGTAGCGGCCTGGCCGATTGCCGCCCAGATCCTCTTTACGCCAGAACCTGACTTCGCTGAGATCCGCAGAAATGGACTGTAACTGAGAAATGCCAGCTTGTCCGTCGCTATGTCGCCGATTTCTAGTTTCGCTTCAGTAGAGAGCAGGTCCCACTTATTTAGAACAACTACCGCGGGGGAACCGGCTGCATCTATTCGCTCAGCGAGCCGTTGGTCTTGTGCGGTAACGCCTTCAATGCCATCAATGACAAGGATGCAAAGGTCTGAATCGTCGATCGCCTTGAGCGCCCTGACCATTGAGTAGTACTCGGTTCCGTCGCCAACCCTCGATTTTCGTCTCATGCCTGCGGTATCAATGAATCGAACTTGGCCAAGTGCGTCTGTTTCGATGATGGTGTCTATGGAGTCTGTGGTAGTGCCAGCTAGGTCATGTGTAACGGACCTTTCGTCGCCTATCAGCTGGTTAAAAAGCGTCGACTTTCCAACATTTGGACGGCCGACTATCGCTACGCGAAGCTCATCATGATCCGGACGATTGGCGAGCCTCTCGACCTGAGGAAGGATCTCATCGAGGTCGGTCTCATAGGGTGCATCGATCATCTCGACCACTCGATCTAACAATTCCCCAGACGAGCGCCCATGTAAGGCACTCAGCGGCATCGGGTCGCCGAGCCCAAACTTGCTAAATGTCCAGATATCGTTCTCTCTGGTCTGCGAATCGACCTTATTAGCGACGACAATTGAGGGAACGCCAAGCCTATTTAGCATTCGAGCCACTTGAGAATCTTCATCGGTGATCCCTACCGTAACATCAACGACGAAAAGTACCAGATCAGCCTCTTTAGCAGCCTGTTCGGCTTGGGCAGACACCTTGATATCGAGTGAGTCTCCCGCCGCTAGCCACCCTCCGGTGTCCACCAAGACAAATCTTCTACCCGCCCAATTTGCTTCGACGGACTTCCGATCCCGAGTGACCTTCGGCTTCTCTTCGACAATGGCGACCCTTTTGCCGACCACACGGTTGAGCAGAGTTGACTTTCCAACGTTTGGCCGACCGACTATAGCCACAACAGGGAGGCGCAGAAGCGACATCGGGTCTTCAAGATCTTCGCTAATTCGCTCGTTATCCTCTGCAGTATCCTCATGGTTGGGCGAACTCATCTAACTACCCCTGTCAATTTTGAATTTTCCATCGCGATTGCCGCACGGAAAGAAGCCCCATCGGTAGGAATTACCTCGACCGCTTTAGGCAAGTCATCTAGTCTAAGTCCGTCTAGAAATCGTCCCTCCGTCAAACAGACGTCCGGCAGGATATAGCGATCTCCATCAGGTTCCGCCAATAGTGTCCGACTTAGATCTACACCGGTCATGAGACCGGCAACGGCGATGTTTCCGCCAAAAAATACATTTCTTACCTCTATCAGCCGCACATGATCGGCGCCAGCTGCTTTAATTATTGGCTCTAAGACCCTCTTGCCGTAACCTGAGGTAAGCACGCCTATTCTCCCGCTGAAGCGCCCTTTTGACCTGATATGGAGGGTTTCAGTGGTTCGCTTCGCCCTGTAACCTTGCGCGGGCGCCCCATCTACCCAAGAGAAGAAACCCGGCTTGATTCCAATCTGAGCTTTTTTGTCCCCAAAGAAGGCCCGTTCAAATGCCCTTGCCATCCCAATGCCATTTTCATGCTGTGGAAAACCATCGTAGTTAGTATGTTCAGGGAACTCCCGGCCGGCCAATAGGTAGTACTCGTCGGAACAGTAGACCATCCTACGACCGAGAAGCTCCATAAATACACCTTGGAAGTACTCGACGATGTCCACGACATCCTGAGCTTCTTGCTCGGTATGCTCCCGCATTGCCGGCTCTTTTAGGAACTTGGATATCCCCAGCGGAACCACTGCGATCGTTTCTAGCTCGGGATATTCCGCCAGGACGCCAGATAGCGTCCTGTGTAGATTTTGCGAATCATTTAGTCCGGGACAAACCACGATCTGGCCATGAACCTCGATCCCCTCCTCGAGCATCGCCTTAAGCCATCGCAAGGAGATTGCACCCCTCGGGTTTCTCAGCATTCGGGTCCTAAGGGCTGGGTCCGTTGCATGGATGGACACGAATAGCGGAGACAGCCTTTCGGTAACCACCCGCTCGAGGTCCCATTCAGTAAAGCGAGTAAGCGTAGTGAAGTTGCCGTATAAAAATGACAAGCGATAGTCGTCATCCTTCATATAAAGGCTCTTCCGCATCCCCTTGGGCAACTGATAGATAAAACAGAACTCGCAGTGATTATCGCAGGTCCGAACTCGGTCAAAAAGTGCGGATGAAACCTCAACTCCCAGGGGTTCGCCAGCCAGTTTCTCGATGCTGACACTGAATGTCAATCCCCCGCGCATGACTTCGATCTCGAAGCTAGGTTCCTCGACGAGTATCTGGTATTCGATGACGTCTCTTGGTTTCACATTTGCAATGCTTACGAGCTCATCACCTGGCAATAGTCCACACCTGCTTGCTGGGGAGTTCTCTTGGACCGCTACGACAAAAGGCGAAGACACATATCCACTCTAGGCCCCTTCGCAATAGGCTGGTTACGTGATGGTTACCAAAGTGCTGCTCGCCGAACCAAGAGGTTTCTGCGCTGGAGTGGAGAAGGCAATTAAAGCCCTTGCCTGGATGGTCAAGGTCTTCGACCCCCCTGTCTACTGTTTCCACGAAATAGTCCACAATCAGGTCGTGGTTGAGCGATTTGTGAATCAAGGAGTTGTTTTCGTCGATTCAATTGATGCAGTACCAGATGGTGCAGTAGTAATGCTCTCCGCACATGGCTCAGCACCAGAAGTCATTGAGTCAGCTTCGGCAAAGCATCGAATCAGCGTTAATGCTGTATGTCCTTTGGTGACCAAAGTGCATCATGAAGTAAAGGTGAGGTCAAACAAGGGCTATCGGATCATCTATGTGGGACATGTTGGTCACGACGAAGCCGTGGGAACAGTAGCCGTAGCGCCGCAGTCGGTGTCCCTCATCGAAACGGAACAGGATCTAGAAGAGCTCGATCTCATAAGAGGCTCTGAAGTGGCACTTCTTTCACAGACAACTCTGTCCATGGATGAATGGGCTGGCGTAAGAGAACGGGCTAGTTCGATCTACCCGAACCTATGGATGCCGAATCGATCAGACCTCTGCTTTGCCACCACAAATCGTCAAGGAGCACTCAAAGACATCGCCCACCTCGCCGACTCGATCGTGGTCATCGGCTCGGCGAACTCTTCGAATACCGTCGCCTTAGAAAAGGTTGCACTAGCTGCGGGCTGCCCAAACGTCTACCGAGTGAACTCAGCCGACGAGCTCCCCGACAACCTCCACGGATTAGTTGGAGTTACAGCGGGCGCATCAGCACCAGATGAGTTAGTGGACCAGGTAGTCGCCAAGCTCGCCCCGATAGAAGGAGTGCAAAAGGTTAGCCACGTGGACGAGGACGAATACTTTCCACCCCCTCCGGAACTTAGAGACCTGATGAAAACGGTTACCGATCTCGTTGCAATTGCCTTTGGGGTTGAGAGAACCGGCAAGAACGTGTTAGAGGACGATAGGGCTATTTCTGCGTCTACTGTTTTAGCGAGGCTAAGCCAGGATAAATAGAAATCTCCACCTAAGCGGAGAGAAAGATATACTGACACCGCAGCAAGACGAGCTTGCCGGGCCTCGCTTTGGACGCCTAGCTCTCCAGCTTGCTTTGTGCTTGATCGTAGAGCCTTTGTAGCTCCGCCTCAAGTTTTGAATTCAGCTCCGACACTGCGCGCCTTGATACCGTCTTGGTCCGCTTCTCTGTGGTCTCTTTCGCTCCCCCAGGTAAATCCGGGAACAGCGCTGGCCCTGCAATCACGTAGCTCTTTCCCGGTAAGGGAAATTTCCGCCCCTTGGGCCAAATCTTCTCGGTACCGGCTATCCCGACCGGGACAATTGGCACGTTTGCCCTTATCGCAAGGTAGGCCGCCCCCTCGTGGAGGTCAAAAACCTTATCTCCGAAGCGCCGTTGTCCCTCAGGAAAAACCACGAGGGGTTCCCCGGTGCCTAGGACCTCAACGGACTTCTTCAGAGCGTCCCGGTCGGCAGCATCTCGGTTGAGCGGGATTCCGCCAAGGGCCCTGAGGAACTTCCCAATGACCGGGACCTTAAAGACCGTCTCCTTGCCGATGTAGCATAACCTGCGCTTGGTCAAGCTGGCGACCAACAAGGTGTCGATGTTGGAGCGGTGGACCGGTGCCAAAACGAATGAGCCAGGAGGCAGCTCGTCCTCGAGTTCAAACTTCAGCCCAAAAATTCCTCGGCTCACACCCTCTACCAAAAAGCGCACAACACGGTACGCCCTGTGCTGCCAGTCTCGTTCTGGCAAATATCCAGAAGCACCCTGCAGTTGTGTCATTTCGGCCCTCACCTGCGCCAGTTCAGAGACTCCCACCCAGCAAACGAGACCAGGAGGAATCTCAGCTTCCAACTCGATCCTGACCAGCAATCATAGGGGCGGATACTCGCTCTTGAAGAATCGTCACTATCCGATCAGTCAATTCATCCGGTGAATTCTTTCCGGAGTCCAGCTCAATAGCGTCTGCCGCTTTTATTAATGGGGAAGTTAATCTCGACGAATCGACGAGATCACGCCTAGCCAGAGAGCTAGCCCCCTCCGACGGACGGCGATCTCCCCTAACCCGAAGGTCGGCGTCTAGATAGATCTTTACCACGGCATCAGGGAACACGACAGTACCGATATCCCTACCTTCTACAACGCCTTTCGAACGTGCACGAAGCCATGCGCGTTGTAAGGTAACGAGTTCACTTCGTACCTCTGCGATTCTTGATACCGAAGAGACCGCGCCGGAAACTGCCGAAGAAAACACCTGATCGGAAACGTCCTCGTCGTCCAAGGAAACTCGAGACCCTTCAGCGACAATCTTGCTCGCTAGCATGACCCCCAGCACGGACTCAGAATCATTGGGGTCGACACTCGCCCTAATCATCGCTAAGGTTGCCGCCCGATACATCACTCCCGTGGAGAGCCATGGCCAGTTCAGCCTCATGGCCACTGACTTTGCTAAGGTTGACTTTCCAGAACCTGCTGAACCATCGATAGCTATGACGAGTTCCAATTCAGCTCCCAAAAGTTACCCATTCAACACCGACCCAACTGACTTTTTAAGCCTATTCCCGTCGTCATTTCCGAATTAAAAAGCTATCCAATCGCCCTGCGGCTAACAATCGGGCACGTCTAGATTATCCTGTGAACCTCACAGCCCTTACCGATTGGACTTCTGGCTCCGCCTTTAGGGTTGATCGGCACTGCTTTCACCGCACCCTCACGACCAACTGTTCTGGTATCAACGAATCGGTAGCGGTGGATGATGTTGCTAGCTTCATCTGGCTAATCTCGGTTGTTGCAGATAAGACCGGTCCTGGGCACTCGTGACTCTTGCCCTTCGGCACCGCATCTCGTTGCGTGAATCTCGTTGGCCAGGTAGAAAAGTCAAGTAAGGCCCGAATAACGTACTTGCCGAAAGGGCGTTTTGCCCTCCATTCGATATGAACCCAATCTAGGACTTGGCTCCACAGCGCTGTAGAGATCTATAGCACGATCAAAAAGCTAAAAGATGCCGCCGTCGAGGCGATAGCTACGATAGCAGTCCTACACCGAGCATTCACCTTAGTAAACTTCGACTCAATCAATATGTACTACCATAGCTTTAGGGAATGACGCGCTTTGGTCGCTAGAGTTCACCTTGACAGACGGAGATTTCACTCCTGCCTGTTCAAAGATAGGTTTTGTGATCTCAGCAACCTCCAAGGAGAAAAGACGCCAAAACTTACGAAGTGAGAGGATCATTTACGGGTGGCCAAGACTAGATTTCAAAGAGACACTGGGCTCCAGGCCCGCATGGGACTGACCATTTTTCTATTGGGTTTACTGTATGTAGTTTTTGTTGCAGTCCTCCTATCAATCGGTATTGCAACTGGTCTGGTGCTGGTAATAGCGGCTGCCATACTTTTCGTACAGTACTTTTTTTCGGACAAGATCGCGCTGTTTGGGATGGGTGGTCGGCTAGTTAGTGAGGCGGAAGCGCCCGAACTCTACCAAGTCATCCAGAGGCTCTGCACTTTGGCGGACATGCCAATGCCAAAAGTCGCAATCGCAAATACTGACATCCCAAATGCCTTTGCAACCGGCCGCAATCCAAAAAACGCCGTAGTTTGCGTAACTACAGGTTTGATGCGCCGACTAGAGAAGCCGGAGGTCGAAGCGGTACTGGCCCACGAGCTTTCGCACGTCGCCCACCGAGACGTAGCAGTAATGACCATTGCAAGCTTTTTAGGTATGGTTGCCGGGCTATTAACTCGGCTAGCTTTCTATGCAACCTGGTTTACCGGTGGGGATAGGGAGGGCAACAATCAGAACACCGCGATGATCGAAATAGGGATCATGGTGGTATCCGCGGTTGTCTACGCCATCTCCTTCGTGCTGATTAGGGCACTTTCTCGATACAGAGAACTCGCAGCAGATAGATCAGGAGCAATCTTGATTGGTCGGCCGGCACTTCTCAAGAGCGCACTCATCAAAATAACCGGTGAGATGGGGAGAATTCCAACCAAGGATATTCGTTCAGCTTCGGCATTTAATGCCTTCTACTTCACGCCAGCGATAAAGCCAAACCAGATCAGTATTGGGTCCATATTTTCGACCCATCCGTCCCTCGAGAAGAGGCTCGCCCAGCTAGACGAGTTAGAGCGCCAACTAGGTACGGCTGAGTAGATTAACCCAAAGTTAGTTGGCACTCTAAGCTAATCGAGGTTGGCGACGGCCAATCCGAATCTGTAAACTCGCTTTGCAAGGAGTTGGCCAAACTCTAATACTGTGTTTGGGTGTGACACTTATCTTGAAGGGATAGGAATGGTCAAGTTTCTAGATGTCCTAATGGGTAAGACGAAACCGGTGAAGGCTAACCTTGACCAGCTTTTTGCGTTACCATCTGCCGCAATCACGCTCTCGGTATCTGCAAACCTGAAGTCACTAAGTACCGCTGCGGTGTGCTTCAAACCGGCTTCGGGATCGGCTTTCGCAAATACCTCGGCCGAATTTACAGAGGTGCTCAAGGCAACTGCCACACCAGATGACTCTGGAGGCAAACCAGAAATAAGTCAGGTCAATGACTCTTTCGGGTATAGCTGGGTAGTGATTTCTGGGCAAGAACTTGAAAATCTTGTCACCCAGGTACACCTAGTTAACAGAACTTTAGAGGACCATGGATTCTCACCACAGTTACTGTGCAGCGTATTCCCATTTCAAGACACGGTATCGAACCAGAAGGTCTACTGGATATACCTCTATAAGCAAGGCACCTTTTACCCATTCGTGCCCATCGGTTCAAGTCGTCGAGACAACGAAAGAGAACTTTCGCTCAAATCGGTAGTTGGAATGGACCTTCCAGTTGAAGCCGACTTGTCTCGCTGGTTTCCTATCTGGGAAATACCCGTCTGAGTTATTCTGCCAGATCCAAAAGCACCGACAAAAAGCCGGGATAAGAGGTATCTACGCTCGATGCGTCTCTTATCTCCACCTCTCCGGCAGAAACTGATGAACCAATCGCTGCAGACATTGCAATTCGGTGGTCAAATTTGGTCTCAACAATCGCTGACTTGAAAGGTCTGTCGCTACCCGTTATTACCATTCCATCTTGGAGCTCTTCGGCGTTGACCCCAAAAGCGCGGAGCATAGCCATAGAAGTCGCAATTCGATCTGACTCCTTGATCCTAAGTTCGTCCGCTCCGGTAATTCGCGAGGTTCCCTCTGCTCGTGCAGCGGCGATGGCTAATATCGGTAGCTCGTCAATGACAGAGGGAATCTCGTCGCCTCCGATATCGGTGGCCCTTAGCGTCGATGACGATGCGTAGATGTCTGCCACTGAATCTGATTGCATTCTGAGCTCGACGTCAGCTCCCATGCGCTTTAGCACCTCAAGAAAGCCGATCCGAGTCTCATGGACCAAGACGTCTTTTATCAAAACCTCAGATTTTGCACTGATCAGGGCTCCCACAATAAAGAATGCCGCCTGCGATGGATCCGTGGGTACCTTCCAGCTCTTTGCCTGTATCGATGGATTGGGGTGTATCGTGATCCGAGTAGACCCGACCTGGTCGACAATATCAACATCGACGCCGACCTCTTTGAGCATCTCCTCGGTATGCGGACGGGTCGGTATCACTTCGGTAACTGAGGTCGGAGAATCCGCCCTCAGACCGGCCAATAGGATCGCCGACTTTACCTGGGCTGATGCCGGCAGGCCTTTGAATTCACGGCCCGAGAGTGACGTACCGCGGATAGCAATGGGCGCCAACTTGTTCCCCGAACGGCCAGTTATATTCGCACCCATGACCGTCAGTGGTTCGATGATCCTATCCATAGGGCGCGAATTGACCGATTCATCGCCACTTAGGACGAAATGGCCTTGATATCCGGCGAGCATGCCGGTGGCCAGCCTTAGTAGAGTTCCAGAATTCCCCACATCAAGGATCTTCCTTGGTTCCTGGACTCCCTTTGAATCGATGACTACTCGGCCATTTATTTCGGCAACTACTGCGCCAAGGGCCTCGACAAGACCAAGGGTGGAGTTGACGTCGCCTCCTTTTGAAATTCCCGTAATCTCCGAGTGACCATTTGCCACAAGTGCCAGCAGAGCACAACGGTGCGAGATCGACTTATCGCCAGGCGGTCGAACCTCACCGGCTAAACGCAAAGGTCCCTTCAACTTCCATGAAAGGTTCAAAGCAACCTACCTAACCGTGGCGCAGGGCACCCTAGATCGAATAAAAACATTGACATCCTGTTAGCCGGGAAGATCATCTCGAAGCCCTCTGGCTCCGTACTGATAGACATGTCTCAGCGAGGATCTGGAAATCTCGGTTTCGAGATGCATCATTACCCTTACGCAAAGCTTAGTACCACCGACAATGTCGAGTTCCCTTGCACAGATGAGCGGAACATCACCCAACCCGAGTTCTCTAGCCGCCGCAGCAGGAAACATGGACCGTATGTCATCGGTCGCTGTGAATAGTATCGAGACCAGGTGCTCTTTATCAACTGAGTTACGCTCCAACATCTCGCTAATAAGTTCTTTGGTCCGAGCAGTAACCTGCTCTATCGTGTCTAGTTCCACGGTGGTTGCACCGCGCAATGCCCTAAGCGCCATGGGTGAGAATCTAGCGGCGAATCCGCATCTATCTGGTCTATTAACTGGAAGTCAATTCCTGCCACTAGTCGATAGGCGAATCAACCTCGCTCCGATGCGGCAGTTTTTCTGCTGGGATGGAACCCATTCTGCCCGCCTGAAAGTCTTCATATGCCCTCTTGATCTCATCCTGGGTATTCATGACGAAGGGTCCATAACGCGCAACCGGCTCATTGATCGGCACTCCACCAAGTATTAGTACCTCCCAGCCACGGGGTGTGTAACTTGGCTGTGACAGATCTGCAGCGATACTGATTGCCTTGCCGGGGCCGAAAAGTGCAAGCTGGCCCTCTTTAGTGGCCACGCGATCTTCGCTCGCAGTTCCAGAACCCAACAGGGAATAAACCATGGCACTATGCCCTAAAGGCCAGTCCATCTCGAGCCTCGCTCCTGGGGATATCGTCGCATGGCAGTAAACAATCGGCGTCTGTGTCATTCCTGGCCCTTCAAAGCCAGCGATTGAGCCAGCGATGACCCTGATCAAAGCTCCCCCATCGTCTGAGGAGATCAGAGCAAGTTGGTTGGAACGGATGTCTTGGTACTTAGGAGCCGAGAACTTTTGCGACGCTGGCAGATTGACCCACAGCTGTACACCGTGAAAAAGTCCACCTTTGACTACAAGCCATTCAGGCGGAGCCTCGATGTGCAATATTCCCGAGCCGGCGGTCATCCACTGCGTATCGCCATTAGTTATAGTTCCTCCGCCCCCGTGTGAGTCACGGTGATCCATCACACCATCCATGATGTAGGTGACCGTCTCAAAGCCCCTATGCGGATGCCATGGCGTTCCTTTGGCTTCCCCCGGGGCGTAGTCGACTGACCCCATCTGGTCCAATAACAAAAAAGGATCGGCAAAGTTCAGCCACCTAGTTGGAAATGGCCTTCGAACAGGAAACCCCTCGCCTTCCAGGGTTGAAATTGAATCGAAGACTCCCTTGACTTGTTTAAACTCCTGGGCCTCTACCGTCGCTCGAGGTAATCTTGGCAGCGCCAAAGTATCCGCATAAATAGCTGGCATCTATCTACCTTGCTCTTCCGGAGCCGACTAGTTGCGTATGACTGACTCCGCTATATATAACTTTGTTTAGATTGCAACTATTCCTTTGCGGCTCGGCGCTTGGCTCGAGAAATGGTGGCCTTAGTCTTTGTCGTTTCACGGACCGCTATTAGTTCCGCCTGAGAAAGGCTCCTAAACTCCCCCGGTCCGAGTCGATCGTCGGTGATTGGCCCGATTCGCGTACGGACCAGCCGAATCACCTTGTGCCCAACGGCATCCATCATCCGTCGAACTTGACGGTTGCGCCCTTCATGAATTGTAATCTTGACCAGCGACGGAGACAGTAGCCTGACTTTAGCGGGATATGTCGGGCCATCGTCTAATTCGACTCCTCGGCGTAAAGCACTAAGTTCACTTCTGTTAAGCGCACCGTCTACGTGCACTAGATACTCCTTTTCGACTCCCATAGACGGGTGGGTCAGAGCCTGGGCAAAGTCGCCGTCGTTGGTAATTATCAGGAGACCTTCGGTCAATAGGTCGAGTCGTCCAACAGAAAAAACGCGAGGTTCGTTTGGGACGAACTCCAGAGCCGACTTTCGTCCCTGCGGATCATTGGAAGTCACCACCACTCCGCTCGGTTTGTTTAGCAAATAGTACACCAGCCCCGTTTTGGTAGCGACCTGTACCCCGTCTACTGAAAGGGTATCGATCTCGGGACTCATGCGGTCACCTAGGATTGCAGGAGATCCATTTACTTCAATTCGGCCAGCTAAGAGCATCTCTTCGCACTTCCGACGGGATCCGTATCCGAGGCGCGCCAGAACCTTCTGCACCCGTTCTCTATCAGCGTCCTGCTCATAAAACTCGATATCAACCATCTTCTTTCAGGCTGGCCTCGATGGCCTCGAGCACCTCTGCCGAGGGAACGAAGTCAGAGAGAGGAGGAAGGTCTGCCACTGAATCAATTCCCAGTCTTTCGAGAAAAAGCTGTGTCGTACCGTACAGTATCGCTTGACCCGGGCCTCGATCCCTTCCGATGATTCTCAGATAACCACGGGCTTGAAGCATCTTCATCACACCATCAGAATTTACTCCGCGTATTGCTGATACTTGAGCCCTAGACACTGGCTGCTTATAAGCGACTATGGCCAAGACTTCAAGGGCCGCACCCGAGAGCCGAGGAGCTAGCTGCTCGTTCAGATATCGCTCTAATATCCCTCCCAGCTCGCCAGAAGTACGCAGCTGGTAGCCTCCAGCGATTTTTGCAAGCTCAAAGCCCCTCCCGCTGCTGCGGTAGAAGCGGGCGATATGTCCCATCTCTGCTATAACATCAGTTTCCGACACTGCCAATACGGACGCTATCGATTTCGAAGTCACTGGGTCAGACGAGACTAGCAATATAGCTTCGATCGCCTTTTGAGTTACGTTGGAGCGGTCCGTCGCTTCTTTTGTCGATATAGGGTTATCGCCCGAACCTGATTCAAAGAACTCGTCCGACGGTAGGTCGTCCGTAACAAAGTCCCCGTCGCCACCTAGATCCTGTTTCATCGTGTCTCCGCCATCACGATAGATACTAGGCAGTTAGCTCAGTGCTTCAAGAAGAGAATTCATCTCTTGTTTTGCCCGCTCGGAAATCCAGCCGAGCCATACAACCCACAGATCGCCTAACAACTCTGGCTGATTCAATTCAACGATCCCCAGCCGATACCCCTCTAAAAGTAGAAGGAATGTGGCCACCACTTCTAAGCGTGACTCGCTCCAGCCAACGAGCTCTGAAAAGCCCATCTGCTTTCGATGCTCAAGTTCCGAAATTGTCCTCTTGCGCAGCATTTCGGAATCTATTCGCCTCTGGAAAAGATGTGAGTCGTCCACAATGCTGCGAGGCTGGGCGAGCATTATCGCCTTCATCTTCTCAAAAAGATCATTGGCCGTCACTTCGGAGAGTGGGTCAGACAATTTCAGTAGCAGTTCTTTCGGGAAACTCCCCCTCCGTGCAAGACTCTTAGATGCGAGCGTCAGCTGGTCAGCAAGGGAGGTGGAAGCATCTTTATAGATCTTAAGCTCAAGCATCTTGATGAGCAGAAGTTCCCGCTCCCGGGTGAATTCTTCATCTGTGTCATCATCAACTTCCTTTGGGGGCAGCAGACGCCGAGACTTCATCGCTACCAGTGTCGCCGCGACGCTCAAGAATTCCGAAGCACCTTCTAGATCGAACGCAATTATCTCTTCTACCCGACTGAGATAGTCATCGACAAGTTTAGAGATGGATACCTGCCAGAGATCTATTCGTTGTGCCGAAATGAGCTCTAGTAACAGCCCTACCGGTCCCGTAAATCCAGCCTCGTCGACATTAACCCTCAAAAAAACCGCCTCAGAATAGTTCGAAACCCCCGACTGGTTCGACTTGGTGCTAATCAATCAAACGGCGCACTTATCTCGACGCTAGTCGACTCAATGAATTAGCAAGATTTAGGCTTCTTCCTTCAGGTGTCCTGCAAATAGTCCAGCACTCCACATAGCCACCTGTGCCAAAACCGAGCTTCCGTGCTCAGTGCAGAAATTAAGTACCTGCACTGGGTCGAAGGAATCATCGGCTTCATCTGAGATGATTTTAACCCCCGCCCAGGGGGTGTTTGCGAGTTTCGCTACTTGCGCAACACTGTAGATTTCCATGTCGACACAGAGCGCTCCAGGAAACCGATCTTTCAGGATTGCTCTTTCGGCATTTGAAGTGATCAGCCTGTCACCAGTAATCGCCGCCCCTAGGTGAACTACCGGCGTGCGGCCAAAATTCTCACTTACCCTAGACGACCAGATCTTCTCGAGCTCGTCGGAGTATTCGATGAGCAGTTCGTGCATCAGCTTTGCAAGCTGAGACTCCTTTGGGTACTGATGAGATAGATCGGCGAGAGAACCTAGATCAAAGTCGTGCTGAAGTACCGAATTAACTACCACTAGATCTCCGATGCCAACTGAGTCACTCACTGCTCCCGAAAGTCCGAAACTCATTACCACCGAGGGAGAGAATCTGACCAGCATTTCAGTTGCATGAGCCGCAGCTCGGACTTTGCCCATCCCGGACTTGGTGAGTACCAGCTGGAACTGCAGGCCATTATGCTCCAGATCGCGTGTGAAAAATCTTCCCAGCACTCCATCGACCACTTTGTAGGGCTCTATCATCTCGAGAAGGCGATCGAGCTCCTCCTCCATGGCGAAGATTATCCCTATCGTCTCCACGATCACCTCCTACCAGGATCAGCAAGTTCACCGTTAGCCTCCAACAGGATATTAGTCATGAGCCTCCTCAATGCAAACCGCACAAAGTGACTCGTTCACTACGATCCACCTTCGGACGCTCCGTCGTTAAACCCACTGGATCTATCGAGATGAATTCTCATTGTTAGAACTAGACTCCTACAGTTCCGACGAAGGAGATAGATGACAGAGACCAACCCTGCCGCTAAAGATCTGCTGGATCGAGTGCGCCGCTTACAGGAAAAGTCTCAAAAAATAGACAGTCCGAATAGGAACGCTGGACACGGGTTTAGCTCGGATCCTTTCGTCGAACCCCCAGCCGAGAAAGATCCGCCAAGCGATCTCACTCGCGATGGAAAAGTAGCAAACCCGATTTCCAAAGCCCTTTGGGAGCTGGACGAGATGCTCAGCTACAAAGCGCAGGTGCGCAGGGAAATCCTGCTGGAGAGTCGAAGCCCCCAATACCAGAATCCGGACCAGAAACTACCCGTCGAGATCCAGAGATACCTCGACGACCATGGGATAAAGCTCTACACACACCAAGCCGAATCGTTAAATCTTTATCGCGACAAAAAGAACGTAGCATTAGCTACTCAAACCGCTTCAGGCAAAAGCCTCGCTTTCAACCTTCCCATTCTGGAAGTTTTAATCTCGAACCCCGAGTCCACGGCTATCTACCTCTATCCCGCCAAGGCTTTAGCAAATGACCAGCTCAACAAATTAAAGGAGTTTGACGAGAGGTTCTCTCTCGAGAGTCACCCGGCGTCATATGATGGCGATACGCCGGCTTCGGAGCGCAACCGAATTAAGGAGTCCTCCCGTGTCATCGTGACCAATCCCCATGGTTTACATATCTATTTGGGTTGGAAGGATGGTTGGAGCCGTATTTTGAAAAACCTCCGGGTGGTTGTAATCGACGAGGCACACTATTACAGCGGCGCCGTCGGGTCACACATGGCGATGGTCGTGAGGCGGCTAAGGAGACTGGCAGCTTATTATGGAGCAAGCCCTCAATTCTTTGTCGCCTCGGCGACCATCGCAAACCCGAAAGCCCACGCCGAAGCGCTGACTGGCGTCAATTTCGAACTCGTCTCAAATGACGGAGGAGGCCGCCCCAACAGGTGGATCGTTTTCTGGGACACTCAAACCGATCTCGAACACTCCCCTACCTCGCAGGCCGCTGCGCTAAGTCGGCACTTGGTCCGATATGACCGCCAATTAATCGCATTTTCTGACACTAGGCACCAAGCAGAAATGATTGCCAAGGCGGCGTCAGACCGAGTCCACAGGGTGGCTGCATATCGAGCCGGATTCTCACCGCATGACAGACGAGCGATAGAGCTCGATCTGAAAGAAGGACGCCTCCGAGGAGTCTCCTCAACGTCCGCGCTAGAACTCGGGGTGGATATCGGCGGTGTGAACACGGTAATCC
>JABEUM010000143.1 GCA_013044475.1 Acidimicrobiaceae bacterium | reverse complement strand
CTGGACTTAGCGTCGGTTCCGGCAGGACCTCGACACGGAGTATGACCCTAGCGCCGCGAGGCAGCTTCCTGCATTGATCCATTATCGAACTAGCCCAAATCTGCGACTCGGCGGCTGCTTCTTCGGTGACTTTCGACCAAGTCGGACAGTAGCTAGCCTGGTAGACCACAGCGTCCCTTGCACCATTTGTCACCATCGCTACCGACGACTGCGGCCCTAGAACCCTGATCGTAGGTGACCGCCCAGAGGAGCTCTTATGAGTCGGTGCGTCGAGCTCGGAGCGATGGCCGATCTTCGGCGCCGAAGTTGGACTGGTTCGGGGCCTTGTTCCTCGACCACCCCCCTTTGGATCGACTGGCCTTGTGTTACGGCCCGACCGATCGAAAGCTGGGCTCTTTGATAGCGGCTTTATCCTTAGCGAAATTGCCCTAGTGACTGCCTTTGCCGGAGAGAGTCCGTAGAGCTTTACCTTGGCGAGTGCTAGGGAAAAGGCCGGCAGCATCACGATGAGTAGCAGTCCGGCCATCCCGCTAACGGCGTAAAAAGAACAAAGGATCCCGGCGATGACCCCTCCGCCCAAGTAGTAGATCTCTCGCCAGTTCAGGCCCAATAGGACCCTGTTGCTACTCGGCCGAGAGAGAAATATCCGTGAAGGGGTAACCATCATGCCCCCTTGTTTGGCTGTTGGCTCGGGATGTTGTCAAAGTCCATCTCCCAGTCCTTGAGGTGTTCTGGAGGACCATAACCAGTCCAACCTCCCAATCTCTCAGCGAGGGGTAGGTCCATCGATTCGCCAGCGGCCATTGAGACACCTCCAACCGCCAGAGCACCGACGATCCGTGACGCAGCCGCCGCCTTGGCGTATGGTCGCAATGCGGCTCCCTCAAAGGCCGAGACGGCTTGGACCTCGGCAAAAGTGAAGATCCTAAAGACTACGTAGGGGCTCAAAATAGTGAGGATCAAGATCGCTAGACCCTGGACCAGTTGGGCAAAGGAGTGATTGCTCCCACCGAATGAGCCAGCTATCGCCCCACCGCCAAGTGCGAGGGACAGCGCAAAAGCGACCTTGGCAAATATCAAGGCCACGAGCATCTCCCAAGCCCGTCTCGTCCAACCCATAGTTGAAGGACTCAGGATTCCGAGGGCCACGAGTGGCATCGAACAGACGATGAGGTAGATCAGAGAGGTCCTAAGAATGAGCTCAATCCAAACCACCAGCGCCGCCAACGATCCCAGAACGACGATGAGCGAACCAACCCAAAAGGGCATATACGACAGGTTGGCAATTGCCTTCCCAAAGGCGCTATAGGACAACGAGGCGCCATTTGGGGAGAGAATCACCGAGCTAGCCCAGTCGCTAACCCGCAACAACTCGCTAGAGATTGGAACGGTTAAAAGGGTAATGATGGCTACACCGGGCAGTCTGAGACCGACAAGTCGGAGCAATTGGGATGGACCCTGTAACAGTAGGGCTTGGCAGACCGCCACCAGTACGAGTGGAAGAGCCAGTATCGCAGCTATTAGTGCAACTACTTTGTACTCGGAGATAAAGAAACTCGCATGTAGCTCTACCTTCGAAGTGGAATTCACCAGCTGGAGCAGGCCCTTGATCTCCCAGGTGTACGATTTGGCTAGTGCCTTCTGGATCATCGACCCAAGGAGATCAAACACCTTGGCCACTGCGCTCGTCAGCGAGAATGGAAAGCCAATTGCCGAAAGGTACATCTAGTGGATTCCCTGCCCCGCATGGAAGAAGAAGTTCACGAGAGCCGGAGCGGCTCCTATCACCAAAGCGGCGCCGCCAGAGGCCAAAACGGTCCTTCTTCCGCTGTAAGACTGCTGGTAGTTATTCGAGTGAGCCCCGATCGCCCACATCGCAGCGCCGACGATCAGACCGATGAGCGCCAGGATCAGGGCCCAAGCTCCGAGTCCATTAGTAATCTGCTGGAGTAGGGCCCCGCCCGGTAGTGAGGTAACGCTCGGCTGGAGTGTCACGTCAAGCAAAATTTGTCCGATCACCGCTTAATCTCCTTCCCAAAAACTAGCTCCGATCTTACTACACTTCATATCATTTCATACCCTTTCGCTATTTTTGATTCAATCCAAAACCGGGACTTCGCACTCACCAGACGATCGCCTGCTCCACTCCTCCCATTCGCTTCGCTGTTTTCAATTCCGCTTCATCGGGGCCGGGTCACAGCCAGATGAAAAGGAGCGAGTACTCTGGAACACAGCAATGGATAACCTGCTCACTTACGTAATTGTGGCTATTGCGGCGGCGGTTGTCGGCGTGGTTGTCACTCGCGCCGTCACTAGCTCCCAACAAAAAAAGACAGAAGAGTCCCGGGACCTAAATCCGCAAAGTCCCAACCCACAAAGTGACGACCATGCACTGAAAAACGATCAGGTCCCGTCGGACCTGATACTGCGTTCCTTGGATTCCTTGCACCTAGGAGTGGTCATCTGCGATCGGGCCGGCACGGTCATCTTCAGAAACAGGCTCGTTACCTCGCTCGTAAATGGCAGGCACCAAGACGCTCTAGCGGCGAGGGCCCTCGACGACTTGTTGAACTCGGCGCGGACTGAGAACTTCAAAGAACAGACCTTCGAACTCTACGGTCCGCCGAAGAGAACCTACCGAATAATCACCCAACCCCTTGAGGATGATGGTCAAAGGGTCGGTTACCTAGCGACCCTCGAAGACATTTCCGACAAGAAACACCTTGACGAGATCAGAAGGGACTTCGTAGCAAACGTCTCACACGAACTGAAGACTCCGATCGGGGCGATCGGTCTACTTGCCGAAACTCTCGAGGCCGAAGAGGAATTCCAGGTCATAAGGAGGCTCTCTGGGAGGATACAGCTCGAGGCTTTTCGGTTGGGAAGGATCATCGAAGACCTGATAGACCTGAGCAGAATCGAGTCGGAGGAGATACCAAAAAAAGAGTTACTGTCGGTATACGGCCTAATCGACGAGGCTATGTCTAGGATATTGCCGTCGGCTGAAGTTAGAGGAGTCCTATTAGAAACGAAGGATTTTGAACAAGACGTCTACGTAGGCGGCGACCGCCGCCAGCTCATCTCCGCAATCTACAACCTGCTGGACAACGCAGTGAAGTACTCAGACCCTGGGGAGAGGGTCGAAGTATCCGTCGAGTCCAATGAAGCGTGGGTGGACATTGCGATTAGAGATGAGGGTATTGGCATACCCTCAAGGGACATCGAGAGGGTATTTGAACGCTTCTATCGAGTCGACCAGACCCGATCGAGGGCAACCGGGGGTACAGGACTCGGTCTCGCGATAGTGAGGCACGTAGTCAACAACCATGAGGGGCGCATACTTTTGGAGTCCAGGGAAGGTGTCGGTTCGACATTCACCTTGAGGCTCCCCCTAGTCGATCCCGAGGAGACATGAGCCGAGCCCAAACCACGATTTTAGTTGCCGAAGACGAAGAGTCATTTGTCGAAGCACTAACCCTAGGACTCAAAAGAGAGGGCTTCTTAGTAGAAGTAGCCCGAGATGGAGAAGAAGCACTCAAGAAATTCGATCTAGTAAAGCCCGACCTACTGCTTTTAGACGTCATGTTGCCGAGGAGATCGGGGCTGGACGTCTGTCGCGAAATTAGAGCCAAGTCCAAGGTCCCAATCATCATGGTCACCGCCAAATCAACCGAGCTAGACACGGTAGTCGGACTCGAGGTCGGGGCGGACGACTACGTCTCCAAGCCATATCGGATGAAAGAACTGGTAGCAAGGATACGTGCGGTCTTGAGAAGGACGCCGGCCGACCAGAAACCCGAGGACCAGGCGGACATCATCGAACTGAGCGGAATTCAGCTGGACCTGGCACGCCACGAGGTCCACGTAAGAGGCGAACTCGTCAGGCTCCCGCTAAAGGAGTTCGAACTATTGGAGCTTTTGATGTCAAATCCGGCCCGAGTGCTGACTAGGGATACGATCATCGATCGGATCTGGGGTGCTTACTACGGCGGCGACACCAAGACCTTAGATGTTCATATTAAAAGACTCCGGTCCAGGATCGAACAGGATCCTTCAAATCCGACGACAATCACTACGGTGAGGGGTCTAGGCTACCGATTCGAAGTAGCCCGATAGGAGTAGGCGGTTGGACAAGGAGCGACTGGACAACGATCGACTGGACGATGCCTTAGCAATGCTCAAGAAAAAGGGTGGCAGAATAACACCCACGAGACGGGCGGTGATTCAAATCCTGATCTCCGAGTCCACACACCTGAGTGCCGAAGACCTCGCGAAAAGGATCCAGCACCGTCTCCCAGACGTCCATATCTCCACTATCTATAGAACTCTGGATGCGCTGGAGGCGGTCGGGGTCGTCGACCATGTCCACCTGGGTCACGGCAGGGCGATATACCATCTATCCTCCGATATCCACCAGCACCTCGTCTGCGAAGTCTGCTCGTCGGTGACCGAAGTACCCGAATCATTCTTCGCCACACTCAAGGGTGAACTACAAGAGACCTTCGGATTCACGATGAGGGCACATCACTTTGCGGTAATCGGGCGATGCCGAAACTGTGCCGTAACCGTACGGTCAGAAATCAGCTAGCCGATGACGGCCTCGCCTGATACAAAACAAAAGCCGGGACCGAAATACCGCCCCGGCTAAATAGATTCAGCTAAATTCTTTTATCCCTTGAAGGTGACGATAGTTAGCGTCCCGTAGATAAACATAATTATCGCAATCCCATAGACCACCGACTTGACTACGACCCTCTTGGCAGGCTTTCTGATGTAGTCGTCCATGATGAAGCGCAAGCCATTGGACCCATGCAGCAGGCCGAGCGCTAACAAGAGCCAGTCAAGCAATCTCCAGATCGGATTCTTCCACCTAGTGGCTACAAAGGTGACATTCGTTGCGGTCACATCGTTCAAGATGTGCATGATAAAGAAGTGGAACAGTGCCAAGAAGAACAGCACCAGTCCCGATATCCTCATGAAATACCATGACCAGGTTTCAAAGTTCTGGCGCGGTTTCCTAGTTGAGGTCCTGGAGTCGCCCGTCTTCTGCGCTAGAGAACGAATTGCCATTAGTGTGTACTCCCCGTAAAGAAGGGCCTAAGGATTATGACTCCACCTATGACCGTCAGCAAAAGGCTGAGTGAAAACATGAAGTAAAAAAGTTGCTTCTCGTTCTTGATCGCTCCTGGAAAGAAGTCAATCATGATTACCCTCAGCCCGTTTAGTGCGTGATAGGTAAGCCCAAAGAGTAGCCCTACCTCGAACAGCCGCAAAAAGACGTTTCCGTAGAGTCGATGAATAGCGTCATAGACGTGAGGGGAATTGATCGTTGATATGTCCACCACGTGTAAAAGGATGAACATGAAGACCAAGAAACCCGTGATCCGATGCAGAACGAATGCCCACTGGCCGGTCTTGCCTTTGTAGATCGTCGCCGACTTAGGACTCATTTACTCCTCCTAACCCAACGATTTCCCCACATTGTCGTGGAAATGACGAACGCTGCAAACCCAATAACGACGATGGTAATGACGCCAAGAGCTATCGAAAATAAGACTTGAGAAGTGTCCACGACAAAAAAGCTACCGCGAAAGGTGGCCCTAAGGCCAATCGAGGTGTGCAAAATCTTTATCAGCGCACTTCAGACGATTAATTCCCGAGTTCGCAATCCTCGTCGTCAAGCACAACTAGACGAGTCTCGATGTCTTGGCGTCTATCGTCGTCTTCCCACCCAAATACGGCGCCAGCACCTGTGGCAGCACTACCGAGCCGTCTTGCTGTCTGCCTATCTCGACGAGGATCGCCCATATCCTCGCCCAGGCCAAAGCGGAGCCGTTGAGGGTGTGGCAATACTCGACGCCCGAACCGTCGGCCTTCCTGTAGCGCAGGTTCGCCCGCCTCGCTTGATAGTCGCCGAACCAGGAGACCGAAGAGACCTCTAACCACTTGTCGGTGCCCGGGCTGTAAGCCTCGAGGTCGAAGGTTCTCTTAGATGAGTTGCCTAGATCCCCGGTGCAAAGGTCAACTACTCGATAGGTAATTCCTAACAGCCGAAGCAGCTCCTCGGCCTTTGCCAGGAGCTCTTGGTGGAGTTCTTGTGCCTGATCGGCAGTTGCATAGGCGAGTATTTCGACCTTGTCGAACTCGTGGAGTCGGAGGAGCCCCCTGGTATCCCTGCCCGCCGAGCCGGCCTCCCGACGAAAACACGCAGTAAATGCGGTCAGCCTCTTAGGCAAGAACGACTCTTCAACTATCTCATCTCTATACATCGAGGTCAGCGGGACCTCGGCGGTTGGGATAGCCCACAGAGAATCGCGCTCTAGGTGATAGGCATCGTCTGCAAACTTCGGCAAGTGCCCCGTCGAGACCATCGTTTCGGTCCTGACCATCGTCGGCGGCCTAACCTCCTCGTAAGGGTGGCCGGTTGATTCGTCGCCATGGATATCCAGAGCGAACGCCGTCAAGGCCCGGATCATCCTGGAACCGGGGCCCCTGAACATTGGAAACATTGCGCCAGATAGCTTCGTCGCCCGTTCCAGGTCCAAAATCCCGAGTTCGGTACCGATCTCCCAGTGCGGGACCCTCGTCGAGTCTGCAAATTCTGGAAGCACGAACTCCTGTGGGAGGACCTCACCTAAGTCCTTATGCCAATATCTGATCGGGACGTTATCCTGGTCGCTCGCCCCGTCGGGAACATGGTCGTCGGGAATGTTTGGTATGTATAGAAGCTGTTCCCTGCGCTTGTTCTCGACCGAAGTGCACGCCTCTTCCAAGCCGCTCAGACGGTCGCCAAGCTCCTTGGCCTGCGCTCTTAATTCGCCGGCCTTCTCGATATCTTTGGACTTGTAGGCCGCTTCGACGGACTTGGAAAGCAGATTAAGTTCAGCCCTAGCTTCGTCTCGCGCCAAGACGGACTCTCTGAAGCTCTGGTCGGTCTCGATAAGCTCATCGACCTGCGATTCAGACACACCCCTTCGGACAAGGCTTGCTCGAACCCCTACGGGATCATCCCTGAGTAATCGGATATCAATCATTGATAGACACGCTAGTTTTGTTTTGCATGGCAGCTATCGAAGTTCGTAACCTAGTGGTATCTTATGGCGAAAAAATGGCCGTTGCGGGCCTAGACCTTAGCTGTTCCAAGGGTGAAATACTATGTCTGCTCGGTCCAAACGGTGCGGGCAAGACCACTACGGTAGAGACGATCGAGGGTTACAAGAAGCCGAGTTCCGGTAGCGTCAGAGTTCTCGACATGGACCCTATCAAGGATAAAAGAACACTGTCATCCAAGATCGGGGTGATGCTGCAAAAAGGCGGGATATACCCTCGAATGTCGGTCGGGGACTCCTTAGAACTCTACGCTGGCTTCTATCAAAATGCTAGATCACCCAAGGATCTGGCAAAGATCCTCGACTTGACGGCGCTGTGGGACACGAAATACCGGCGACTATCGGGAGGCGAAGCACAGCGGCTCTCCTTAGCGCTAAGCATCATCGGCAATCCAGAAGTCGTCTTCTTAGATGAACCGACCGCCGGAGTCGACCCAGAGGGCCGATTAGTGATCAGACAGATGATCAAGCAGCTCGCAGAGGATGGTGCAAGCGTCTTGCTTACTACCCACGAACTGGGTGAGGCCGAAAAGCTCGCAGACAATTTGGTGATCATCTCGTCGGGAAAGAAGATAGCAGAGGGATCCCTCGCTCAGCTAAGAGATCGATTCGACACCGGCGGGATCAGATTCAGCGCTAAATCGCTCGACACGACTCAGCTGAAAGAGAGGCTCGGGGTTGAAATAGTCGAAGTGAGGCCTACCGAGTTCAAAGTAATTGGCGAAGCGACTCCAAGCAGGATCGCCGAGCTAACCTCGCTCCTGTCTGAATTGGGAATCGACTACGGATCGCTCTCCACTGAAAAGACCGGTTTGGAGGAGATCTACTTGGAGCTAGTCGCATCGCATAACGATGGAGAATCCGGCTCTTTGGAACCAATCACCAACGAACTACACCATAAGGCGGCCAAGTGAAAGCGTACCTAGCCCAGAGCAAAGCAGAGATCAAGCTCGCTTTTCGTCAAGTCGACCTCTTGGCACTAACCATCGGGATTCCCGCGCTGATCCTCGTCGGATTCTCGCTAATAAAAGTACTTCCGCTGCCATTTGGCGTCACTAAGCCGGTGACATTTTTAGTCCCCGGAACCCTCGCACTTGCGGTCATGGGTACCGGGATGATCGGCCAGTCGATCGGGACCGCGGTGGATCGAAATTACGGGGTCCTCAAAAGGCTAGGCGCTACTCCGCTCGGCAGGAGTGGGCTCATGGCGGCAAAGATCACCATGATCGTGGTCGTGGAGGTCTTCCAGGTCATGCTGCTCTTCGTAGTTGGAGCCCTCCTCGGGTGGAGCCCGAAGGGAAACTTGGCCGAGTTCTTTCTGCTGGCACTGCTCGCGACGATTTCCTTCACCGGCCTCGGACTCTTGATGGCCGGGCTGATCAGATATGAGATAATGACCGGCCTCTCCTCGGTGCTCTGGTTTATCCTCACCCTGATCTCGGGAATGATCTTTCCGCTTTCAAAGCTCCCCTCCTGGCTGGCGACCTTCTCCAAGCTCCTTCCTCCGGCTGCTACTTCGACCGGCTTCTACCACACCCTCGGCGTCGGCGGTTCCGTCGGGGCTTCGGTCTGGGTCTCACTGATCATCTGGGCGGTGGTTGCGCCGATAGCCGCAGCGCTCACCTTTAAGTGGGAATAAGACTTCACTAAAGTCAGCTAGAGTGCGGGCTTCCAATTAGTCCCCATTTTGGCCTAGCATCTAGTCTTGTGGCAAAAATCAAAAATTACCGGGACATAAAGATCTCCGCAAAGACCTTTCAAACCTTGGCCTTTGCCACCTTGATCCTTCTCTCGGTGATCATCGTGACCGGTGGAGCGGTAAGGCTGAGCCAGTCCGGCCTCGGCTGCCCCGACTGGCCGACGTGCCAAGGAACCCAATTCGTAGCCGCCGACAGAATCCATCCGATGATCGAATTCGTAAATCGAATCATCACCATCTTGTGCTCGATCCTCGTCGCTCTCGCCGCATTCTCCTCCTTTATCAGAACCCCAAAGAGAAAGGACCTGATCTGGCTCTCAATGGGCTTAGTAGCCGGTATCGCTGCGGAGATCGTCCTCGGCGGGATAACGGTATTAGAGAAGCTCGCTCCGCCATTCGTCATGGCTCATATGATCCTCGCCCTAGTCATCGTTTGGAACGCCTTGGTCCTCTACCGACGGGCGAGCACAAAGGACGTTCCGGCACAACGGGTGGTAACCAAAGAGGTCTACTGGTTGGGCAAGTTGATGCTCGTCAACCTAGCAGCGGTGATCTTCGTTGGCACCGTGGTAACCGGCTCTGGTCCCCATTCCGGATCGACGATCTCCCCTAGGTTGCACTTCCCGCTCAAAGACGTAGCGATCCTCCATTCTGACTTCGTCATCGCATTAGTCGCCTTGACCTTGGGGTCGCTTTTTCTCCTTTCTCAATCGGGAGCTCCAGAATTCATCCAACGCTCTGGACGAAATCTCCTCTGGATCGAAGCGGGACAGGCGATAATTGGCTACACCCAGTATTTCACTAAGCTCCCCGCACTCTTGGTCGGATTTCATATCGCCGGTGCGACCCTGGTATGGCTCGCGATGATTTGGTTTAACCTCCAAATGTTGCATCGGCCGTCTATCGACTTTGCTTCCGATACTAAAGTTGGACTTATCCAAAGCGCTGATTTGGACCAACAGCTAGATCACCAGCTCAAGGGGACCGTGTCATGAGTTCCAAAAGTACAACTCTCCCAGAAGCCGATATCAATGAGGTCACCACTGCCGAGGTCAAAGAGGACAAGCCGTGGCTTGTCATAGTGTGGAATGACCCGATCAATTTGATGAACTACGTGACCTATGTCCTGCAGAAGGTCTTCGGCTACGCCGAGGCCAAAGCGCACAAGCTGATGTTGCAGGTGCACGAGGAGGGCAAGGCCGTCGTCTCCTCCGGGCCCCGGGATAAGGCGGAGATCGACGTCACGAAACTCCAACACTACGGTCTTTGGGCTACCCTTCAGAGGGGTGATTAAGGTAACAGTAGGTTGAAGCTTTTCAAGCGGAGCAAGGACGGCTCGATCCTGGTGCGATTGGATGAGAGTCAAAGGGACGTATTAGCTCAACTATTCGAGCAGTCCAAAATGGTGAGCGAGGTCGATCGAGACTCGACCTGGAGGCTAAATCCCCCCACCTACGAAGACCCAGTCGAACAGGCGGAGTACCAACTCGACATAAGTCGCAACTATCACGATCAAAGCGCAGTCAACAACGACCTCTTTTTATCGGCTGCGGGTCTCGTCCGCTCGGCAAAGGCTTTTACCCCAGACGAAGCAGAGCTGGTGCTCGCCGCAATCAACAAGGTCCGGCTGATCCTAGGAACGATGGCCAACATCCAAGATGACGGGGGAATCGAAGACACCGCGGATGAACGAATCGTCTTGCTATTCAACTACTACCAGTTCACCACTGGGATCATCAGCTACTTGATCGACGCTATGTGGTAGTTCTGCGAACCCAGAGACGAATGCGACAATAGGGTCGAGTCAAAAATAGTCCTGACAAGGATCGGATACTCCGTGACCTGGAGAGATACGGGAAAATCCAATTAGTTTGCAAAGCTCGCCTATATTGGAACTACAACGGCCACACAGAGGAAGAGATGTTCCAAAGAGGCGATCGTACTAGAAAGATCCAGATCCTGGGTCAGTCAGCTCAAGTTAGAGCCCAAGGGTCGCTCGAGAGGTTTGGCCTTGAGGCGATAATTGCAGATACTTCCCAAGTCGCAGACCCATCTCTAATTGGCGCAACGATCTTCTCCACAGAAGCCGATTTCAACTCCAGTTTTGCTATGGCGGTTCTGAATGAGAAAAGCAACGTCTTGGTCTTTTCTGATTCTCCGACATACAACAAGAGCGCCGAGTTGGATCGAATCTCCAAGGCTGCCGTGTCGGCCCATCTGAATCGGACCGAATGGTACATAGTGCCAAGTCGAACCGAGGGTAACTTCTCCGATCGGATCGAGAAAGAACTAGCCCTCACTGGGGCCGTCTCCACCTTTGAGGTTCAAAGCGAGCTCAGTTCCAATCGCCCCGGATCGAGGGTTCTAGCCACCGTCTCGGTCGGCTTCAAGCATCACCCGGTCATTGTCGCCACAGAGGTCGCTGGGGCTCATCTGATACGAATCGGCTTCTCGCTAGAGGATGCCGCCAACTCCGAGCAACTAATCCACCTAGTAGCTAGATTGGCCAACTACTCCTCCAAAGCTCGTACTACTAAGTCCCTCGGTGTAGGAGTAGTCGGCTACGGCCCCTTTGGGGGAATGGGCCACTTCCACGGCAAAGCGGTCACCGCTACTCCCGGACT
>JABEUM010000142.1 GCA_013044475.1 Acidimicrobiaceae bacterium | reverse complement strand
ACTCAGCTCCTGCCGGTAAAAGGTCAGATCCTTCGGGTCACCGCGGATGCTAATTACGGCCCACCATCGCATGTCGTACGGGGGGCGGTAAATAATCGTCCCGTTTACATGGTGCCCAGAGTCGACCACGAAGTGGTGATTGGCGCGACCATGGAGGAAGTGGGCTTCGATACTAGTCAACGTCTCGGAGCTATTACCGATATCCTCGCCGACGCTACTCGAGTAGTCCCATCTATTAGGGAATCTTCACTTTTCGAATCAAATTTCGGATTTCGGCCAGGAACTTCTGACAACCTTCCAGTAGTAGGGCACGTCAGTGGAGGTATCTGGGCTCATACTGGACATTTTCGCCATGGAGTACTCGTCTCGCCGTTTACTGCCGACGCCCTTGACAGGGCTATTTTTAACGACTCGCCACCCGATTGGCTTAAAGAGACCTCACCTAATAGGTTCAATACGGGCAATCTAAAGTAGATACGGAGGCTTCTGAAAAGTAGAGAGCTAAGGAGGCGGCCCTATGGAATCCTTGCATAGCCAACTTCGTTCGGGGGGGGGCAGGAACCCTAAAGGTATTTATAGCCAAGGAAGTATGAATCGTGGAAAACGCGGCACAACAGTTCAGCTCTGAGACGATGAACATCTGGGTCAACGGGGAGCCGAGGCTGATTTCTGTCGGAACTTCATTGGATGGACTCCTTGACCTTCTCAAATTGCCAAAGGTCGGAGTTGCTGCAGCGCTAGACGCTGAAGTGGTACACAAGAGAACATGGCCAGAGACAATCCTTGCCGAAGGTCAAAGAGTCGAGATATTGACGATCTCACAAGGCGGTTAAGTTTCAGTTTTAAAGGAGAACTAGTTGCAAGTCGAACCCCTAAAGCTGGGCTCATACATTATCAACAATCGCCTCATCCTCGGAACCGGTGGGGCGATGAGTCATGAAACTATTGCAGAATCGATCGCCGCCAGTGGAACGGAGTTGGTAACCGTAGCGATAAGGAGGATTAAACCAACGGGCTCGGGACAATCTCTCTACGACATGCTCAGGGAACTAAAGGTCCAGATTCTACCGAACACTGCCGGCTGCTTCACGGCGAAAGAGGCCGTTGTCACCGCAGAGCTCGCCAGGGAAGCCTTGGAGACCAACGTAATTAAGCTGGAAGTCATAGCGGACGACAGAACACTTCTTCCACAGCCGCTAGAGCTCATAGACGCAGCCGAAGAGCTCGTGTCTCGGGGCTTTTTTGTATTGGCCTACACAAATGACGATCCAATCTTCGGTCGAAATCTACAATCCGTTGGAGTCAGTGCCGTAATGCCGCTAGGTGCGCCCATCGGCACCGGTCTCGGAATTAGGAATCCGCACAATATCTCACTCATGCGAGAACTCGTCACCATACCCCTCGTATTAGATGCTGGCATAGGCACTGCCTCAGACGCCGCCTTGGCAATGGAACTCGGATGTGATGCCGTTCTTGCAGCAACCTCAATAACAAGGGCAGATTCTCCAGCGGTGATGGCGAGGGCAATCTCCTTAGCAATAGAAGCTGGATATCTTGCTCATCGTGCTGGCAGGGTTCCAAAGCGGCACCTAGCATTAGCGTCCACTCCAGACGAAGGAAGGGCTGATCTCTAAATTCGCGAGGCTTATGATGGGGCTTTTACCCCGGCAGTTGTCCTTCCAGGCGGCTGGAATTCAAAATAGACCAATCAGTGTAACATAAGCTTAGATTCTCAATGTTTGACGAAGCCTATGAGGGAGTCCATAATTGTCACCCGTATCTAAAACTCCGCCAGTAGCTTTAACCATTGCTGGTTCAGACTCTTCTGGAGGAGCCGGCATTCAGGCGGACCTGAAAACCTTCGCAGCTCTGAGAGTTTACGGTACAAGCGCAATTACCGCGATTACCGCCCAGAATACCAAAGGCGTCGATAAAGTTCAGATACTACTCCCAGACATGATCGAGGCGCAGGTTCAGGCCGTCGTTTCCGACATGTTCGTGCGCTCCACGAAGGTGGGCATGCTTGGCAGCTTCGAAAATGTCGCGTTAGTGGCGCGGATGATCGACGAGGGAATGATTGAAAAGGTCGTCGTGGATCCGGTAATGGTGTCAACTTCTGGAGATCGACTGATGAACCTAGGGGTGGACAAGTCCTACGTAGAACTCCTCCTTCCAAGAACCTTCATCTTGACTCCCAATCTCACCGAAGCGCAGATCCTAATAAGAGCGGAAATCTCATCGGTCGAGGAGCTCACGGAAGCGGCATTCGCGCTATGTGCGATGGGGCCTAAGTATGTGCTTGTAAAAGGTGGCCACCTCGACTCGAGTGAGAGCATCGACATCCTTTGCGATGGCAGGAACGCTCACCAACTCAAAGGCAGAAAGATTTCCACAGAAAACACTCATGGGACGGGTTGCACTCTTTCTTCAGCGATCGCAGCATCTTTAGCAAAAGGTCAGGATGTCCTGACCGCGGTAAAAAATGCAAAGATCTATGTTTCCAAGTCGATCGAGGGTGGTTCCTATTGGGCGATCGGAAAAGGAAACGGACCTTTAGATCACTTTGGCTGGTCCAACGACTATCAATAGATCCGTCTTCGATACTTTGACCTTAGATCTGCGCGCCGACTAAAGGCGAATCCTATCGAGTTCAATCTCCTCAAAATCCCACCCTAATCCTGGGTAACCGCTAGCTTCGTTGGACTCCCGGAATTCTCGTGCCGCTTGAATAAGACCTTGGGCATGATCTAGATGGCAAGTAAGGTAGAAGAGCTGGCGAGACGCTGATGCCCTCAGAACCGCCTGATAGGCGTATCGCCTTCTCTCGGTGTCGATATTCACCATTACGTCATCGAAGATCACGGGCCATCCCTGCTGAACAGATCCATCGATGGCGAGGTAAGCAACCCGGAGCGACAGCAGAAGCAGGTCCAGGGTGCCCGAAGAGAGCTCTGACGTTTGCAACTCTCTGTTTTTTTCATCGATAACGTAGATCGTCCCCCCTCGAAGCGCAACAATCTCTTTATACCTACCCCCAGACGCAATCGAAAAAATCTGAGATGCTTGCGCAAGCACGACCGGCTGACCCGCCTTAGCGAACGCGAGCCTCGACCTCTCAACCAACTCCTTTCCGAGAGAAAGCTTCGTAAACTCGACCAGAGCAGCCTTCATCTCCTCCGCTACCTCAGCTAGCTCAATAGACAGATCCGAAACGGAAATTTCCTGGAGTTCGAGAGACCTTCTAACGGAATGTGAACTCTCTATTCGGAGTCTGTCTCGAATTTGATCAAGCTCTTGGCAAAGGCTCCGAGCCAACTCTCCGAAATGCTGATATTCACCAATTTTTAGATCAAATTCATATTCGGGCTCGGAGAGGTCGTCGAGCACGTCACCCAGCACCTCGGAGCGCAGAAAACCAAACAAATCTCCGAAAGTGCCAATCGAGACGCACTCGGGGGCCGACCCACTAAAGCTGGCACTTTGAGCACCAGTAAATTCTAATAAAGTCTCATAAAGTTCTCTCATCGCCGAGATCCCATCGGCCAGTGCTTGTCTTTGAATCTCGAATGCCTTGACATCCTCACGTCTTAGGGAAAGATTGTGCAGCAGCTCATCCACTGTAGAAGGATCATAAAGTAGTCCGTAATCACTAAAGAGCGACTTAGCTAAGTGAGTGCGGGAAGTGAGTTCTTCCAAAAGCAACTTATGCTCCTCATCCAAGCGGGCCAGCTCAGAGTTCCTCTCATTTGTGATCCGCTCAAGATCGCAAAGTTCTCGCCTGAGTTCCTCGACCTCGCTTTTTTGTCCATAGTTCCTCGCCAACCTAGAAAGTGATCCAAAAGCGCTAGCCGCATGTCGGTCAAAGGAGCCACGCAGAGATTCTCTTTCTTCAATGAGTGAAGCTTGCCGCTGACGAAAATACTCCTTTGATTGGGCAAGCCTCCAAAGTTCACGATCTTGAATCGTCTGCCGCTCGACCGGGCCATGCCTATAGCAAACGTTGAAGGTGTGTACATATACCTCTTCAATCCGGCCAACTATCGCATCTCTTTCGATCTCATACTTGGCAATTTCGTCGCTCAGTGACTTGTCTACATTCAACGAGCGCCGGTTTTCTGATGCTCGAGCGGACAGCAGGGCCACTTCGGCGCTCAGTTTTAACGCCCTCTCACCAAGTACCTCATCTGTCAAAATCGGCGATCCCAGCGTCTCTATAAGGCGGCGGCTGCTATCTCGGTGTTCAACCGAGGCTTCTTTGAATGAGTCGAATAAGGCCCGGTCAACTTCATCACCTGCACCTTTGGGAAAAACAAACCCGACAATGAGCAGAAGTAGTCCAACTGCAATGCCCGCGAACTTCAAGAAGTTCGCCGATGGCGACTCCGATCCGCTGGAGAAGGCCACAAGGGCCATCACGATCAGCAATGCTGCTGTAAACGAGACAGTAATAACCGGGGAAGTCCTTCTCCGTTTTATACGCGACATGTGGTCCTCTGTCTCCCTTAATCGCCTTGCAGATGCGAGATACTCCTCTAAAGAGGCCAGGAGCCTCCGCTTTGAAGCGAGTTCCTCCTCGTCCTCGTCAAGAGACCGATTTTCCACCGATACGGTCGCCCTGATGGTGCGGGCCTTTATCAACTCGGAATCCACCGCAGACAGCTTTGCGCCAAGGTCTTTCAAGAGCGAAAGGCTCGCCTCAAACTCCTGACTTGGAAGCTCGATTTTCGGGACTTCACCTCGACAGATCAGCAGTTGGTGCTCGAGAGATTCATCTGCTTCCCTGAGGTCCCGCTGGGATTCATTTACCTCTTCGTCTATCCCCGCTAGGTCTATTTCCAATGCCTTATAGGTCTCAAAAAGGGCCACTCGGTGTGCGGTGGTAAAAGATGAGCTCCTAATCAACTGAGAGAGGCGCGACCTTTCTAATTTTTTAGCCTCTATTTCACGCGAAAGCCGAGTAGCCTCGGCAACTGAGTTGCGCAGGTCATCGATCTGGCTCGGCGCAAGTCTTGGCAGATGCGATGGTGCTAAGGACGATCTCTGTCCAGCCGCCATCTCCTGAAGCGACTTCTCAACCGTAGCTAGCAGCCGTTCAACTTGCCGGAGATGGACGAGGATGTTTTCTATCCATTCGAGGGTCGCCAGACTCCGCTCATTGGCTTTTTGAAGCTCAAACGACTCAATAAAGCCTCCTTCGATCTCCTTTCTTTGGCCCTTCAGAGTCTCATATCGATTGAGAAGTCGCCTTAAACGGCAGTCAGCCCTAGGTCTATATATTTCATCCGCCGATTTTCTAAGCGTATCAGAAACCAATGACAAGTCGACACTGGTACCGCCACTCTGGACAAAAGCGGCAACTAGAGATTCGACCTCCTTAGGTGAAGCATTGGTGAATAGCCCGAGGTCCGAGTAGCCAACGACACAAAGGCGTCCAAGCTGATTGAGCTGAGTGCTCTTAGTGGCACTCAGAAGCTCGTAGACAAGTCGGGCCTGGGAGCTGAGCCCATGCTTCTCGGAAAGCAGTTCAACCCTTCTGCCCTTTTCATCTCGATTGATCCTAAGTCTTGCGTCGTCTATCTCTATCCCTATTGAGCCAAACAGCGGATCCTTGGGCTTCGCCAGCCGGTAGAGATAGTCGGTTACAAGCTGCCTAAATGACGACTTGCCTGCCTCATTTGGCCCGTAGACAACCACGAGATTCGAAGATGAGATCTGGCCACTAACGTTACGACTGGCCGACCTAATTTCAAAATGTGTCAGTTTAATCTTGCTCAGAGCTCCCAACGACGGCTTCTAGTACCATTGACCTGGCAGACTCGAAAATCTCAGCCGAAGAAAGCTCACCAAATAGTTCGGACCGAATCTCGACCGGCATCTTTCCAGAGGCCTTCTCGATGCACTCCCGCACTAGGCGATCAAGTCCTTGGCTTTCCATCTCATGCGCGACGTCATCGAGCGCCTCCGTCAATGCCGCCGGCAGATAAACATCTCTCAGCTGGAGGTGGTCTTCAATAGATTCCAAGAAAACTCTTCCGCCGTTCTGCCACAGTCGACGATTCACTACCGAGGTGATTTCCGAAAGCTCTCCCTCAGTTAAAAGTCTCGCCGCCCTTGTACCGATCAAGCTCAGCCGCAATACCATTACCTCGTCGGCCTGCACCTCCTCCTCCAATTTTGAGAGATGATCCGATATCATCTCCTCCTCGTCTACAGAATCGCCCCATCCCTCATCGCCGTAAAGGTTGACACGTCTCGATTCAAATCTCGCCTTGGCTAATGGGAGAAACTCAACTTGGCAATGGCCGGAATCTACTTTGACTAGGAGCGCTCCTTTCGGTCCCCTCTCAGAAGGCTTCATCGAAAGTCCTTGAAGGTTGCCGCAGTAGTTGAGGTAGGTAGAACCTTCAAGCCTGGTCATTCTGGTGTGAATGTGCCCGAGAGCCCAATATTGATATCCTTTAGACAGAAGGGAGGCTGTTTTCGTCGGTGATTGTCCCTCGTGAAGCGGCGCGCCATCCAAAGTGCAATGTAACACGCCGACGTTGAAGAGACCAGGCTCTGCATTCGGAAAATCCCGAGAAAGATCCTCACTGACCCTTTTGGCCGGGAAACTCCGGCCGACAAAAACCACCTCCTCTCCCGAGGCGCTTGCTAGCCTGAAAGTCTGGGCCTTTTCCTTGGAAAATACGTACACGCCATCAGGTGGCTCTGTAACGTCAGCGAGGAGATGACCAACATGGTCATGATTTCCGAGCGCCACCAAGACATCGATACCAGAGTCAACCAACTGGACGAGATGCTCCTTGAGACGCCTGGCGGTCTTGGGGTTATTCTTCACTCCATCGTATACGTCCCCAGCAATGACGAAGAAATCGACCTCTTCGAGGATTGCCTTTTCACAAAGGGCAGTGAAAGTCGCGAAAGTCGCCGATTCGAATATTCGGCCGAGCCGATCATCGTGCCTTCGAAGTCCGCTGAAAGGTGTCCCCAGATGAAGGTCTGAACAGTGGATAAAACTAAATGCCAATTTTCCTCCTTCTATGTCAGAAACAATTGGCCAGCTGCCGATCATTTTTGGCCATCATCCAGTCCACGGATTCCGCCTAACTCAAAAGTAATGGAGCTCTGTGACACAAATTGGTAAATTGTCAAAGGATTGCGTGGTAGTTTTTCAATCAATGAACAATTTTGCCGACCAATTTGCCTTGAGTTCTGGCGTCGGCATTTTGGAAATTGCTGCAGCAATTGAATTAGCTTCGAAAAGGACCACACTATATGAGAGCCTCGGTGAAGCCAAGCTTGAGCTTTGGGATACTGCTGACTGGAGGTTTCACGCTAGGAATCTCCGGATCGAGGTTCGGAGGTCGCTAGGGGCTGAAGTAGTCATTGCACCAAGTGGCGGATATGGACAGATCGGCACTTTGTTGGATCCCGCTCCCCGAGACCACGAACACCCCGAAAATATTGACCCTGCGGGGATGGCCCTTAGAGTCAAGACGATCACTGGCGACCGGGCGTTGATTAAGCTGGCTGAGCTCAAGACTTCTATTGTGCGGATTTGGCTAGTTGACGAGTTCGAAAAGCGCTTGGGTCTCTTCGAGATTAGATCCTGCACGGAAACAAATTTAAGCTGGATAATTCCGCGGGCTCGAACTGGCTACCTGTTGGAGTTCAGTTCAATCACCGATAGCTTGCGCCAGGTGTTTGAGCCATGGATGTCAATGCCTGAAGACTTTGACATGTGGCGTTTTTCGCTATTGGCTATCGGGAGAAAGCCATTTGATTACACCCCGTCGTTCAGCGTAAGGCTTGAGCCTGATACGCCCGCCTCAAAAGGTATCGGGTCTCTCCTGTTGTACCTCCATTCCTCCGCAACGAAAAACCTAGACGGAATGGTTAAGGATCTGGACCCGGAGTTCACTCACGACTTTCGAGTCTCAATCAGGCGAGCTAGATCAATAATCGCCGCCTCCTCGTCGCTGTTAGATAACGCAATGGCGAAGCAGCTGCGCAGCAGTCTCGGCCAGTTGGCCAACTTAGCTGGCCAGGTTAGAGATCTGGATGTCTCAATTGAGAGTATCGCAACCATTCCGGAGCTCAATAATGACTCAACAAAAATGGCTCTCCAACAGCTGCGAGAAGAAGCAAGGAATGAGCTACTAAGACTTTCTAACCAGGGATATATAACCGAGATTCTTGGCCAATGGCACCGGTTTGCAACCGAAGCCTTCCTGTCTCAAATCCCGAAGGAGGCATCGATCTCTCAAGCGGCTAGGTCGCAATTGCTTGAGGCCCGTAGCTCGATGCTCAAGGTTTCCAACAAGAAAAGGATCGAGTCCGACCACGAGTCCTTGCACGATCTTCGAAAAAAAGCTAAGGCTCTAAGGTATCTGCTTGAAGGATACTCAAGCCTGCTGGATCCAAGAAGAGCGAGTACCGCCGTCAGCGACCTGAAGGGGCTGCAAGACTATTTGGGAAAGCTACAGGACAGGGCGACATTGCTTGCTCTTCTTCGCCGACTCAATATTGAGACCATCGATCCAGAGCTATTCGAAATACCAGCTGGGGTTGGCAAAGCGCTGGCCAGCTTCAAGTCCAAAGAGGCCGACCGCCACTACAAGGAACTATTGGACGCAATGATTAAGCGTTCCCACCAATAAATGTTTAGGAGAAGAGAGTGAAGGTACTGGCCTGTTACTCACTAAAGGGGGGCGTCGGGAAGACGACGACTTCTGTCTGCCTGGCTCATATCTCGGCGACGCTTGGCTTTAGAACGTTGCTTTTCGACTTGGACACACAAGGATCTGCCACTTGGCTCCTCAGAACCAAGCGCTCAAGTGGGAATGGTTTGACAAAGGCCGCAAGGGGTATCTCCAAAGGCGAGAAAAAGGCACGTTCACAGATCGTCGGTTCAGACTATGACAACCTCGACCTTCTCCCCTATGGGATCGAAACGATCGGCCTGGACTTGCAACTCTCAAATATGAAACGCCCCGAGCAAGGCGCTTCAAGAATCCTAGGTTTAGCAGAGGGAGACTATGATCTGGTGGTCGTCGATCTTCCACCCTCCGCTGGGAATCTTGCCCAATCCGTTTTGAAAGAGTCTGATCGAGTTATATTCGTGATGACTCCTTCGATGCTTTCGATCCACGCTCTCGTGGAAGCAAAAGATCGTATCCCAACCGTCGCTAAACAGAAGACCTCGGTACTTTTTACCATGGTTCAAGAGCGAAGAAAGACGGACCTAGCTGCAATCGGATTAGTAGAATCCGATGGCAACCATGTGTTGTCTACGCGAATAGTTAAATCCACGCTCTTCGATCGCATGCAGGAAAAGAGAGCTCCGATAGCACTAAGCGCTCCAAACTCAAAGGCATCTCACGACTACCATGCATTATTCGAGGAGGTTTCCAAGATGCTCGACCTCGACAAACTGCGGTAGTAGCCGGCGGAAAGTGCAAGTCCAACCCCCACAGCCGCCGCCAGCCCAGAAATCACAAAATCCATAGTGAAGCCACCCAACAACGAAGCAAGTGACCCACCAAGCTGCGTTGCCAATGCTTGAGCTACACCGAAACTTAAGGTTACGAGGCCAAAGACCGCAGAAAAGGACCTAGCCGGCACGTCGTCCCCTATAAACGAGGCCACTGAATTTGCTACTCCTGACATGGGCACTCCAAAGAGAACCGCCGCTGCCATAGCCTCCACAGACCCTCCCATCAGAACAAGTATGGCACTCAATACCATGAGAAAGAAGCCTCCCGCCATAATCAACGTGCGTCCGAAAAGGTCTGAAAGTCGTCCCGCCACTATTCCGCCAAAGATTGACACAAATCCAATAATGCCGAAGTCAATCGATGCTCGGGACGCTGAAATGTGGGAACTGTGTTCTATCTCCGCTACGAAAAAGGTAAAGAAGAGAGCGTAGGAGAGTCCGTAGGCAGTATAAGCAAGCGTTACCGACTTCCAGCCTGGGACCTGCATTAGGTCTCGGCCACTACCACGCTCAACATCTGGCTTTCCGGTCTCTTTGGGTAGTAAGGCGATCACCAAAACGAGAACGACGAAACCAAATCCAGCTTGAATAGCCCACTGCAGTCTCCAAACAAGCTGGCCGCCGAGAGAGTGCAATGCCCTGGCAAGTTCGGCAGAGATCGAAATTAGCACGCCTATTCCGGCACCTGCTAGTCCCATAGCGAGACCAGAAAAGCGCAACTCTACCGAACGAGCGGCAATTCCCGGCGTTGGAACCCAAATAAACGATCCACCTAATCCACATATCGCCATGGAAAGCATTGTCAGGTAGACATCATGCGACAGGAAGTTCAAGGTCATGCCGGACGTAGATAACGCCAGCCCCCATACTACTAAAGTCTTCGATTTGACCCTTGTTGCTAGAAATGAGACAAGTGCGGTTCCAACTAAGTAGGATCCAACGTTAGCCAAACCCACGCTTCCGGCCAAAGCATAGGAGTGCAGGTAGGTCCTAGTCATCTCCGGCAGCATCACGGCATACGAAAATCTTCCAAAACCCTGCGCAACCCCAGCTGCTACAGCGACAAGGGTAATGATGTATCGAGCCCTTAGTCGAGAAGATTTCGGCCAGCGCCGCCCTTCAGTTCCGTCCAGGGTCAACTGCCATGCACCTCCGTTAGGTCTTCAACCGAAATCAGAAGAATCGGGGTGGCCCGGGCCACTAATGACGGATTGACTAGAACTAACGCTTGACACACACTTTGCTTCCCAAAAACCCCAGATCATTCACTTTGAATCGCCGCATCAACAATTTAGGACTCTTGAGATTAAACAGTAACATGTCTTCAACTCGACCGAGTGTAAATACGCCCGACCAGCTAGCTTGGGATCCAAGAGACTTCAGCAGAAATGGCCCATAGGTGCCATACTTGGAACTTGCCTAGGGAAAGATAAACCATAATCGACAAGAGTCCCATTGAAATAAACGGCCGGGTTAACTGCTTTCGACACAAAGGTCCCTGGCCAAGTCCTTCTAGCATGAAAGCGTGAGGGAAGGTCCGAGATTCAGTTCTGCGAAAGATCAACTTTCGGAGTACTTTGCCGTATATTTCGATCGCGGGTCACCGCTTGGGTCTCTGCGGCGAATTCACGCCTATTCGGTGTCAGCCGACACCCTCACAACCGTGGCGCTAGCTGGCACACTCTTCTTTTCCATCTCCCCGGAAGCGGCCAAGTCACAGATAACCCTCTACCTAGGGCTGACGATGGCACCGTTTGCGATCGTTTCGCCGATACTTTCTCCGGCACTAGATCGGGGGAAGGTCGCTAGGCGGCTGGTACTGCTTATCTCAGCAGTCGTACGAATAGTTGCAGCACTAGCCATGGCGAACAATGTCCATTCTAAGTTCATCTTTCCTCTCGCGCTAGCAGTGCTCATCTCCTCAAAGCTATATTTGGTAGCTAAAGCCGCTTTAGTACCCGAACTGCTTGGTTACGGCGTCGACATGTCCCAGACGGATACAAAGCCCATCGGACCATCGTCAATCCTCGTAAAGGCGAACTCCCAACTCTCTATGCTGGGAGCTGGAGTAGGGATAGTCGCTGGCATTTTCGGGGCCTCGATGCTCAAAATTCCCCAAATTGGCGCTCCTTGGATCCTCCGAATCGAAGTAATTCCGTTGGTGCTAATGTTGGGCGAACTGTCCGTGTTGGCAAGGGAAGCCCGCAGGCTGGACAAGGCGATGGTCAAAAAAGATCTAGCCATTGATGATGAGGATTTTCAAGCATCCCCAGGCCCAGACACTTCTCACCGAAGTCCAGCTTCTGGCAGCGGCTACTCGACAACTCTCCTCGCTTCTGCCGCCATGGCGGTGCTTCGCTCAGGAGTTGGCTTTTTCACTTTTCTGATCGCCTTTTCCCTCAAGCGAGCTAATTCGAGTGCCTACGAGTACGGCCTTGTCCTGCTGGCCTCTGCGGCTGGAGCAATATTGGCGACTGCAACCACCCCTAAGGTACGGCTGGTCATCCGCGAGCAGCAGCTTCTGCTCTCTGCGTTAGTCGTGGAAACTATATGCGCTATCATCGCTGCCTACTTTGCAGACTTTCCATCCCAGATTGGCCTGGCCCTCATCGTAGGATGGGTCGCGGCCTCAGGCAAGCTGTCGTTCGACGCTATTGTCCAACATCACATATCTCAGGACCAGCATGGAAGGATATTTGCAAAATACGAGATGCGGTTCCAGATGGCATGGGTTGCCGGGGCCCTAGTTCCGACTCTAATAAACTTACCCCTTAGGTCCGGAGATGCTATAGTCGCTTCCTCTGCTTTGGTTGCTGCGCTATTTTTCGCCACGGGCCGTGCAGCTCTCCGCGCTAGAGAATAGAGAAAAGGCCCTCTGATCAATTCGCCCTTGCTAAGGTTTTCACCTATGGCAATCTATGCATTGGGTAGTTCTGAACCTAAAATTCATCCTGAAGCTTTCGTCCATCCCGACGCTGTCGTAATTGGGAATGTGGAAATAGGTGCTGGGTCTTCGATCTGGCCTCATGCCGTCCTGCGCGGCGACTACGGACGGATAGTAATAGGCAATGACAGCTCTATTCAAGACGGAACGGTAATCCACGCTACTGCCGAGCTACCGACCATCGTTGGAGACCGGTGTGTTATAGGTCACATAGTCCATCTTGAGGGTTGCATCATCGAAGACGATGCACTTGTTGGGTCTGGGTCGGTGGTTTTGCATCGCTGCAAAGTCCGTTCACATTCCCTGGTGGGAGCGAACGCAGTGGTGACCAACGATACCGAGGTGCCCAGCCATGCAATGGCACTTGGTATCCCGGCAAAAATATTTATGGACAAAGTCGGAGAGGGCGAGTTCCTCGATTCCGTCAATCTTTATGTGGAAAATGCCAAGCGTTACAAGGCAGACCTTCGTCGCATCGGCTAATCCGGCAATACTGACTTCTGCGATTTCAGTTGTCGAGTATTAGCTAGCGAACCCAGGGACGCTAAAGATCAATTCGAGCTTGCCATAGCGAAGTAACGTCCACTCGCACTTGTTATAGTCACGTCTCGCGAAAAGGTGAGCGAGAGATTCTCGCTGGTAAGCACGTCTTTAATTTCACCTTGCGCCAATGCTCTTCCCGACTTGAGCAATAGGGCGTGTGTGGCCGATCTTGGTATCTCTTCGACATGGTGAGTTACCATGATGATTGAACCTGGCCGACGCCGATCGGTATCCAGGATCCCTTCGAGTATCTCTAGAAGGTCTTCCCTGGCTGAAAAATCCAATCCAGAGGCAGGCTCATCCAGGATCAAAAGTTCAGGTCCACCGACTAGTGCCCTCGCTAACAGGAGCCTCTGCCTTTCACCTGCAGACAGCTTTTCAATAGGGGTCTCCTTTCGGTCAAAAAGACCCACTGTTCTAATCAGATCGTAGGTTGCGTCGCGGTCAGATTGTGAATACCTGTGCCAATAAGGCGCGAAATCACCCGAAATGCCCGTTAGAACTACTTCAAAGACGCTGAGGCTCCCTAAAAAGCGATCCAGGACAATTGGTGACACACTTCCAATACGCCTTCTTATCGCCCTTAAGTCACTGTGGCCAACTACTTCCCCAAATATTGCGAGGTTCCCAACGGAAGGGCGATCAATCGCTCCCAACAACCTCAGAAGACTGGTCTTTCCAGCGCCATTTGGGCCAAGTATCACAAGGAAGTCCCCCAATCTGACTTCCAGATCGACCTGAGATAGGATATCCCTTCCAGGCCTCGAAAAACCTAGCCCTTGGGCCAGTATCTCTAGTTCGCTCACTAATTCTCTCCAAGTCAATTGAGGCCTTCGCCCAACGGTTCAACTTAGCTATGCCTTCCCTTCTTTGTGTACGATGGCACATTTCGGGAATTCTGGAGGATATCGTTAGGCCAGCGGTCCTCTAAGCGTTCTTCAGAGCTTGATCGGCATAGGGGGCAGCTTAACGGCTCCGCTCCTACCACGCCACCCGACATGCGGATTCGCATACGGCGGTTCGAAAAGTTGAGGTAATTTGAGTCGCAGAATCCTTATGGTGCCGAAGTATTTACCGCGAGTAGACACTGTATATCCAAAAGGCTGTCTTGCTGGCAATGATTACCCAACTCTGTCGTCAAGGAGACCAGCTAATGAACAGCACAACGGCGGCATACGCCGCGGTGGATAGTAGGTTCTCGCCGCCAGTGTTTGAAGTTGGATCGCCCTGAGACGACTACGCATACATGGGTCCAGATCTTTGAACGGGCTCGGCGCCTGCGCCAGGGAGAAGCGAGCCTCACGCCCCGGCAGATATTACCGCAGCCCTTTCGCAACTTGGTTATGGTTTGTCCCCGAGCGGCCCGGGATGAGCTCTATATGCTGCTGGAAAGTGACGAAGACCTTTGAAACATCAGTGATCTTCAACCTATCTCCTTTCTACCGTCGAACGAGCTGGCCTAGGAATTTACAGAATGAATTCACCTTGGATAGTAAAAATCTCAAAATGGTTGGCGGTAGTTTCAAACTGTAATTACAATGGTGGAATGCAATCTGTCCGACGGGAGACCCACGAAGATGGTTTCCTGTCCGCAGACCCAGTTACGGCTCGCATTATCGAGTCATTCGACTCCGTCAGGTCAATTACAGGGGCCACGTCGGTATTCGAAGCCAGTTACAGGAGTGGGTACCTGCACGTTGGTCTTTGCCGTACTTGCCCGGACCTTATAATCCCGGGCGACTCACTAGAACTCCCACCCGAATTTTCGCCCGAGTTAGTCCAGAATACTTCTCAACGAATGATATCGAGGACTAAAAACGATCTAGGCACCTTACATGTAGGCACAAATGTCATTGCCAAACAGTGGAGGGGTCATAAAACAGCCCAGATAGCTAATGGATCATTCAGCTTCGGCCCAATCCGGGCTGTAGTTACTTCCAAGTTTGAAAGTAACCGATTCGTCGTCTTATGTTCGCTGCATCCTCTGAAGATAGCCCTAACGGGCGCCGCAGGAATGATGGCCGTTTTAGCGAAATTCGCTGCTGCTTCGACTTCGATATCTCAGGAACTCGATATGCTCCGGGGCAGAATTGACAGAGCAGAAATAATGGCAACCGCTGACCCGCTGACCTCCTTGGCCAATAGAGCAGGATTCAATATGGCCCTCGAGCAGGAGCAACGAAGAGCGCTACGCTACATGGGCAGTACAACAGTAGCAATAATTGACCTTGACGGTTTGAAAATAATCAACGATACTAAAGGTCACAGCGAAGGCGATCAACTTATAGTTCACGCCGCGCAGATCATCAAGGACACGTGTCGATCCACGGACACCGTCGCTCGACTCGGTGGCGATGAATTCGCCATCCTCGCTCCCGAGACAGACCAGGCCGGGGCGGAAATGCTCCTAGCCAGACTCCGCCATGGGCTTGCACGGGCATCAATTTCAGCATCGATCGGAATTGCTAACACTAAGGGTCCGAATCCAGATATTCCCGGCTTGATTGAGAAAGCGGACCAACTGATGTACCGGGAAAAAAACATCAAAAAGCGTAGTTATCGAGCCGGATAGCTCAGCCCAGATCCGCTTAGTCAAGTTTTCAGCTCTAAGGTAAGCGCCGGAAAAGTTGTTGCTCTCATAGAGCAAAGCCTGGAAATCCTATCCCAACCACAGCTCCATCAACTCCTCTATTCGAATTCATCTAGGGAAAAAGAGTGATTACTGGTTCTGAACAAAGTAAACCCGAGGGACACCCACATTCGCTGCTGATCGACATTCGGAAGCCTCGCATCGAAGCCAACTCAGTACGGATGATTGAGTTCTATAAGAACCTCGCCAACGTCGAGAAGGTATTCCGTTCCCTCAAAAGCATCAACGTCCGTCCGGTTCGGCACTTTCTCGAAAAAAGGGTTCGGGCCCACGTGTTCCTTTGTGTACTAAGTGCCCACTTACTACATTTTGCAAAAGAGAAGCTAGCTCCCCTCACCTTTCGAGGCACCGAGCGGCCAATACCAATTTCACGGTTGCCAAAAAAATAGTTTCGGACTCAGCCAAAGCAAATGGAGCTGCCAAAGTAAACGAAAACGGCGAGGCGGTCACCTCACTAAGAACCCTTTCCCGGGAGTTGGACACCCTGACCCGCAATACCTGCCGGATCAGAGACACCGAGGTCACCTTCGAAAAGACCACGCCAGCTACTCCGCTGCAGCGTAAAGCATTAGAACTAATTGGAGCAAAGATGCCCCTATAGCCAGTATCGACTTGACCAAACTACTCCATTTATCGAGGTCAGAGGCATGATGGTCTTGTTTGATAGGATTAAGTTTTGGGTTAGCTTGGCCGAGTAGCCGGAGGGAATCTCACCCTCCGGCTACTCGGCAGGTAGAGGAAGAATAACTCTGGCGGCATTTAGATTTCTAGTCACCTCTCCGTGGCCTAAGAAAGATAATAAATAAGGATGCTTGGTATACCACCGCGGTATACTGATGTGGTATCCAATATAAGGTTACCAATGGAGACGGATTGATGGACGTAGCATCACAGACACTTAATCTTTATCAGCGAGTGCGGGCGGACATTCTCTCGCTCGAATTGATGCCAGGCGAGAGAGTTACCGAAAGGGGTTTAGAGAGCATTTTCGGTGCCTCTCGCACACCGGCAAGAGCAGCTCTTATGCGTCTTGAGACAGAGGGACTAGTTCAGCGCGACGGACGGGGATGGATGGTATCCCCGATTGATATTTTCGAAATTGGTGCACTCGCTGAGCTTCGCGAGGCTGTTGAAACAGCTGCAATACGTCTCACTGTAAGCCGCGCATCTGATGCAGACATTGAATCTTTGGCAGAGCTCCTTGAATCAGACCATCCGGCTCTTGATGAAGAAGAGAGCCTACGCTCGGGAGGAGATTTTCACCTTGAACTTGCCCAGCTTTCCGGAAACAAGTTTCTCATAGAGGCAGTACGCAATGCCATGACACGCCTTGCCCGTACCCGGTGGCTCGAAGTTAGAACACCCGAAGCACGTGAAAAAGCATGGCAGGAACATTGGCACATTCTGGAGACGGTAAGACTGCGAAATGCAGACGCGGCTGCGACGTTGTGTGCTGAACATATAAGAGGGACCAACGAACGCCTACTTGACTTTTTGGCCAGTGAGCGCCGCAGACTTAGGGGAAATGGTCTTTCGATCGTCAACAATGTAGAAACCATCTGAACAAATGGAACGGATTACACCTTTAAGGAGAGTGAATTGACTATTCCACGTACTTTGATCGACAAAATATGGGAGTCGAGACTGATCGACTCGAAACCGGAGGGAGATCTCATTTACATCGACCTTCATCTTTTCAATGAAGTGACATCTCCACAAGCTTTCGAAGGACTAAAGCTCAAAGACCGAAAAGTGAGAAGACCTGATCTCTGTATGGCAACAGCCGATCATGACGTACCGACGGGAAAGCATGGACTTCAAGTGATCGACGAGATAGCGGATAAGCAACTTCGCTTTCAGCAAATGTATTGCAAAGAGTTTGGAATTGAACACTATCCAATGTCAAGTTCAGGCAATGGAATCATACATGTGCTTGGACCCGAGAAAGGTCTAACTCAACCAGGCATGACCATAGTGTGCGGGGACAGCCACACCGCCACGCACGGCGCATTTGGAGCGATCGCATTTGGAATCGGAACCAGTCAGGTTGAACATGTGTTAGCTACTCAGACACTACGCTTGTCCCGACCTAAAACAATGTCTGTAACTCTTGTTGGTACCCCGCATCCAGATGCAACTGCCAAAGACTTGGCATTAGCAGTCATACGCACCTTGGGGACGGATGGAGGAACTGGCCATTTGATCGAATTTCGGGGCGACGCCGTACGCAACCTCTCCATGGAGGGCCGTATGACCCTCTGCAACATGGCAATCGAAGCTGGGGCCAGATCTGGACTTGTAGCTCCCGATGAAACAACTTTTGCATACCTAAAAGGGAAAGAACGTGCACCAAAAGGACCACTCTGGGACCTGGCAGTGGACTACTGGCATAGCTTGGCCACGGACCCAGGTGCACAATTTGATAAGGAGATTGAGATCGACATAACTGAGGTGGGCCCGATGGTTACATGGGGTGTAAATCCGGCACAATCGGTCCCAGTCGGCTCAAAAATACCCGCGCTCGAATCATTCGCAACGAAATCTGAACGAGAGGCTGCCGTTGCTGCACTTTCCTACATGGGGCTAGAGCCTGGAGTTTCTGTTTCAGATATTCCAATACATACAGTATTTATTGGTTCGTGCACCAATGGTCGACTAGAAGATCTTCAGGCTGCTGCAAAAGTGCTAGAAGGAAGAAAAATATCAAGTAGTGTGCGCTCACTTGTTGTTCCAGGGTCAGCTTCAATCAAACGTGAAGCGGAACGGCTTGGCATTGACAAGGTATTTAGTGAAGCTGGCTTCGAATGGCGCTCTCCAGGATGCTCGATGTGCGTCGGGATGAACGGCGATATCGTGCCACCTGGCAAACATAGCACTTCCACTTCAAATCGAAACTTCGAAGGTCGACAAGGAGCAGGCGCACGCACCCACCTAGTCTCTCCAGAGACCGCCGCAGCAACCGCAATCTTGGGCCGGATTGCATCTCCTAGCGATCTGCCTCCAATAAATAAAAAGGAAGGGAAATGATGGAACCTGTATCAATAATCAAGGGAAGTGCTTATCCTCTCCCACGTTCTAATATAGACACCGATCAAATCCTCCCGGCGAAGTGGATGAAACGAGTCGAACGAACCGGATACGAGAACGGACTCTTTGAGATTTGGCGCCAAGATCCAAGTTTTATCACAAATGATCCTGAAAGGTCCCAGGCTTCTATCATTGTGGCTGGTGAAAACTTCGGATGTGGATCATCTAGACAGCACGCAGTTTGGGCACTGCGTGACTTTGGAATCAGAGCTATCATTAGCTCAAGCATTGCTGATATTCATCGAGGGAATCTCCCTCAAGAAGGAATAGTTCCCATTGAACTGGCTCAAGATGTGGTCGAACTGCTCCTGGCGGCTACCGGGGTGAACCCAAGGGTAGAAATTGAAATCAATGTTACCGATAGAACCGTCACATGTGCGGAAGCTGGAGTTTTTGCGATGCCATTTCGAATCGACAATGTGTCACATTTCAATTTAATTCATGGATATGATCCGATCGATGTTACATTGACTTTTGAAAAATCCATTGAAACGCATGAGTCATCAAGAGATCCGTGGCTTCCGCAATGCAGCCCAGAGTTTGTATAGGATGAACCGCAGCCAGCATACGGTTTGATAAACCACCGAAATCTCCGGTGAGTGTCACGACCTGTGCGTAGTCTGATCTGATCGTGAGTGGAGATCAGTTTCGTCGATCGTCTGGAGGAATTGAGGGACCCCCAGAAAACTGAGTCATCCGACATGTGAGTCGTGCCTCCAAAATAGGCTATGGCGGAATGAGTACCATGAAATCGAAAAGGCATACCCCTGAGCAGGTGATCAATAAGCTCGCCGGAGGCGACAAACTTCTCAACGAAGGAACAACGGTCGCCGAGGTAGCCTAAGTTCGCCATCACCGAGACCACCTGGTACCGCTGGAAGAACCAATACGGCAATATGAAGACCAACGATGCCAAGAAGATCAAAGAACCCGAGAAAGAGAAAAGTCGGCTAAAAACCATCGTCGCCGACTTGACCTTGGACGTATCGATCCTCAAGGAGCTGGCTCCTAAACTTCTAACCCGAGTCGTCGCCGCAGTGCGCTATGTGTGGCACAGCGGCTCTTTGGGGTCTCCGAAAGACGCGCCTGTCGAGTTGTAGGTCAATCGCACTCGACCCAGCGTTTGGCGATACCGATCCCACCACCAGCCGATGAGGACCCGGTCGCCTGGCACAATCTTCTGAGTCAATCCTGCGGCACCGAACTCCAATTGCTCTTGATTGCAAAGAAAGCCGTACCGCTTTATAAGCGGGACTTTAGTCCTTGTGAATAGGGTCCAAGTTCACTCCACATTTACGTTGTCGCTCGGGCATATTGTTAATCAGCAACGCAATAGCGCCCCTTCGAAGAACCCCCCCCTTCGAAGGGGCGCCTCTCATTAAACGCCAATGCTGTCCAATTGTTAGTAGATTCCGTCGAAACTTTGACTCAAGCGACTCGGCTCCAGAATGCCCGCATCGCCGATTTCATTGAAACACCTAATCGAACCAATACATCCCCTTGGCAGCTCAAAAACGAGCGTGTCTCGTTTTCCTTGGTATAGAACCGTACGTTTCTCGATAACCCGAAGTAGATGCGAACCTTTTTATCCCAGAGCCCTATTCGCCCTTGCGTTCATCCTGGACTCAGGGTCTGGCGGGACCTAATAAGCATATTTCTACCGACAACCATGAATACCGACGAGAGCCCTGCCAGCACGGCAGCGCCAACCCATGCGGCAGAGAAAGATACATCCTGGACAACAATACCGAAAGCGATAGGGCCCACCACGCTACCCACGTATGCGCCACTTTGGGTTATACCTGTTGCCCTTCCTGGAGCATTTGGATGGTTCTTGACTACTGCAAAGTTGTACAGTCCGTTCCAACCCCAGCCCGCAGCGTACCCTACCACCGTGGCCGGTATAAGAAGAACTGTCGCCTGTGCAGCGAACATAAAGTAGCCAATTGCCCCTATCCCAACCATGGCTGCCGTCACCTTAAAGTGGCCATGTAACCTCTGGTCTGCCCTATGCCCAGAATAAAGTCGGGAAACTAAGCCAGAAATCGACCCTACAACAACTAATAATCCAGCGTCGCCTGGATTGAACCCCACATGCACTGCGTTTTCTACCAAGTAAGCCCCCATCGCATTTGCTGCACCCGCACCCAGCGCCATCGCAAACGCAAGCATGACCAGCGGTGCTACTGAGAAATCTTCTGAAGATGAATCGCCATTCGAGGACCTGATTTGTCCCGAGGTTCGCTTCGGAACAGCAAAAGAGACGACGATGGCAAAAATAGCAGCGGCTAGATAGGCAAATCTCCATCCGATAGTGAGAGCAACTAGCGGCACGGCTAAGCCGGCAAGCAGTGTGGCCGTGGGTATAGCCGCCTGTTTTATTCCAAAAGCAAATCCTTGACGAGAGGGTGGAATGGCTCCTGCTACAAACATATTGACAGAGGGTTGAAGGGCTCCGTTGGACATTCCAGCGATGGCCAGAAAGACCGCCATCCAAAGAAAGCTGGACGCAAACAAGGTAATGCCTATAAGGTTGATCCCGGCGAGTGCCGTAGCGACCTTCATGATCGTTTCGCTACCTATTTTCTCCGCCAATCGTCCGGAAGTCAAAGACGTAACCGTAGCTGATGCAAAAAATAGAGCTACAAGGATCCCGGTTGCGGCCTTATTGAGGTGCAGCGACGCTCTGATTTGCACCGATAGAGCACCCGTCAAAAACACCGGAAGCGTACCAGCAGTAGTTGCCGCTATTGCTAGAGTTACGACTCTTTTCGAAATAACGGGCTTACCTTCTACCACTACCTACCCAACTACAGTCACTCAGAACAAACTAGGTAAATCCTAGGAGGTATCGAGGCGTGCCTCACCCTCGTTTTGAGACGCCTCGCCCCGGTACAGATTCACCGAAAACGGTGGCAACATTTAAAGCACTACTCGCCCCCGCTATTGGCAATCGCAGAGGCGAATAGTGCCGAAGAAATTCCAAGGGGCAAATTTACCTCAAAATTTCTAAGAAGGATCATACTTTACAATTCCTTGCACAGACAAGTAATTTGTAACTATTCCCACGCTTCCAATGGTTTTACCTGGCATTACCCTAAACTGCCCCCTTATCACAGGCACAAACAAGAATTACCCTATTGATCTCTGCAATTCCGTAGACTGAAGTTAATCCTTAAAGACTTGATGCCAGCCCGGCTGGCATGGGCTGGCATCAAGTTCCTTGGGAGGGAGGATCTAAGGGGGCTTTGAACCTCTGCATACATTGTTAGCGCCAAGTCTCTTAATTAGCTGGGACGTTTAGCAAGACTTCCAGAGAAAACCTCAGGAAGATCTCAAGCCAATAAGTTCCTACCCCTAAAGGTTTCTTTGTTGGCCATTATCGAGTGGAAGTTTCGGCTAAGATCACTGAGGGCCATAAGTAGGCCACGACAGTAGTTACGCAGGTAACTTGATCTTTCTGGAGGCACCAGTTGGCCATGTTGGACGTTAAGGACCTACGAACCTATATCAGACTTCGCAAAGGCGAAGTCAAGGCCGTAGACGGGGTGTCCTTTTCGATTTCTGCCGGAGAGACCCTAGGTCTTGTCGGTGAATCCGGTTGTGGAAAAACTATGACTGGAATGTCCATTATGCGGCTGCTACCGCCGGGAGGGTATATAGCTAGCGGCAGCGTCAACTTCGACGGTAAAGAGCTCTCAAATGCAAGCGAAAAAGAGATGCGCAAGATCCGGGGTAACGACATCGGCATGATATTCCAGGATCCTATGACGTCCCTAAACCCGTGCTTGACAATCGGAGACCAGATCGCCGAGACGGTACGTCTGCATCGAGGAGCGAACCGTAAAGAATCGCTGGAGCGAGCGGAAGAAGTGCTCAACTTGGTTGGAATGCCAAGGCCAAAGGAGCGCCTAAAGGACTACCCCCACCAGCTTTCTGGTGGACTGCGCCAGAGGGTAATGATAGCCATGGCGCTCTCTTGTGAGCCAAAATTACTCATCGCCGACGAGCCAACCACTGCCCTTGACGTCACAATTCAGGCGCAAATACTCGCCTTGCTAGACCAACTAAAGACGAAGCTGAATATGGCAATGCTCCTTGTCACTCACGACATGGGAGTCATAGCGGGAAGAGCCGATAGAGTCGTCGTCATGTATGCCGGGAAGGTCGCCGAGGTCGGCTCCACAATGGACCTCTTTGCGAACACCCATCACCCCTACACCGAAGCACTTCTCGCATCCATACCGGACATCGGCGAAAAATCTGAAGAGCACCTCTACTCAATTCCCGGCCTGCCCCCCGACCTATCGGCCGAGCTAAGCGGTTGTCGATTCGCCCCCCGATGCAGATATGTAACCGATCGGTGCCGACAGGAGGAGCCTAACCTACTTGCTCCACCCGGATATCTCCACGCCTTCTCCTGTTTCTTCCCGGTCGGTAATAAAGGTGAAGCAATCGTTCCAGAATCCCTTGTTCCCGGCGTTCCCGCTGAAGCAAAAATTTCTGCGGAGCCGGCATTAGATAATTCCCTACGAACTCCACTCATGACCCTTTCCCACGTTTCCAAGGAGTACCCAGTTACAAAGGGTATGGTGCTTCAACGGAAGGTCGGAACCCTAAAAGCGGTGAGCGACATGAACCTTGTGGTCTATCAAGGGGACACTCTCGGCTTGGTAGGCGAATCTGGATGCGGAAAAACCACGACTGGATCGATGATGGTCGCCCTTGAAAAACCAACCGGTGGCTCGATTAAATTTGAAGGGAAAGACTTAGCGACGCTCTCAAAGAAGGAGCTGAGGGCAGAACGCAAGCACCTACAACTCATGTTCCAGGATCCCTATGCGTCCTTAGACCCAAGGATGCGGGTCAAGACCATCCTGGAGGAGCCGCTCGTAATCAACTCCACTGGGAACGCGCGCGAGCGCACTGCGAGAATTTCCCAGCTTCTAAAGGAAGTCGGACTGTCCGAAAAGTCCATGGATCGCTATCCCCACGAATTCTCTGGCGGACAGCGACAAAGAATCGGCCTTGCTCGAGCACTGGCTTTAAATCCGAAACTGATCGTCGCTGATGAACCGGTATCTGCCCTAGACGTTTCTATTCGGTCACAAGTCCTTAATCTTATGAAGGATCTCCAAGACCTCCATAATCTGACTTATGTAGTAATATCCCATGACCTGTCAGTCGTGAGATATCTCGCAGACCGAGTGGGTGTTATGTACCTAGGAAAACTCGTCGAGATCGGCGACAGCGACAGCATTTACAACCATCCGGCCCACCCTTACACCAAGGCTCTACTAAGCGCTGTCCCTGTAGCCAAACCAGAGATTGAAAAGACCAAGACAAGGGAGATCGTGCGAGGGGAAATACCTTCGGCAATCCATCCACCATCTGGCTGCAGATTTCGCACCAGGTGTCCATTTGTACAGGAAATATGTGCGGAGCAGGAACCTCCAATGCAAGACTTTGCTATTGACCACCAGGCGGCGTGTCATTTCCCGCTAGAGACTCCTATCGATCTTTCTAGGGCGACTTCACTGGTTTAGTGGGGGGACCACACAAAAAGAGTGCAGAGCATCGTTGCGGAGAGACAGGCGAAATAGCGGCTAGTCGCTGGCAAATATTGAAACCTCCCCACGGCTAAAGCCGGGGGATTCCTGGCTCAGGCAGCCTGAGTGCCCAGCGGACACCCAAGGTCTTATGCCATCAACACCAGCCGGGT
>JABEUM010000141.1 GCA_013044475.1 Acidimicrobiaceae bacterium | reverse complement strand
GTGACATAAGTTTTCGACAAGGGCGGCACCACTTTTGGATCTTGTCGAAAGCCCGTAAGGCGTTAGTGTGGACTGATGCGAAATGCGATTTCAGAACTTGGTCTCAGCCTCCAGAAGGCAATTTGGACCAGGAGGGCCGAGTCATGGGAACAGATGGAGAATCCCGGCTTGAATAAGGTGGTCGATGCGGTGTTGGAGTTTTCTAACCCGCAAAGTTTGGGAACTGCTATCGATCTTGGCTGCGGCTCTGGACAACTAGCCCTTCCACTTGCGAGGCGCTTTGAGAAGGTAATTGCGGTCGATATCTCTCCAAAGATGATTGAGATCCTTGAGAACAAGGCGAAGGATCTGGGACTTTCTAATGTTGAGACTCAGGTGGGAGCTCTTCAGCACCTGAGCTTTGCACCAAAATCCGTTGACCTCGTGGTCTCCAACTACGTCCTACACCACCTTTCTGACCTTGAGAAGGCGAAGATCATAAAGAGTTCGGCCGAATGGCTCAGACCGGGTGGACAGATAGTCATCGGAGACATGATGTTCGGCCGTGGCCTCACACCCCAGGATCGGGAGATCATCGCTTCGAAGCTGGTCGAATTTGTGAAACGGGGACCGGGAGGTTGGTGGAGGATAATAAAAAATGTCGGCCGGTTCGTTTTCAGGCTCCAAGAGAAGCCAATTTCCCAGAATGCTTGGCGTCGAATCTTTGAATCCGCTGGACTAGTGGATATTGAGATAAAACCAATAGTCGCTGAAGCGGCGGTTGGGATTGCGCGTCGCAGCTGACTCCTTTGTCGTTACCCTAGCTGACGGTTTTCTTGGGAGCGGACGACCCCTGTTGAAATGTACCCCTGTTGAAATGTACCCCTGTTGAAATGTACCCCTGTTGAAATGTAATTGTGTAGCGGCCAGGGAATTAGTTCGTCAGTAAAGACCGATAAAGGACCACTTTGACACCGTTTTTGGCGGGTCCGCGACGATTCAATGCCAACTTATTGGTAACCTCTGATCAGAATTTGTATGAAGTGAAATCCCATTGGTGGTCTGGTGTCTGAAAAAGAGTATCTATCCCTTGCGCTCTCTGGAAAGAGACCACTTCGAATTGCATTTACCGTTTATCGAGGCAATCCAACTTCAGGTGGACAAGGTGTATATACCCGCTACCTAACGAGAGAGATTGCCGCCCTCGGGCACAGGGTTGAGGTTTTTTCTGGGCAGCCCTATCCCGAGGTGGAGGGCGGAGTAGAGCTGACGAAAGTTTCCTCTCTGGATCTCTACCGAGAGGACGATCCCTTCAGGATTCCCAAGCTGAAAGAGTTCAGGGATCTAGTCGACCTCAAAGAGTTTGCCATTATGTCTACCGGAGGATTTCCGGAGCCGCGCACCTTTGGAATGAGGGTATATTCGGCGCTGACACCCAATAGGGCCAATTACGACCTCTTGCACGACAACCAGAGCCTCTCTTGGTCGATCCTTCGACTTCAAAGCGAGGGGCTGCCGACGCTAGCTTCGATTCATCACCCGATAACGATTGATAAAAAGCTCGGTCTTGAACACGCCGAGGGCATAAAGGAGCGCTTTGGCGTAGCGAGGTTTTATGGTTTCGTAAGGATGCAAACCAAGGTGGCAAAGAGGATTGAGCACCTACTTACCGTCTCCAACACCTCTGCAATCGATATCTCAAAAGAGATGGGTGTCGAACTCTCTAGGCTCAGCGTCGTTCCTATTGGAGTTGATCCGACCACTTTTCGCCCAATAGAGGGGATCGAAAGAGAACCCGGGCTTATAGTCACCACAGCGTCGGCTGATGTTCCCTTGAAGGGACTTTCCTACCTCGTTGAAGCGGTAAGGATGCTGAAAGCAAGCGGTAATTGTGATCTCAAGCTGGCAATAATAGGTCAACCAAAAGCCGAATCCCCGGTGCAGAGGAGCGTCGAAAAACTCGGCCTGAAGGACTCGATCCAGTTTCTAGGAAGGGTTACTCAACAGGAGATGGTCGGACTGTACGCTAGGGCCTCCGTTGCGGTCGTGCCGTCTCTCTACGAGGGTTTTTCTTTGCCGGCAATAGAGATCATGGCGTGTGGGGTCCCACTCATCGTCACCGACGGTGGGGCCCTTCCGGAGGTAGTCGGTGGGGACGGAACCGCCGCCCGTATCGTCAGAGCGGGTGACTCCGCAGCACTCGCCAGAGAGATTGCGGCGGTACTGTCCGACGGTGAATCGGCGCAAAAGATGGGTCATCGGGCGATCCTTAGGGCCCGGTCGAAGTTCTCTTGGCGGGCCGCAGCACTGGGAACCGTCGATAAATATCTAGAGGTGCTCGACAAAGTGGCTGCCTTCCGTCCCGATACCACCAAAGTTAGCCCTAGTGACAACGATGTTTTCTTGGACGAGGTCGCTCCCTAATGCTCAGCGTCGACTTTGATCGCCTGCGACTGACCAAGGGCGGGGTCCTTTTAGATCTCGGCGCTGGTGGTGGGCGGCATAGTTTCGAGGCGATGATTAGACAGGCCAGAGCGGTCGCCGTCGATCTCGACGAGGCTGGCTTGCGCGGAGTCTCGGAGTATGCGGCCGGGCTTGCTAACTCGGAGACATTGGATCTACCGAAGGTTGAAGTTCTAATGGCGGATGCCAGGACGCTTCCCTTCAGAGATGACGCATTCGACTCGGCCATCTGTTCTGAGGTGTTGGAACACCTAGACGAGGAGTTAGCGGTGATCGAAGAGCTCAGAAGGGTTACTAAAGCTAAGGCGGTCGTCGCCCTAACCGTGCCGTCTTTCTTCCCCGAGATCGTCAATTGGTCGATCTCAAAGGAGTACCACTCTGCGAAGGGCGGACATATCAGGATCTATAGCAAATCCGAGCTGGCGGCCTTTGTCAAAGGGGCCGGTTTTTCGGTTCTAGGATTCAAAAGGGCCCATGCGCTACATAGCCCTTACTGGTGGATCAAGTCGTGGGTCGGAGTGGGAAACAGTTCGCACCCGCTAGCGGCTTGGTATGAGTCGTTACTGGTAAAAGATATGTTTAGCCCGAATGCGCTTTTGCGATCCGTCGAGGAACGGACCAACTGGATACTTGGGAAATCCCTGGTTCTCTACCTCCAAAATGACAAAGATGAGGGAGTTGGAAGGTGACCCAACTTGTAGTCGGCAGGGGTGAGTGGGGGTCCGGAGTACTCAGTCCATCCCAAGCGAGGGATACCATCGACTACCTAGTCGGACTTCAGCTTATCAATGGGATGTTTCCCTGGTACCCGGGGGGACACGCCGACCCGTGGAATCACTGCGAAGTCGTCATTGCCCTCTCCCTCTATGGCGAGATCGAGGCCTGCGAAAAGGGGCTGGCTTGGTTACTTAATTCGCAGAATAAAGATGGTTCCTTCTGTCACTACTACTTGACGAGTGGGGTAGAGGAGCCTCGCAGGGACTTGAACACCACCGCCTATGTGGCAGTGGCCTTTATGTCCGCTTTCGCTGGCGGACTGGACGAAGCGACCGCTAAAGAGATGTGGCCGTCTGTCGCCAAGGCTATCGACTATGTGGTTGGACTTCAGTTCGAAAGCGGTGCATTCCCGTGGGCGGTAGACCCAGATGGATATGTCCATCTGGGTTCAATGCTGACCGGGTCGTCCTCGATCCTCTCCTCGTTAGAGGCGGCCAATATCGTAGCGGAGGAGTACGGCGAAGTCCGACAGAGCTGGCTTGATGCGGAGATTGCTCTCAGGCGGACGATCTCGGCTAGGCCCGAGGTCTTTTTGGACAAGTCGGATTGGGCGATGGACCTCTACTACCCATCCCTGGTCGGGGCGCTCGATCCGAGGCAAGCCCGTCGTTCACTAATGAAGTGCATCGAGGATCGTTTAGTTGTCGGCTGGGGCGTGAAGTGCAAGTCCACCTCGCCGTGGGTGACGGCTGCGGAGACTTCGGAGCTGGCGATCGCCCTCGCCGCCAACTACTTGCGCGATGACGCAAGGAGCGTCCTTGCCTTGACCGAAAGATTCCGAGACTTCGATGGCTCTTACTTTACAGGCTTCGCCTACGAGGTGAACAAAAGCTTTCCTGGTGACGAGAGGTCGAGTTACAGCGCCGCTGCGGTATTGATCGCCGACTCGCTTATCACTTTGGGTCTGGGCGGCGGTCTGACTGGGATGCTCTGGTCGGCCCTAAGCTAGAGCCGAGGCGTCTTTTTTAGAATCCGCAATCTTCTTTAGTACCCGCAATGAACCCACTTGGGCTAGCTCGAAGAAGTCCCCCATATGGATTGCGTAGGTGTATATTTCGAACGGTGGACGCCCGCCGTCGTTCTGGTCAGCAAAGACATCGTGGATCATCAGGAGTCCCTCTTGGTCGATCTTTTCTGCCCAGTAGTTGAAGTCGTTCCAGGTCGCCAGTGAACCGTGTCCACCGTCGATAAATAGGGCGGCGATCGGGGCTTTGATCAATCCCGATATCAGCGTCGACTCCCCGACCACTACGGTCACGAAGTCTTCGAGATCTGCCAGCTCCAGCGTGTGTCTAAGGGTCGCCAAGGAGTCGAATCTCCCGGTAATAGGGTCCAGGAGTTCGGGATCGAAGAATTCTGACGGAGGGAGCATCTCCTCGGATCCCCGATGGTGATCGATGGTAATAAAGGGTCTCCCAAGGATTCGTGCCGCTTCACCTAGGTATAAAGTTGAGAGTCCGCAGTAGCTACCTATCTCGACGATCGGTCCGGATACCCCTTTAGCGACGCTCAGGGCGTGGTCGAACAGCGCCAGACCCTCGGGTTCGGGCATGAAACCTTTGGTTTTAGCGGCGAGTTCTTTCAGTCGCTCCGGAAACTCTGTCATCTGTGACCTCGTTTATTACTGCCTCAATATCGTTGTGGTGTCCGCTACCTCGGTGCTGTCGATTATGTGCCTTGAGTATTTCGACTAAACCCTTGCGGTTAGAACCGCTATTTCAGGTACTGCGCGATGCGACCTGAGTAGTTCTGCCTGAAGCGTAGACCTACCTCTAGCTTCTCAAGCCCCTGATCGACGGTTTTTTGACCGGTTGACAGCTGATTATCTTTGGTAAACTGCCTCACCTCTGGGGCTAGGCGATAGTTCTCCTCGGCGTAGAAGGTCGAGAAGCTGTCGAGCATCCTCGGCAAGGCATTGGTCGGGAACTTTTCCTTCATCTCTTCGAAGTTCTCCTCCAAAAAGTGCAAGATAATCTCCGAATTGAAGCGGTTTGCCAAAGCTCTTGCCAGGATGAATGGTGCGTTTTGCGACCTGATTTCGCCTAGGCACATCGCAGCCAGTCTCGAGGCGAGCCTGGCCTGGCTGAATCCGGCGAGGCCATTCAAAAAGCGCATCTCCTCTTGAGGGGTCGAGGGATGGCGATAGCGATCGAGCATGAAAGCGAACTCGGTCTCGTCTCCGTGGTATGAAACGACCTTGATGACCGAGGAGGCGATGTCCGAGTCAAGGGCAGAATCGCCCGCCATATCCTGCCTGAAAGCATCGAAGCAACTGTCTTTGACCTCCGGGTCGCCTCCAATGATCCCCATGACGTCTATCGCTATCGATCGAGACACTCTGTCCTGAGGGGAGTCGGACTCACGTGATGTAAAACCGAAGGCTTCATAGATCTCGCCGAAGACTTCCCTAGCGAACTTCGCCACGAGCGGCCTCTCTGACTCTTGGGATATGCGATTGATATTGGCAATCAAACTTTGCAATACTTCTAAGACGTTCGGATCCCTTTCGGTGGTTATCTTCCTGGCGACCTTTATCGCTTCAGAGAGGTCGAGCATTTCGGCCTGTACGAGCGAAACGGTGTCGGATACAAACTTGAGTCTCTCCAGTGTTTCTAGCGACTCGTAACGACCGGATATCTCTTGGGATAATTCTGGTTCGTACCCTGACCTATAAAAGCCAGACCCGTGAACGTTTATCAGCGGAGCCGACGTCGCACTTTCGATCACCTTTGGCTCGGCTCCAAGGAGGATCTTATCGGTTCCAGCAGAACTCGTAGAGATTGCCATGGGGATCTGCCAAAGATCACCGACCGCTCCTTTAGGATCGGACTCCCTCGAAAGGTATCTAAACGGAGCTTGGGATATCTCCAGTTTCGTTCCGATGCGTTTCGCCGATACGACCGGGTGTCCTCCCTGAAAGATCCAGGTATCCATGATCTTTCGAACCGGTTCGCCCGTCGCCTCCTCCAGGGCATCCCAGAGATCGGTAGTTTCGGCGTTGGCGTAGGCATGCCTTTTGAGATAGCGGCGAATACCTTCCTTAAACTGTTCTATCCCTAAGTACTGCTCGATCATCCTTAGGATCGATCCGCCTTTTTCGTAGGTGAGAAGGTCGAACATCCCACCGGCATCCGATGGCGATATCACGGGATACTCGATCGGCCTAGTGGTGGACAAAGAGTCGATCTCCTGGGACATCAAAGTGCCGATTGCGAAGTTCTCCCAGACCTTCCACTCCGGCCTGAAGGCGTCCAAAGCCGCGTAGCTCATGTAGGTTGCAAAAGCCTCATTGAGCCAAAGGCCGTTCCACCATTTCATAGTGACCAGGTCCCCGAACCACATGTGGGCCAGCTCGTGGCAGACGACCTCGGCGACTCGCATCATCTCCTCAACAGAAGCAGACGACGGGTCTATAAGGAGGGCGTTCTCTCTAAAGGTAACGGCTCCAAGGTTTTCCATAGCTCCGGCGGCGAAGTCTGGAATTGCCAGCAGGTCTAACTTCGGGGCCGGATATTCGATTTGGTACCAATCGGTAAAGAATCTAAGCGCGTGATCAGCTACTTCGTGTGCAAAGGCGCTGAGGTGACCCTTGCCCTTGGGGTGTATGACCCTGATGGGAGTATTACCCGAATAGCTCACTTCTGTCGCCTCGAGGTCTCCAACGACGAAGGCCACGAGGTAGCTAGACATCTTCATCGTGTCCTGGAAGGTAACTATCTTTTTGCCCGGCTTATCCGAGGGGATCGAGGACTCTTCTGGGTAGTTAGAGACAACCAGCAGCTCAGAGTCTGCCTCGATCGATATCGAAAATATCGCCTTCATCTCGGGTTCGTCGAAGCAAGGGAATGCCCTCCTGGCATCGGTCGACTCAAACTGAGTGGTAGCTATCGTCTTTTTTTCGCCATCAGAGTCGGTATAGACCGAATGATAAAAGCCCGCTAGGCCCGCCCAAAGCTCACCTTCGAATTCGATCGACAGTTTTGCGCTTCCCTCGGAGATCGGATTCTCAAATGAGACCGTTACCGTCTCCATCTCCTTATCGAAGACCCAAGTAGCACTTTGGGTGGAAGCACCTTGAGTAATTGCTGCCCGTTGCAGATCTAGATCCACCGAGTTGAGCTTGATCGCTGATGCAGGGGAGTCTAAATTTACCTCGATCTCCTCTTTCCCTTTGAACTTGAGAGACTCGAGGTCAGGGAAGAGCGATATCTGATACCTAATTGGCCTTATTCCGGCCGCCAGTTTGTATGGGTTCGTTTCGTTCACTGAAGCTAAACCTAGTTCAACTTCTGGCTAACCATGGTTGGATATGCAAGCGAAAGTAATACTTTGGGCACCAAAAGTTGTTGCTCTGTTCGACTTTGGCCCGACTCAGCTGGACCATGGCGGCTTTGGGTGATGTCTTTAGCCGCTAAGAATCACGGATTACGTCGGTTGTGGAAATAGCTAAGCGGAATTAGCTAAAGAGTGGGCAGATAGCTTTCTTGTTGGTATCGACGATCCCAGAGGTGGCCAAATGAAGAGCAAATAAAGCTCGCCAAGTTTTCAAGGGTCCACTTATCACAGTGTTGACCTTTAAACTGGCCTAGATCGTCATCCCGACTAGCTCGTCTAAGGCCGCAGCGAGACAGTTCGGTTTCTTGAAGGAAAAGGTTTTAAATTGATCAATGGTTCGGATCATCGGGTTGTCGGGGTTGGTAGCGCGATTGTTGATGTTTTCTGTGAAGTCCCAGACCAACTCATCGAAGATCTCGGACTCTCCAAGGGCACTATGGCGCTCGTGGATCGGGAGACCTCCCAGGAGATCCAGAGCCACCTGAAGATGACAAAAGAGCAGGGCGGGGGGTCGGTCGCCAACACGATGGTTGGACTCGCCAAGCTTGGAGTGCCCACCGAGCTAGTCGCAAGGGCTGAAGACGATGTTTTTGGACTGGTATTCGATTCAGAACTTCGCAGCCTTGGCATCACGACCAGGGGACTTTTGCCTCATGGAGATTCAACTTCCGGTACCGGCAGGTGCTTGGTTTTAGTTACCCAAGATGCCCAACGTACGATGCTCACCTACCTCGGGGCTTCGGCCGAGATCGGAAACCACGAGATGAAGAGCCTCCTCGACTCACCACCTCTGATCAGCTACATCGAGGGATATCTGCTTGACTGCCCGGCGATGTTCGATAATTTGCTGGCGCTAGCTACTAATGCAGCCGAAGCAAAAAGGAAAGTGGTCCTTTCCTTATCTGACCCTAATCTCGTCGAAAGGCATCATTCTCGGATTATGAGACTGCTAAACAGTGGGGTGAGCACGGTCATTGGGAATCAGGATGAAGCGACTCGGCTGAGTGGAATCCACGACCCAGAGGAGTCGGCTAAGTGGCTAACGGGGCTAGGGATCGATGGCTCGATAACCCTTGGTGCACAAGGTGCACTCAGCTTCGGTTCTGGCGAGGTAGTAGCGATCCAGAGCCTTGCTGAGCGGGTGATCGATACTACCGGAGCCGGGGATCAGTATGCAGCGGGCTTTATAGCCGGCAAATACTTTGGCCTTGATCTACAAGGGTCTACGAGGTTGGGTCTACTGTGCGCAAAAGAGGTGGTTAGTCACTTCGGCGCCAGGCCTGAGGAGGACCTAAGGCACATTATCGAGCGCTGATCGAAATGGACTGTGATAGCACCGGCGAGTCGAGTCGAGTCGCCGGTCGGGGCGGATCGCACGACGCTTCGGCTAGCGATATGGACTTTGTATCCTTATGAACTTATCCTTTATGGGCTGAAGATTCCACGACTCAAACTCAGTGGGTCATTCTTCATTTTCATCTGGGGGGAGGTAGCTGAGCGGCAGGTCAGCGAGCTTTACGAGCACTGAGGCAAGCCAGGTTCCCAGCGGTTTGAGCTCTCCTTCGAGCTTGGAAGGGTCTTCTAAGATTGGATCCGCGAGGTGAAAACTCGACTCGTAGAGGAACTCTACGGCGCACTCGGTGTTTCCCTCCTCCATCTCTAGGCTCTCTTCGACGCTAATCGAGGTCAGCTCTATAATCCCTTCGAGCATTACCGGCGAAGAGAGGGGGGCCGTTCCGGATATGTCGGCCATATTGGGCCGCTCGGAAAGCCTTTGGATCCTAAGCGCGAGTTGCAGTGTGAACTCCGGCTTGTCGCCTTCGGACTCCCCAATTGCCCATGACCGATAGGCGCTTTGCGACCAAGTGGGCCATTCGAAGCTGAGATCAGCTCGGACTTTCGGAGGATTCGCCTCTCCGGGCAAGGAGTAGGAGGTCTCAAAACTGATGTCACCCAGCCAGACATCTATCTGGAATCGCTCCTCGATTGAGGAGCGTTCGAGCATGGCATTCTCCATCGTCGCTCTAATTGCGCCGGCTATGTCTAAAAGGATGTGATCAAGCATTCAAAAAGACACTACCCGAGCGGCTAGCTTCTCTGGTGTGTATAACCAATGGCTTTCAAAAAGGGTACTCTCCTTTGCCCATCAGGGTGGAGCAAATGAAGCCCCTGCGTCGACCCAGTTCGCATTTGAATCGGCGGCTCGCAAGGGCGTGGATGCTCTGGAACTCGACCTCCATCTGTCCTTGGACGGAGTGATTGTCTGCAATCATGACCGAGATCTAACTAGCGCTACCGGGGTGGAACTGGGGATCGACGAGGCGGGCTTCGAAGAGATAGCGGCCATGGATGCCGGGTACTGCTTTCAGGATAAGGAGGGGTCTTTCCCCTATAGGGGTCGCCGGTCCCAGGACGATAGATTTCGCCTACTCAGAATTGAAGAGGTGCTCGAGGGTTTTCCGGACCTCGTATGCAATCTTGATATCAAGGATGATTTTGGCCCCGACGCCGGTTTCGAGGCTCGACTTGCGAAGACTATAGAACGATATGACGCAAAGGACCGTACGATCGTCGCTTCATTTCATCCGGAGCCGCTAAAGCGGATAAGAAAATGTGATCCTGAGATATTTACCTCCGCATCCACCGATGAGGCTTACTCGTTCTATAAGGATTTTCTGTCGGGGGAACCAGGAGACAACCCCTTCGATTATTGCGCCTTGCAGCTTCCAGACACCCTCGAAGGGAATGAGTACTTGAGCCCTGGACTGGTAGATTATGCACACAAAAGGGGTGTGGCGGTACATATCTGGACCGTGGATCAACCGAAAAGGATGGGTTATCTAGTGGAGTTGGGCTGTGATGGGATCATCTCGGATAGTCCCGGTGTTCTAGTAGAGGTCTTGAATTCACTTGGCGTCGCGTATAGAGGTGGAAAGCAGTAGTTCTATGATCAATCGTCCAAGAAAAGTAGTCGTTGCCATGTCCGGTGGTGTGGACTCCTCGGTGGCAGCTGCCCTCTTGGTTCGCTCTGGATACGAAGTTGTTGGTGTCACCTTGAAGCTTTGGGGGGGAGTCTCGGATTCCGGTTGCTGCTCGGTCTCCGATGTCGAGGATGCCAGACGAGTCGCCGAACAGATCGGCATCAGACATTTTGTTTTCAACATGGTTGACTCCTTTGATGAAAAGGTGGTTGATTACTACGTCAAAGCCCACGTGGAGGGTTTGACGCCGAATCCGTGCATCGAATGCAACAGGCATCTCAAATTTGGCGAGCTACTAAATCGGGTCGAACGGCTCGAATATGACTTATTGGCGACCGGGCACCATGCAAGGATTGCTGCTTTGGAGGATGGTAACTGGCTCGCAAGGGGTGTGGACCCATTCAAGGATCAGTCCTATGTCCTTTCGATGCTTACCAAATCGCAGCTAGCGAGGCTTCTTTTTCCGATTGGGGAGATGACCAAGACGAGGGTTAGGGAGATAGCATCCGAACTTGGCCTCCGGAGTGCAACCAAGCCCGACTCCCTAGACGTCTGTTTTATCTCCTCCAAGACCTCTAGGGAGAAGTTTCTCGCGGAGAGGGTCCCGATAACTCCGGCGAGGATTGAGCGTTATGGGACCGGTGAGGATCTGGGCATGGTCGATTCGATAGAGACCGTGACTATCGGTCAACGGCGTGGAATAAATGCCGGTGGAACCGCTTTGCGCAACTATGTAGTTGAAAAGGATCATCTGGCGCACAAGGTATTTGTGGGAACCGAGAAGGATCTAGAAGTAAAGCAGATAGAACTGCGAGACTTCACATTTAGAGACGTCGCTCCAGAGCCATGCGAGACCATCCTGATTCAGACTTCGGCACACGCCAAGACGAGGGAGGCGAGGCTCGAAAATAGTATCCTTTGGCTAGACGAGCCGATTCGAAGGGTTGCTCCGGGTCAGAGCGTCGCCCTTTATCGTGGCGATCTTGTCGTCGGCTCTGCGGTGGTAGCCAGATGAGTTTCAAAGACAATGGGGCCGATGAGGACCGTGGCCTTAGCGAATTTCAGGAGATAGCTCCGAAAGAAAGGGTCCTTGAACTTCGGTTGGCTATCCAGCGAGCCAACTTCGCATATTACATGTTGGACTCCCCGGAGTTGACTGACGCCGATTTTGATACTGCAATGGCCGAGCTGAAGGCGATTGAGGCGAGTTTTCCTGAGTTGGATGATCCGGATTCTCCATCACACAAAGTGGGCGGTGGAATTTCACCCCTCTTCTCATCAGTGACTCATCTATCTCCGATGATGAGCTTGGATAATGTATTTGACCAAGGTGAGCTGCTTCGGTGGATCGGTCGTCTCGATAGGTCGCTCGAAGCCGCAGGTAGTGCTGGATCGCCGCCGCTTTTTTTCGAGCTGAAAATTGATGGATTGGCGGTTTCACTTCTTTACAGAAATGGCATCTTAGAGCGTGCAGCGACCCGTGGCGATGGCGTGGTGGGTGAGGACGTCACTATGAATGTCATGACAATTAAAGCGATACCAAAGGTGCTCAAGGAAAGGGGCGACGGCGGAACAGTGCCAGAGATCCTCGAGGTTAGGGGTGAACTTTATATGCCTATTTCGGCCTTCGACGCGCTAAATAAGAACCGACAGGAGCAGGGCCAAGGTCGATTTGCTAACCCAAGAAACGCAGCCGCTGGATCTTTGCGCCAAAAAGACCCGAAGGTCACCGCTACTAGAGGACTTTCATTATGGTGCTACCAGCTAGGAGAGTGCATTGGTGGACCCAGCTTCGAGACGCATCACCAGACCCTCGAGTACCTAAAGGAGATGGGCTTTCCGGTAAATGAGGTCGCCCAATGCGTGAACTCTCAAAGCGAAATCGAAGAGCTGGTCGCTTACTACGAAGAGCATCGGCACGATCTCGACTATGACATCGACGGTGCGGTGATTAAGCTGGACGATCTCTCCCTTAGGGAAAAGATCGGTTCAACGGCGAGGGCGCCACGTTGGGCAATCGCATACAAGTTTCCCCCGCAAGAGAGGACCACCAAGCTCATCGACATCCTAGTTTCGATCGGCAAGTCGGGTAAGGCTACTCCCTATGCGGTGCTAGAGCCGGTGTTCGTCGGCGGCTCTACCGTCCAGATGGCGACTCTGCATAATCAAGATCAAGTAGCGATCAAAGACGTTAGACCCGGGGACGTCGTCGTTGTTAGAAAAGCTGGCGACGTCATACCCGAAGTCATCGGAGCGGTGCCGACTGAGCGTGGGCCGGACTCGTTGCCGTGGAGCTTTCCTAAACTCTGTCCCGAGTGCGGCACCCCTTTCATCAGGCCCGAGGGTGAATCGGACACCTATTGCCCAAACTTTGACTGTCCGGCTCAGGTCCTACAAAGAATTGTTCACTTCGCCGCTAGGGGTTGTATGCGTATCGAGGGCTTAGGCGAGAAGAGGGTTGCGCAACTGATAAAAGCCCACCTGGTCTCTACGCCAGCCGACCTCTACTCGCTTGATCGAGAAGAACTCCTTAAATTGCCAAATACCAAGGAGAAAATGGCAGATTCTTTGATTGCCCAGATAACCGCCTCAAAAGAGAGGCCGATTTCGAAGGTAATACTGGGTCTTTCAATCAAACACGTTGGTGAAAGTGCGGCTAGTTTGATCGCCGATCGCTACGGGACTCTTAGTGCTGCCCTTGATGCGAATGTTGCCGAGTTATCCCAGATAGATGGGGTGGGGGAGGCTATCGCGGGCTCTTTCGTACAGTACGTCCAGAGCAATTGGGGCAAGACGCAGATCGAGCGATTGGTAGCCGCTGGAGTTGGACGATCAGTTTCCGTAGTCGTTGGCACAACTGCATTGGCTGGGCGAAGCTATGTGGTCACGGGAACGATTTCGGACATGACTCGCGAGGAGGTTGAGTCCCGATTGAGAGAACATGGCGCTAAAGTTACCTCATCGGTATCTTCTGCGACGACTGCGTTGATTGCTGGGTTTGCTCCTGGGGCATCCAAAGTAAGCAAGGCGCAAAAACTTGGTGTCGTGATTTTGACAGAGGAAGATCTCAAAGCGTTGTTGGCTAACTGAGTGTCAACAGTCTTAGCTAATGGGTGTTACTCTTGTTTTAGCCACTAAATAAGAAGCTCTTTTCATTAAAGTTGGCTAGATTTTTTGTAACTTCAAGTTTGTGTTTTAGCAGAAGTGAGGGTTGTGGTCGCCGGTTCAGGTGAAAGTATCGGAATGGTGCTCGGAGGGCGATACCTCCTCGTGGCCTTAATTGGCAAGGGCGCTTCTGGTGACGTTTACCTCGCCCAGGACAAGTCCTTGGGCCGAAAGGTCGCGATCAAGCTCCTGCACGCTAATTTAGCTGGCGATCCAGTATTCACCAAGCGATTTAGGGCAGAGGCGACCTCCGCTGCGGCACTTAATCACCCTTCGGTCATGAGGGTTTTTGACTGGGGCGAGTCGAACGGCACTCCATACCTTGTGCTCGAGTACCTATCCGGTGGCTCGCTGAGGGAGTATCTTTCCGTTGGCAAGGTGCTCGATGAGCCGAGGGCCGCTGCTCTCTCCCTCCAGGTCGCTCAAGGGTTGGCCTACGCCCATTCGAGGGGGTACGTCCACCGGGATATGAAGCCGGCAAACCTTCTCTTTGACGAAGAGGCCAGGGTGCGGATTGCCGATTTTGGACTCGCTCGCTCTCTGTCTGAGTCAGCTTGGACCGAACCAATTGGTGTACTCATCGGCACCGCGAAGTACGCGTCGCCCGAACAGGCTAAGGGCTTAGATTCGACCGAGGCATCGGATGTCTATTCAACGGGGCTCATAATCTACGAGTCGATGACCGGCAAGCTCCCCTTTGTCGGTGACACAACCCTGTCCACGTTGATGGCTCGAGTCGACGTAGACTTAAAGGCGCTTCCAGAGCATGGAAGGCTTTCGAATTTGATCGAAAACTGTTGCAGGGCCGATCCCGAGGAACGAATTACCGCTCCGAGCCTCGTCGGTGAGCTTGAGTCTCTCGTCAGGGTGCTTGAGCCACCTAGGCCGCTAGAACTGCATCACTTTTATGATGTCCCTTCGGCTCAAAGTGAAATCGACAAGACCTCGCTCTTCGTTCAGAATACGATAAATGTAAGCTCGGAGGCGGAACTAGAGCCAGTCGGCGTAGGAGCAAATGCGCCCGGTTCAAATTTCTTTGATCTAGAGGCCTTTACCCAGACTTCGATCTTGGTCTCTTCTGAAGTGCCAAGCTCGCTAAGTCCGGACGAAGGGGACAATACCAACCAACTCGCCAAAGGCGACACCACCAAGCGGAAGAAGAAACGGAGTAGATGGTGGATGGCTCTTTGGCTATTTTTGCTCGTGGCGGTGCTCGCTTTCGCTGGTGCGGTGGGGACTGGACTGCTAAAAATACTGCCTCCCGCAAAGGTGAAAATCCCGGCTGTCGCTGGTTCGACCTTCACCCAGGCCAGCAGTCGGTTGAAATCGGTCGGGCTAACTTCGTCCTTGGCCGGATATTCCTACTCAAAAACCTTACCGAAAGGCGAGGTGATCTCCGAGTCTCCAGCGGCGGGGGTGATCATTCCCGACACTACGACGGTAAAGTTAGTGGTATCCAAGGGGCCGCCGCCGGTATTGCTACCACGACTCAAGGGCATTTCAATCACCGCTGCGGAGTCCGTTCTTGGGGCCAAAGGTCTGAAATATACAGTTACTAAGAGCTATTCGGAGACAGTCGCTTCCGGGATCATCATATCCTCCAGCCCCAATGCCGGCACAGTCCTCTATGGGTCGAGCGTTTCCTTAGTTGTATCTAAGGGACCAGCGCCTAGAAATGTGCCGAATCTCGTCGGCTCTACCGCCCAGCAGGCTACCAGCCAGTTGGGAAGCCTAGGGCTAGTAGCCAACATCATCAACGCTTATTCCGACACCGTAGCCGTGGGGACCGTGATGTCTACCAACCCATCTGCTGGGCAGTTGGCAGCGAAGGGTTCAACGGTAACTGTTACGGTGTCTCAGGGCCCGCACCTTGTTCAGGTGCCAAATGTCCTAGGAGATACCATAAGCCAGGCCCAGAGTGCGTTGACTAACGCAGGCTTGACTGTGGCTAACATCTACGGGCCATCCGGAGCGACCCACGCATTGGGGACGGGCCCGTCAGCGGGCACAACGGTCCACTATGGATCTTCGGTAAACCTGTACGTCTTTTAGCAATTCTTCTTTAGGAACTGATTTCCGCTCGGATCTAATGGTTAATCGGTCATATCCTTGATTTGCTGTCCGATGATGTCTGCGCCGTTTTGCGGCATCGCTCCTTGGAGCGACATCAACTTGGTCATATCACCGGTGACTCTAATTTTGCCAGCCATGAACGCCTCGATTCCCGCCTGCGGGTTCATCTCAACAAAAAGGGCCTTCGCCGTGGCATAGTCCAAGGCTATGGTGATGTCCGGGTTTTCTAGCTCGCCTATCTCCATATCCAGGAACCCTTGGCTCGTGTCAATGTAAATATGGAGTTCGCCTTCGCCAAAGGGTAATTCAGTAACTATCTGATTCATCCGGATATTGGTAGCAATGGATGGTTCTTGCTCAGAATGGCTCTGGCGTAATCTTCTCGCCTCCTCGATCCACTCTGGACTTAGAAATGGGAATTTCACCAAGTATGCTCCTTTATGGTGGCCTTTATCGTTGTTAGCCTACAGCGGGAATTGCTCGAAGTTCGAAGTGCACTTGACAATCGATGATAATCAGTCGCCCGCTCAGCTAACTAGGCGATGATGAAAGTCCAGCAATTCTAGAGTCACACGACAACATCGCTGAACGGCGCGCATTTCACATAATCCTGCGGGAGCCAGGTCGATGAAAAGCATTTTGGCGCAGGTGAATGTACCGATATCAAGTTTGTCGAGTATCGGATGAGGCCAAACCGTCCGCTAGTTCTGCAGGCTTCAATATCTCACTGACCAATAGGGGGATGCGAAATACTTTTTTCGCATCGGGAGATCGGGGCAGAGTCTTTTACAAGCTCCCGGTGTTTGGAGATCTGGCTATTACTGGGCTAATTCTCACATCACTGCTGGCAGGTAGGTCGGGAGTTGACTCAAGGAAACCGGGCTGTTCGAAAGTGTTATAGGCGCGATTGCAAGGTGTCCAGCCATCCAAGCCGCCAGTGCCGACCTTCGATTGTTGATTCCTCCGTTTGCGCCGTAGAGCTGGCCAGCGATTTTGACCTCCATCTGCATTATTGTTAGTGCATCCTGCAACCCAGTAATGGCATTTGGTGAGACAAAGCTCTCTTTGGCCGTCTGTCCCCCCAGAAGATGAAGCGGAGGAGATCCCTGCTTAAGGTATCCAGAGTAGTTCGCCTCAGCTTGCGCTTTCGCTTGGGCGTAAGGGACCACAGAGTTTGTGGCTTTGGCCTGAGCAAGAAGCATACTGTCCAGGACCTTGGTGGCAAGGGCTTCATCTAGGTATGTCGTCCGATTGGCCACTATTGACGACACTGCTGCTGTTACGACTGAGCCTACGTTCTGGTTCGCAGAGGCAGGTCTTAGGGTATTGCTCAAATGAGCCAAGAGGGCATTAACCTCATAAGCGCGTGTCTGTACCGCTAGCGCCAAAGTACCCCACGGTGCTCTAGCCGTGGGTTCGATCCTGAGCCCGATCGACTTAATCCATGCTTCGTTCGCCACTATGCTTGGTAGCTGCGATTCCGCCTCGCTAATGACCTCCTGACTTTGGCCGCCGACGAGTTTGGATAGCGGGCTACTAGGGGAAACGACCGATGCTGCGTTATGCGTCGCGGGTAAGGACCGGCCGCCAAAATATAGCGCAGTTGCTGATCCAGCCACCACTACAACTAACCCAATGGCTATCGTCAGTTTGTATTTCACCAGATTGCCACCTCAATTTCTGGATTCCAATGATGCCGCCGGACAGCAATGTCAATGCTTGCTTGAGGGACCCGTGGATAATAATTCAACTGAATCGGACATTTGCCCACGCAAAGGCACGGGTACTTAACTCGTTCTAGGCGTAGATGGACCAATAAAACAGACCGCATCAATCATAGCGAGCGTTTGTGTCACAACTGTGGATGCTGTGTTCGTTGCACCTCGGACGATCCAGATTAATTTGTTCGTTCCTTGTTGTTATTTAGGCATCGAAAGCCCCTTGCAAACTGTCGGCCCCCATAGCCCCAAAAGAAGTGAGTCAAATGGTCATATATGAATAACAAGAACAGTTTTATATTTCAATATTCGATGGTTCTGAGGGTCTCAATTTAGAAAAACTCCTGATGGAGAAAGATGAATTATTTGATGGAACTTTGCCAATGTAATGACGGGTAACTGCTTATTCCGGCGCGGTAGGTTGGGGGTAAGGACGGTTTATCGGCCAGTAGCCGAGAAAACTTTAGTGAAAGTGTTTAAGAATGTTTATGGGTGCTCGGCCTTAGCAGGCTTACGAGTAAGTCCGGTGGGCGCCATCGGCCGCAGCGACCCTGGTAGGGGTTCGTGAGGTTTGAAGAGAGTCTGATTTTGGGAAGCGAAGATCGGGGTAAGGATGAAGAAGCTAGGTAGCTATATAGCTAAGTTGTTCGGCTTAGCAATAGTGTTGTTTGGTATTTTTGGCCCCGGCCTTTGCGACGACTGCGTCTGCAACCTCGCTTCAAACGATATTTGTTAAACAATCATCCTTATCGAATTTCAGCTGTGGAAGCGATCCGAATCAGTGGGGATTTGTTATCACTACATCGGGGCTGACAGAGTCGGAGATTCCTGCCTATATCTCCGTCGAGTGGTCATCTACCCAGCCGAATTTTGTCCCTCTTTACCTTTCGAACGGTCCGGTTCCGGGTGGGTCAGCTCACTATTTCACCGATACGCTTGCCAATCCAGAGTCCTATGCTTTTGATACACCACTAAATGCTGAGGTAAAGATCTCCACTACTTGGACGGGCCAGTTCGTACTGAGCCATGGTGCATGTCCTAGTTCTGCCAAGCCGACCCTCACTATCAACAAAACCGCTGGCACGACACCAATTACCGCGCCAAATAGCTCGACCTTTACCATTGCCTCGTCTGCCAACAATCTTCTATCTGGTGATCAAGTGACCTTGATCGATCCGCTGCCAATTGCTACTGGCGTCAGTTACTCGCTCGACTCGAACAGCAACAATCCGAGTGGTTCAGAGGTAGCTTGGACAAGTTGTGCGATAATTCCGACTCAGGTGGTTAGTTGTAGTTTCACTGCGCCGAACAATGGATCCTTCTCATTTGCCGATGTCGTAATCGACGTCTCCGCCAGTAGCGCCGCACCTACTGAGACACTCGATAACACCGCGACCATCTCCGCTGACGGAATAGTTGAGCACTCCAAAGCTTCGATATCGATTGTTTCGGCAGCCCCAGCCCTCACCATCACCAAGACTGCTGGCACGACACCCATAACCGCAGGAAGTAGCTCGACCTTTACCATGAGCAAGCTAGCTGTCGTTGGCTGGGATTACGGCGAGGTGACCCTGACCGATCCACTGCCATCGGGGACGGGTATTAGTTACTCGCTGGACTCCGCTACCAACAAGCCCGCCGCGAGTCAGATAGCTTGGGATAACTGTACGCTGGCGTCGAGTACCGTGACTTGTACTTACACCCCATCTGCAACTGGAATATACGACCCGAGTTTTGCAAATGTCGTGGTAGATGTTTCGACGGCTGGCTCGGCCCCGACTCAAACATTGGAAAACACGGCTACGATTGCCCTCGGTGAAAGAACAGCCAAGTCCAGCGCATTGATTAATGTGGACGTTGCCTCTGAGACAACCCCGACCCTCACCATCACCAAAACTGCTGGCTTGACACCAATTACAGCGGGAGATAACTCGACCTTTACCATTGCCTCGTCTGCCAACAATCTTCTGTTTGGTGATCAAGTGACCCTGACCGATCCGCTGCCAATTGCTACTGGCGTCAGTTACTCGCTCGACTCGAACAGCAACAATCCGAGTGG